>JAFGFB010000139.1 GCA_016931315.1 Anaerolineae bacterium
ACACCAAGATGCCGTGTGGGCTAGCCTGCCGCGGGGCAACTGTGGGGTTGATGGCAGATCGTTTACCTGCTACGAATGCCCCAAAGCGCGCCCCATTGACACCACCCAAGAGCTCACCTATAATAAAATCAGGTTCACCCCCTGGGCACGCACCTTCAATCGTCTTTCGGCTATGCGCGCCAATCCTGCGCGAGCGCCCCGGCATCAAATCGTCAGCGTGGTTCAGAACCGAAAGGTGGTCACGATGCTTGAGCCGTTCTATTTTGCATTGGGTCTGGCGAACAACGCACTGCTGATCTGGGTCTTCCTCATTCGCAAAAAGCACTTTGCGCTGTTGCAGAAAACCGGCTGGGTTTATCTCCTATTGGCGATTCCGGCCATTTACGCCATGTTCCTCGTCCAACAGGAACAGAAATCGTGGCGGTACACGGTTTTCCTGGGAATCTTTCTGGCATTTCTCGCGCTCGAAGCGCTGTATGACTGGATTCTGAAAATCTCGTTCCGAGAGACCATGAACTGGAAACAACTGGCGCCCTATGTCGCGCTCTACATCTCGATGAATTATGGCTTCGTGGTCATGGTCTGGCGCTATGATTCCGCGATCCGCGGCATACTCATGCTCGCGCTTTTCGTGATCCAAATCGTAGCCAACCTCATCTCGCACCCGCGACCCGCAAAGGGTGACACAGGACGCATCTAGACAGGATTTACAGGATTAAGGAAACGCACAACGTCAAAGCCAGGGAGACCCGGCGCTGGGTAAGTCTGGCAATCTGTCGCATTTTCAAAAGACTGAGCTGCTCAAATCCAATTGCGTGAGTTAATTCTAGCGAGGTGAAAACCCTATGCACATCGTTCGCTCCACAATTGCCGCCGAAGACATCCTGCAACTGCTCACCCGCGACTATGGCTACCCCCAAGAGGGCGCCATGACCATGCTCGAATACCGCGGCGTCAATGATGTCTACCGCTATAGCCATGGCGACCTCTCCGTGTTCCTCAAGGTCTATGCGCGACCGGGGGTTGATGGCGACGCCGTCGAGGCGGAAGCTGAGATCGTCAACACCCTGCAACGCTCAGGGCTGAGCGTCGCCGCGCCCATCCCCATGCTCAATGGGCGATACGCTCTGCAGCTCGAGACGCCCGAAGGTCCCCGCCCTGCCGCGCTCTTCTCCGAGGCGGAAGGCGCGCCCTGCGACAACGAGACGCTCGACGACGCGCAGACCACCGCCATCGGCGCACTGTTCGCCGCCATGCACACCGCGCTGGATGCCCTGCCCGCATCGCTCAAGCGCTGGCGCCTGGATGAAGCCACGTTCCTCGATCCGTCCCTGGAGCTCCTGGAAGCCTACAGCCGCTTCGACCGCCAGCTTGACCTGCCCTTTCTGCGCGCCGTCGTTGGCGAACTCAAGGCGCGGCTGCGGGCGCAGAGCGGGAGCTGGAACTGGGGCTTGTGCCATGGGGACCTCTACACCGGCAACATTCACCGGAATAGCCAGGGAAAGCTCACGCTACTCGATTTCGACTTCTGCGGTTACGGCTGGCGCGCCTACGACATCGCCTCCTTCCTGGGCATCTTCGGCGGCGGCGTGCGCCCCGAGAGCCTCGCACGCCGTGACCGGCGCCGCGAGGCTTTCCTACGCGGCTACGAACGTACCGGCAACCTCTCCGCCGCGGAAATTGAGGCGGTCACCACCATCTTCGTCCCCTTCCGGCGGATCTTCAACATAGGCTACCTGTACTACATCCTCCTCTACGTCTGGGGCAACCGTCTCCGCCACGAACAAATCCACCAGGACCTTCGGCTCCTCAAAGAGTGGGTCGGCTATTACTGGTAAATACCGCAGCCGCCTCGATAGATGCGACCCACTGGCGAAGTCACAGGTGTTATTCAAGCGTCCCTACAGGACGCGCCTGGTTTCCCGCGTTATTGCAGGCGTTGAAACGCCTGCCTACTCTCAGACGTCCCTACGGGACGGGGGATAGGGAAAGGATTGGTTTTTGGGGTGCGCGACGCGCCCGCCCCTTCCCCCCATTTGCCGCGCCGCAACTTTGGAGTACCATAACCCCCACAGCAACCCAAACCCATCCCTTCCCATAGAGGACATCCCATGCAACTGCTTCGCAATCTGATCAACGGCATCACCAATGAAAGTGTCGCCCAGCGCATTGGTTGGATGGTTGCCGCCTTCTTCGGCATCCTCATTCCAGTGCTCATCGCCAGCTACGCGCTTCTACCCGAAGGGATCCTGCGGGGCAAACACCCCTTCATCAGCCAGCTGGAACTCGCCCCGACCCTGCTGACCTCAACCCTGCAGATATTCGGCTATAATCTTGTCCCCATCACCTTGATCGTTGCCGCCAACCTCATCGCCCAGAAATCCAAAATCGTCCCGGAGAAATTCGTGCCGCTAGGCTATAGCGCCTTCTGGATGATTACTCTGATCTTTGCGCTGTATACCGGAACCTGGTCCTTTGAAGTGGTCACCGCAGCGCCGCCCCTCCACGAGCGCCTCCTGCGCATGTTCAATCTCACACAGCGCTCGGGATTGCTGGAGCTCTCCGCCTATCTCCTGGCGGCGGCGGCATCCTTCAAGGCGACACTCTGGTTTTCCGACGGCAAGCAAATCGTGCGCAGCCTTAAGCCGCGAGAACTCCACCTGACCCGCGCTGAGATTGGCGTCCTTATCTTCGCCATCGTGTTGCTTTTCTGCGCGGCGCTGATTGAATCCCGCAGCATACTCCAGCTGAGCCAATGAGGAAAGGCGACCCACAGATGAAATACCAGCACATCGGCATCCCCACCACCACCCCCATGCCCGGCGAGACCTACCTGGAGCGCTACAAGTTCTTCTGCACCGACCACGAGGACAACCCTTTCGGCATCCAGTGGATGCGCTACGAGGCAGATTGCCCACTCCCGGAGCTCGTCAAGACCCTCCCCCACATCGCCTTCGAGGTGGATAACCTGGAGAAGGCGCTCGCCGGGCATGAAATCCTCATCGCGCCCAACAGCCCCTCAGAAGGGGTCACCGTCGCCTTCATCCTCTACAACGGCGCGCCCGTCGAGTTCCTGGAATACGCGCGAGAGAGCGAGTTGCATTTCGCATAACCCAAGTACGGAGGGATAAACATGACCGGATGGCAGCGGCAAACAAGCATCGTTCTCGTGTTGCTGCTGGCGAGCTGCATCCGCCTCTCCCCCAACCCACCGGCATCCCACACCGTCACCATCACCGAGTACCCACCCCTTGACTGGAGCGTCAACATGCAGCATTTGCGGGATTCAGGCTGTGAGGGGCAGTTGCCCGCATCCTGCAGCGACCTCATCGCCCTGGGCTGCGATGAAGTCCAGGGACCAGGGTTCTACCTCGGCGGACTACAACCCCTGTACCCCATCATGGAGTGCATCCACGCAAACGGCGCGCCACCTGACCCCGACTTTTTCAGGCAACCCGACGGCTTGGATACACGCTACCGGACCTTCGTCATCTATCAGGAGGGGACCTACCGCTATCTCATCCAGAAATCCGCCTTCCGGGCGCTCTTCGCGCCGGTCGAATCCCCCGAGGAAGCTTTGAGCTTCGCCATGGCGCTCACGGGACTTAAGGCGCGCTTCAATCTTAACCCCGACGCGGATGTCGAATACCTGGTGGACGCCATCGCCGAAACCCACGTCGAGGAGGTCCCCGAGGGCTACCTGGTCTACCTGTTCGACCATGCGCACCAAATGGGCTGTGCTATCCACCCCTTCTATGCCGTGCAAGTCCTGGTCACGCCGGAAGGGCAGGCGCGGGAAGTTAAGCGCGAGGAGATTTATCGCACCGAGGTCTGCTTCGATTTCGAAGCCCTGACCCTGGTGGAGGATTGAGCTCTGACTGCCGCTCCTACCCAACCCATCTGATTCCCTGGAGGAAGCCCAACATGAACACGAACCCACAACTCACGCCCGACCAGCGTGCAGCCCTTCTCGAAACGCTGCACGCTCGCTTCGCAGCGCACCCCGAACGCCATCCAAGCCTCACCTGGGCGCAGGTACAGGCGCGCCTGGAAGCCCACCCCGAGCGTCTGTGGTCGCTCCATGAGATGGAGCGCACCGGCGGCGAACCGGATGTGGTGGGGGTCGAGGCGGAGACGCGCGCCGTCATCTTCACCGATTGCGCCGCCGAAAGCCCTGTGGGGCGCCGCAACCTCTGCTACGACCGGCAAGCGCGGCAATCCCGCAAGAAGAACGCGCCCGCGACCTCCGCCCTCGAGCTCGCCGCCGCCATGGGCATCGAGATCCTCACCGAGGACGCCTACCGCGCCCTGCAGCAGCTGGGGGACTTCGACACCCGGACCTCCAGCTGGCTCCAGACCCCGCCCGAAATCCGCGCCCTCGGCGGCGCCCTCTTCGGCGACCGGCGCTACAACACCGTCTTCATCTACCACAACGGCGCCGAATCATATTACAGCGTGCGCGGCTTCCGGGGGACGTTGAGAATTTAGGTAGGGGCGCACCTGTGTGTGCGCCCCACCTGTGGGTGCGCCCCACCTATGTGTGCGCCCCCAGGTGGGTTGCACCTCCTGCGCAATCCACCGCCCAAATAACGGCATGCGAAGCGTGCGCGCAACTCCCGAATACGTGCAGGTGCAACCCACCTGTGCCTTCCCAGGTCGCACCTCCTGCGCGGTCCACCACCCCAATAACGGCATGCGAAGCGTGCGCGCAACTCCCGAATACGTGCAGGTGCGACCCACCTGTGCCTTCCCAGGTTGCACCTCCTGCGCGGTCCACCACCCCAATAACGGCATGTGAAGCGTGCGCGCAACTCCCAAATACGTGCAGGTGCGACCCACCTCCTGCGTGGTCCACCATCACCTCTCAAGGAAATTCGTGACATAACTCCCCCTCTCCCCAATACCCATTTCCCCAAATCGGGGTAAAATTCCCGTATGAGCAACGTAATCACATCTTCCTATAAATCACCAGGACGCCCGCGCACCGCGAGCCGTTGATGCCCCCATGCTCACCACCGCCGCTGACCTTCTGCGCCATCTGGAAGACCTCGTCCGTCAGGAAGCTGAGCAGCAACGTGAGCATTTGGAACGCCAATGGTCCTTACCACTGGGCGAACGCGTCCGCCGTGGCTATGCTCTCGAGGGGCTTGCCTATAGCGGAATGAACGAACACACCGGCAACCTGGTCTTCATGTGCACGAGCAACAACGCGCGCTTCCGTGAAGGGGATGTCCTCTTTCTGCACAAAAGCCACCCGCAGCTCGAGCCTTATCTCGAAGTCACCCTCGAAGTGGATGACGAGCAGCGTCTGGAACTCAGCCTGGGCGGCGGGAACCTGGTGCGCATCTGGGATGAGCCTGAGGGTTGGATCGCCGACGAGGGCTACATGGATCTCAGCGGCTACTATCTCGATGCGCTGGCAGAGGTAGCGGACCGGCATGTGGGGCGCGAACGCATCCTGCCCCTGCTCCTGGGTGAAATCAGCCCACAGCTGGATTTGAGCGCCTATGAACGCGGCTGGACTCTGGCAAGCGCAGCGGGGCTGAACGAGAGCCAGGCTGAAGCGCTGGGGCAGGCCTACGCCACCGATCTCACTCACCTCATTCAGGGACCACCAGGCACCGGCAAGACGCTCGTCCTGGCGCACCTGGTTAAACTCCTGGCGGAGGAAGGCGAACGCGTACTGGTCACTGCGCTTACCCACCGGGCCATCCATAACGCCCTCGACAAAATTGCCAGAGTCGCCCCAGATCTACCGGTCTGCAAAATTGGACCTGGCGCCCGCGCGGATGGCTTAGCCGTGGAGAACTTTGAGGACTTCACCCAATCCCAGTTCGAGAAAATCCCCGATGGCTACATCATCGGCGCCACCCCTTTCGCCACCCGCACCCAACGCCTGAGCGAGGTCGAATTCGATACCATCGTCTTCGATGAAGCCTCACAGATCACCCTGCCACTAGCCATCATGGGGATGCTTGCGGGCAAACGCTACATCTTCATCGGCGATGAACGTCAGCTACCGCCCGTGGTGGCACACCAGCAAACAGATCTGCCCCTGGCGCGCACCTCAATCTTTGGCGCTCTGGTAGGGCACAGCTACAAAACGATGCTCACCGACACCTATCGCATGAACGATGTCCTTACCGCATGGCCTAGCCGTACTTTTTACGACAACCGCCTACGCCCCGCGCCCGGAATCGGTTCGCGCCGCCTGCAACTGGCGCCGGTGGATGATCTCTGGCAACCGATTCTAGACCCCGACCACCCTGCCGTGTTTGTGGATTTGGTGAGCAGCAATACCACCGTACGCAGCTACCGCGAGGCTGATGTCATCGTAGACCTGGTCATGGCATTACTGCGCGCGGGCATGGATCCGCTGGAAATTGGCGTTATCGCCCCCTACCGCGCGCAAGGTCGCGAGATCCGCAACCGCCTGCGACGTGGCATCAAGGACCGCAATCTGCGCCGCGCGCTCGTCGTTGATACGGTCGAGCGCATGCAGGGGCAGGAGCGCGAGGTGATTCTCTTCTCGATGACCACCGCCAGTCCTTCATTCGCTGCCGATCTGGCGGGCTTCTTCTTCCAGGAGCAACGCCTCAACGTCACCATCACCCGCCCGCGCACCAAACTCATCATCGTCGGCAGCAGCCTCGTACTCAACGCACAACCCGACGACCCCGAACAGCAAGCCTCCATCGCGCTCTTCCGCGACCTGCTGCAAGAGTGTACCCTACGCCC
>JAFGFB010000140.1 GCA_016931315.1 Anaerolineae bacterium
CGCGGCGGTATCTACGACCAGCTGGGCGGGGGTTTCCATCGTTACGCGGTAGACGCTAACTGGCTCACCCCCCATTTCGAAAAGTGGTCATCACTATGTACGAATTTCTCAGGGCCAAGCACACAGTAAACCTCTATGACCTTGTTTCCATCCTCCATTGAAAGTACTGCGGTCATGTTAAGCATCTCAATCAGCGCTCGTCGCGTTTCAAAAGTATCTTCCTGCCTATTGAGCTCCTCAGAGACTGCTCTTGCAAAACCCAAGATGCTAGTTAGCTCTTCGTTGCTAAGCCCCCTGGCGGACAGTTTGTCTTCCAATTCCGCCTGCCGTGCTTCCAATCGAGATACAATACCTTCCAGCTTCACCTTCCGCTCCACAAGCATCTCTCTCGAAAGCTCGTTAGCAAGGTACAGATCGAGTAATTTCTCAAGTTTTCCCCGATGCTCTTTCAACAGTTTCCCGACCGTAGCTAATTCCATTCTTACTGAAGCGTTCGCCTGTTCCAAATCATCCTTGTATGCTTGAAGACCTGCCTCGAGTTTATCGGGAGTCGTAAGGAGTTCGCGAATCCACTGCCAAATAGCCGCATCTACTTCATCGGCCCTATATTTTGGCAAATCACACTTGTGTACCAGATCATTGGCCTGCGAGTTACAACGGTAATACTTATACAATTTGCTATTCGAACGTATGCTTGCGGCACTTATACCGTACCCACAGATTTTGCATGTCATCCTCCGACGCATAAGGTACTCATACTTGACATTTCGTCTTGCCTTAAATGCATTATCCGACGCTTGGGATTGTGCCCTTTCCCAAATCTCCGTACTGACTAAAGCTGGCACTTCTAATGAGATCCACTCTTGCCTCGGATTGTGCTGCCACTTACTAGTCTTCCCTTTTCGTTGGGCATAGTACCAAGTGCCTTTATAAGTCTCATTGTGGAGCATTTTGAGAACCATGTGACCGCCCCACTCTCCATAGCCGCGCTTCTTACTGCAGCGGTCAATGTCTTTTCGACGTATGTCGGACCAGGAAGGTACCTGCATCTCGCTCAGCCTTTTTGCAATAGCTCTCGAGGATAACCGTTCTCCGTGTTCATCCCCTTGCGTATACCACTGAAAAACAATCTGAACGATTTCTGCCTCTGGAAGGTAAGGAATGAGTTCCTTGCCGTCTTCTGAGAGTCTATAACCAAAGGGCGGTTTATTTCCATGAAGCATAATCTGTCCTCGTCTAACTATGTTTCTCCTTCCCCGCTTGTTCCGCTCTGCAATCTTGAGTCGTTCATATTCGGCAATCACGGCTCGAATTTGCTTATTCAGGTTACCCTCCGGCGTGTCTGGGTACTCGCCGATAACGTATTCAACAGCTATGCCATAACTCTTGAGCATGCTCTCAATCGTGAGCTGCTTGATCAAATCACGGGACAGGCGATCAATTTCCCGGACGACCAACACATCAAACGCTCCCTCTTCTGCCATCTCCAGAATGTGACTTAGACCTTCTAACTCAAAACTCGCACCAGATGCCCCACGGTCATCTTCTGCAATCTCTGTAACTAGACCATAGCCGTGGTGCTGGGCATACTCGCGGGTCATTCTTTGCTGTTCCGCAAGGTTTCGACCTTCTTTACTACGATCATCGCTTGAGACCCGGGCATATGTTATTGCTTTCTTTGTCATCTTAAGTTGCTCCCAAATAGTGTTAATTGCTCCTACATAATTATCTTGCAATGTGAACCGTATGATACGTCCCCCGGCAGTTGCCATGCTTCCTCAGCAAGCCACGCCCCACCAGGTCGGCCAGATCAAGCCGCAACGTCTCAGCGGAGAGATCCGGGTAGAGCTGCCGAAACGTACTCTGCGTAATCGCTCCGTGTTTGCGCGCAACTTTGAGCGCATGGGCCTGACGGACATTGAGCGGCCGATCAGAGTGTGGGATCACGCGAGTCTCCAGCACTTCTGCTAACACGTTCTGCGCCACAGGTCCCAACACCTCGGCCTTCTCCAGATCATCCAGGCCTAAGGCGTCACAGACATCCGCCAGGAGCAGCACCTGCGGCGTTTCCAACCACATCCAGGCTACCGGTGCAACACCCTGCTCTAACGTCTCGCGGAATTGTTGAAGCCGGTTCAGTACTTGTTGGTGATGCCAGGCTGCAATCAGCCGCTCACCACGCTCAACGAGACTCGGTCCGACTTTCACCATCTGCATGTCAACCAGTTCCTGCGTCATGTCAAGCCTCCCTTCGTGTTATGCCAGCATGGGGGTGAGGTCTCTGTGTGCTTAAAAGATAAGGCAGAGCCTCACCATTGCGCCGGGACCCACATCCCGGACTCTGTTTGCTTCACAATCCCAAGCGATCCAACTGAGCGGCTAAATCCGGATCTTCGTCCGCCGTGCCTGAATCCGGCGACGGTACCCAAGCGCCATTTCGAAGTTGCACTTCCAGGGCTTTTACGGCTTCATAGACACTCAACAACGTGACCTCGTAAGCGCTGATGTACGCACGCAACGCAGCGCGGATCGCCTCACTCACATTGGGTTGAGCATCCAACCAGCGCACCAGATCAACATCCCGTTCCATATCCAGCACCAGCGATTTGCGAACACAGCCAGAGCGGAGTTTGCCTATCATTCCATAGCCTTTCGTAGTTATGCAGCCGTCATAACCGCAGTACCGACCGGTGTGAAAACTTCACACCTTGCCCCACAGACGTCGGGCGAATTTCCAGTAACCCACAGCATTCCCGTAGACGGGTTCACTGACGAGCCGGGCATGCGTCCAGTGGCGACGAATATGCTCCCCCAAAAGTAACGCACCACCGCCGGTGACGAGGATGGCATCCAGGGTCGCGCCACCATTCCAGAGATGCGAGGCTTCGCTGAGAATCTGCCGCGCCAGATCAGCCGCGAGATCGTTCACCACGGCAGGGAAATCCTTGACCGGCTCGCCGTAATAGTGCAGGGTACGCGCCTGGATTGCGGTGGCTAACTGGTGATCGCGAAGATCATCGAGGCCGGGGTAGTGTTGCGCGAGCCATTGACGCACCGCGCGGACGAGGTTCCAACCTCCAATATTGACGCTGGTGGTCTCCCGCCCAATCTCGGACAAGCGATTGACGCTCAAGAGATTGCAGGTCTTGCCGCCGATGTCTATGAGACCCACCGCCGCTTGAGCCAGATCGCGCTGTTGGATTTGGCCCCGTTCGTCGAGGACTTCGGCGAGCAATGAGCCAAAGGGCTGCGGGATGACACGAGCATTAACAACCCGCAGAATTTGTCCTCGGCGGCCCTCGCGCTGAACGCGATGCTCACCGAGCAACCGCTGTTGTACTTGTTCCTTATCCGAATAGAAGGACACCGGCAACCCCGTGACAACCTCAACATCCACAGGGCTGCCAGAGGTCAGTCCGGTGAGAGCGGCGATGAACAGCGCCAACCACTCGCCGCTGTCAATCCAGCGGCGGTCCTCACGGCGGTTGAGGAAGCGCGACTGCTGTACCGCCTCCTCGCCAATCAGGACATGGCTCGGCGACAACAATACAATGGCCGACTCGTTGCCGCCATTAAGGGTGAAACTGGCACGATCAGGACTGCCAACCGCCGAAGGAAAGGTCGTGCGACGCCTATCAGTAACGGCTTTGGTGGCGTTGTAGCCAATATCAATTCCAGTGTACATAGCTGCCTCCATGAGTGAGTGTGAAATACAAACAAAAACGGCCCACCCTGCCGCCGAAAGGCATGGGTAGGCCGTTGATCACAAAAACCGCTGGAAACCTGCGTCAATTAGGGAACTGCCGGCAGGCTTCCTATGGTATAATGTGAGCAGCCCTACCGCTGGGAACTTCAGCGGATGGGTCAGGAGTGCATTGGTGTTCGCAGCACCAGTGCACTCCGCTCTTTAGTCTCAATCTTCGTCTACAGGCGTTTCCCGCAGACCTTGGGAAGGTGCATCAGTTTTATCGAGGGTGATATACTGGCGAAGAAAGCGCCGGATAACCTGGCTCAAAGTCAAATCCTCAGTCTTAGCCCGTTCGAGAGCCCGGTCATACAGCTCGGCCTCAACCCAAACGTTCAGCCGTTTCTTTTCCATATATCTGCCTTACTTCTGATTTACTTCCATTTTACCGTAGAATCAGAAAAAGTCAAGCACTTTTCAGCATAGGCGATATAGTGTCTTATTTGTTAAAGTGCAATCGAGTGTCGAGATTCAGGGAAGCAGACGCAACCGGTGAAGGTGAAACAGCAGCCAAGCGCGTAGGTCACCGCCGCGTTGGGCAAAAGCGACTATGTCATCTCCATCCGGCACCTGGATTGAGGTAATGCAGGCAGCCCAGGCACGTAACTTCGCAGCGCCAGCCAATCCAGCCGGATCGGCATCGTAGGCAACCAAGATTGCCCGATAAGGCAACAGATAGCTGAGCCAGGATGCCGGAAACCGTCGGGCAGCGCCGCATACCGAGGCAACATCAACCAGGTCTCGCAATGCCTGCCAGGCCAGAAGGCAATCCTTCTCCCCCTCCGTTAACAAAAGACAGGGAGATTGCCCGCGTAACTGATCGGCGCCAAAGAGCGTATCATGTGGGGTCTCATCATCCACATCGTTGCGCCGGGGTTGGATGTACTTCGGCGCGGCAGCTGCTTGCCATCCGACGTAACGCCGAATCTTGACGCCCCACAATTGCTGACCGGAAAAATGTGGGATGGTGATTCCACGGGGAAGATAAATGCGCTTTCCCTGCAATCCCCAGCGCACCGGGTCGTCATAAAGGTCGCTGGGATTCCAACCCAGGCGCCAAAAGCGAATCGTCTCGTCATTGAGTCCCCATTGCTGTACCTCTTGTCTGGCGTGCGATTGCGCTCCCCACAATTGCGACTCTGCATAAGCCACGAATTGCAAGGCACGCGCCTGCCACGCACTTGATGGAGGTTCTGCCAGAAGCGGTGGCGCCGGCTCAGGTTTTGGCAGAGCCACAACAATACCCGCTTGAGTATCTCTGATGGCGGCAGCCTGAGCGAGAGTGAGGGCGCCACGCTCAACCAGATATGCCACAGAATCGCCGGAGCGCTCACATCGCCGGCACCACCAGCGCCCGGAACCACCGGGGTGATGAGGCCATACACGAAAGCGATCCCGTCCGCCACAAAAAGGGCAGGGACCGGCGTATTCACCGCCATGTGTAGTTGCGACACGTTTGAGCGTTGTATCATTTTGAACCAGCACCAGCAAATCCATCGTATCAGACATGTTTGTACGCAGCCATGAATTGTCAGATTGTCGGATTGTCCATTTGTCTTGGCGGCACCCCCATCGCGACAATTGCTCCATAACGAGGTGGATTTGTCCCGCTCAATGGACAATAGACAATCCAGACAGATTCCTATTTGGTCATATAGCGGTATTCCAGCGATTTAGGACCAGGTCCCTGGCGTTCGCGGGATTCAACCACGTCGCTCAGTGCGGCTACAGCGCGTCCAAAGGCGGCTTTGGTCATACCCAGCGGTTTGTAGACATCGCGACCGCTGACCCAGAGATTTTTGGCAGCGACAAAAGCAGCTTTGACGTCCTGTACATCGGTATTAATGTTCAGGCGCCGGGCATGAGCGGCGGTATGGTGCAGGTTAATGCGCCAGTTCTCGACAATCATCTGCGCCCGATAAACATGCGGGGCAGCAATGGTCACCGGCAGGCGCTCAGCATCGAAGGCAGCCAAAACTGCCGCCACTTTTACCATGGTGGTGCCGAGTCGCCCATAACTGGGGTGAAAGCGCTGGGGAATGGCGTTTTCCCATTCCGGTGCGAGCAAGTCCCATCCCGTGGCTTTGCTATAGAGTTCCCATTGCTTCCAGGCTTTGTCCTCCACACGAATTGCGTGGCTTTGAAGCGGTTGCGAGAGCTGTACCTGCCGAGATGCTTCCCCGTCACCTTCAATGAACTGCGCTTCTGGCATAGGCAGTAACTCGTAAGCCAGAAATCGCAGTCCCCGTACCAGAGAGTCCGGGTAATCGAGGATCGGCGACCAGAATTGCCAGGTGGCACTGTTATCTGTTCCCACGATGGCAAAACGCGCAAACAGACCGTTCCCCCAGTGTACGGTGTTACTGAGGTGTGGCGCCATCGCTGCATGGGTGGTCGAGCCGTAGATTGTGACATACGGCTTAGAGATGTACTCCAAACCCCGTCCGATGGTGTTCTTGGGCTCGTAAGGACTGGGGCAATCATAGAGGTCCAGTAACAGTGGAAGCAGACCACTGCTGTAATCCCTGCTAAAAGAATCTAGCAGATGGGCTGCCTCACTGAGAAGCAAGCCGCGTTGTGCCGTGAGGCTACGACTTTTAAGCCAGGAAGCACGGATTTCTGAAGACCAGCTCTCAAAAGTGGGCGGGACATGCGCAGAGAGTTCCAACATGAAAGCTTCTGCAGAGCTGCGACTGGGCAATAGCACATGATTCAGCTCTGCTTTGTCCAACAAGCCGCGCTCGACATTTTGCGCCGTGCTTTTTCTATCGCGTGTGGATTCGCCGATGTAGAGCATGTAAAGGTTGGGATAAATGAAGTTGGTAGCTGTACTCACAGCGATATGTAACCGGCGCGCGATCGCCTTGCTGCCAATATCCAGACCCGCAGCGAAGTGAAAGGAGCGCGGCGTGAGGGGCGACGCTTGCGCAGCAAAAGCCGTGTAGTCATCGAGCCACCGTCCCGCATCGCCCGCCTCGCTTTCCTGCTGCCGGCTCAAGCGTGCGTAGGCTGGTAGTTCTGGGATCGTACAGACTTCGACCCCAGTTATCGTTTGCGATTCAAATACTCTGGCAGCGGCGCGGGTAATCTGATTTCTGATTTCTACGTGGACCTCATCAGAGGCGCACAAAACAGCGTTGAGAGCCGCCGGTCTAAAATGGTTGTATTGCGGGAGTTGCTGCTGCGCGCGGCTGAGGATTTCAGCAATGGGCTGCTGCAGATCCTGAGCAGATACCGCCGCACCCTGCAACCACCTGGCAAGCGCCTCGCATGAAGCTATATCTGGGGAACCGGTTGCACTATTCATGGCTGCCACTCCTGGCGGTTAACAATTCGGACGCTGACGGCACGATTTCAATGGTGGTCTCCACACCTCGAGACTGCGCCTCCGTCAATGCTGGCACAACTGGCCGGGGTTCAGCATCGGCGGTTGCGGGGGCTTGGTGCGCCAGCCGCTCACGGCGACGCCGCAGTAGGAAAGCGTAGACCTGCGCAAGAGCTTCAGCAGCTTCAGGAGTAAGTTGGTTTTCCATATGTGAATAAGTCTCCTCGAGAGTCGAAATTGTATTTTACCAAAACGGCGGATACTGTTGCCGTAATCCCAGCCCGATTTCCTCACTATAGGCAAACAAGCAATACAATACCCACGCCAGCGCCCGTTCGGCAGCCCGAACTTCATCCCGCAGCGGGACCACGTCACTGCGTTCACCAATGAGCATCTCAGGGTGCAGATCCACCGTGACTCGAAAGTCCGCACTGCCGTCCTCTCGGCTCCAATTGCTGATGGGATATGCTTGCAGCCCGCCCGCATTGCAAAAACCGTGGTATTTCAAAAACACATCTATTGTGACCTGCATCCGATGCAGCATGGTCGTCGGATTCCAGGTGATACGACTGGCGCGGCCTTCAACGGCTTTTTTCAAAGCATCCGTGAGTCGCGGGTGCATCTGCATGTATTTCCGCAGCATGAACAGGCTGGCATACGGATGTAACGCCAACTGCCAAGGCGTAGCTTCATCTGGATAGGATGCGGCGTAGATAATGCGCATGATCGCAAAGAAATCCGAATCGGCTCGAGGGTGATCGGCAGTATAAGCCAGTGTAGGTGCCCGCTCAATCAGACACTGCCAGTATGCTTCCATGATGAGACGATCATCGCGGGTGGTGCGCCGCGCGAGGGTAGTCGGTAGGTTGCCACTGGATTTTACTGGGGCTAATGCTGTGTTTTTCTCAGTCTGTTCAGCAGTGTTTGAGGCAGTTGTTTTTCTCGATGCAAAGCTCGACGTTTGTGTGGGGTCAAAGAGACTTTCCCAACGCTCATCTGGTGGATCACCCCAATCCGGTTTGGCAAGAAATTCAGCTAATGGTATAGCTACGATCTTGAATGGTAGATCCTTACCCGTGTCGTTGGCGACGAGCGCTGTGGCGCGTTCCCAGGTGCCGACCGTCTGGTCCCAAGCTTTACCGCGTGGGAGGTTGATGAGCACTCGGACAGTGGTTGAAATGCCCTCGACCGCGGTGCTACGGAAGAAGTCGGCCTTGTGTTGTACCGATTCTCGGATACGGCGCAGTACGGGAAGCGAGGCGGCTTGTTCTGTTTCGAAAAACGCAATTTTGTCAGGTGATAGTGTGATCGTATTGTCAGGACGCAGCGCCGTATCTGCATACGAGATTGGGGTCTCCGTCTGCACGGTCAGCCCGGCCTGGAGCGCCGCGAGACGCACATCCAGCGTGGCGATAGCGTGAGCGATGGGTGTCGCATCGGTGAGACCACAAACGTGCGCACCAGGGCATCCGTTAGCGCGCAACAGCGCTGCCCCAGCTTCGCCCAGTTTGTAGACTACTGGTGGCTGCCCCCGCTGCCCGGGACGGACAATCGTTTCCTGAACACGTACAAGCAGTTGCCCAGGCGCAATTTCGTCAAAACGGGTGAGCAGCCGGTTTACCTGGTCGCGCGAGAGTGATAGAGCTTGCTGCATTTGTTGTGTGGTAGCGACGCCGGTAGGTTCGGCTAGTTCCAGAAGCTTCAACCAGCGACCATCCGGGAGAGCTTGTTCTAATGCCTTCTGCAAATCAGCAACTTTCGGCATTTGCGGGCCATAGTTTTGTTTATACTTTGTCATCTAGTTCCTCCCTTTTTTCTACTGCGGTGCACGAGAAATCATCTGCCCGCGCATTATTCGCTGCTATATATCTATACTGTCTCTATAAGTAGATGCATTTCTGTGCGGACTGCCTATTGGCGATTCAGCGCATCTTGTTGCTCCACCAAAAGCCGATTGAGCGCGGCAACCTTATCTTGAAGCGCTCTCACAACTCCCTGAAGACGCTGGGTTTCCGCCGCGTGCGCTGTACGGGCGCGCTCTAGCGCACCTTCGAGGGCCTTAATCCGCTCGGCTTGCTGGCTCATCTGAGTTTGTGCTTGATATGACCAGTTCTTCCAGGCAGTAACTTGTTCCTGGAGCGGATGTTGTTGGAACTCGTCAACAATGCGTTGCAGCCGGTCACGTTCGGCCTGCGTTGTCAACAAATCGGAATTTCGCACGGAAGCCTGCTCGGCCTGGAATGTCGTGATAATTTCAACCAGATTTTCGGTAAAACGCTGAATCCATTCGATTGGTGAAAGTGTAGTATGCGACACACCTGAGAGCGCCTCGCGAAGCGCAACGCGCGCTTGAAAAGCCGGCCAATTGCGGTAGAGTGACTGTTCAATGACGCGAGTCACATCCCACTGTGCCTGGAGCAGATCATCGTTGTTATAACCTAGACAAATACGGATGGGCATAATATCACCTACCTCTACATACACCTACCTGGCAACGGATATGGCGCAAGTCGCTAGGGTTGATAGAACTAAGAACCAGCGTGTGATTAAATCTTCCATTTTTTGCCTCCAGATGTTTTTTTCTAGCAAACGACTAAAATGCACTCACCCGACTTCCATCGTCATACGATAATTTTACCAAGCGCTAGAGTTGCGCGCTGTTGCATGCAGTTGCATTCGGGGGTTTCGTGCAACAGTTTTCGGAGGAACCATGGGAAACAAAAAGACAGAAAAAGCCAAGCAATCCGACGCATTATCTCAACTGTTGTGCCACTTCAACCTTACTCCTGCGGAATTAGAGCAGCAGACTGGGGTGAGTAAATTCGTGATTTCACGCACGAAGAGCGGGAAAACGTTGATGAGTAAACCCAATCGCCAGAGAATTGCCAGGTTTCTCGGCAGAAAATGTGCCAGCGCGAGCGAATTGCAGAGCTTGTTGCGCAAGATTGACTGGCCTCTCACCGATGAAGAACTACGTATAGCCGAATCCAATCTTAGAGCACCTGAGAGTGTTAGACTCCACGGTATTCCACACTTTGATGTTCAACGCCATGTTTGCCGTGTCTGCCAGGCAGACAGGCTACAGAAAGCACTGCTTGATATCAAAGAGCCATCGAAGAGCGTGTTTGTCTTACATGGAATGGCGGGGGTAGGCAAAACTGAACTGGCATTGTATTTGGTGCATAATCCTGAAATCCGGAATCATTTCCTTGGTGGTATTTTCTGGGTCAATATGGAAGGTCAGGAAGAAAGTTACCTGTGGATAAAACTGGCGGATTTCCTGGGCATTAAACTACCCGTGGATGACCTCAATATTGAAGCTAGATCACTGAAACAGCTGCAGAGTAGAGTGCAACGCAGCCTACCTAGTGGCCGTCTCTTAGTGGTTCTGGACGGAATGGAAGTCAATATCGAGCCCTGGCTGGGTAGTACACATCGTTGTTTCTTGATAACTACACAACTTGCGCAGTGGGGGGATTACAGATCGCAGGGTCAGATTGACGCCCACGAATTGGATATCATGTCTGATGAGGAATCTCGAAATCTGTTAACTCTTGAAGTGCCTGTCAATGTGGCAGAATCCGATTTGCAGAGATTGCTGGCACTGCTGGAGCGACATCCGTTGGCATTAAGTATCACCAATCAACTGGCAAGAAATGATCGGGGCTTTCATAACCTGGTTGCGGAGATGGCGGAGCCAGTTTTGCCTAAACTCGATCTTGACCGAGGCACTACAAATCAAGGAAGCGCAAATAAGCATCGAAATGTACAGTGGGCTTTCACAGTTGGCTACAATCGCTTGACTGAGGATACGAAGAAGGTTTTCCGGTTTCTGGGCGTCACTCCCCAACCGTTTCGAATCCGACCAATTGAGGCGATTTCGGGCTTGTCCGAGGTGGGCGCAGGGTTACGCGCCATTTCGGGACAGGGCCTGGCGAAGATTGAGCGCCCAGGAATATACCGCACCCATCGCCTATTACACGAATATGCTGGAGTCCTGGTGAAGCAAGCGGACGAGCGTGAGCTCCCAAATTGGAACCAAAAGTTTGCGGAGTATTACTTGAATCACAGTCACGATATCTGGCAACTGTGGTCATCAGGACATGAGCAAGAGGCGTTGCTTCAATGGGCGGAACATGAACCATATTACATCGCTGGTTACTTCTACGCCGCTCAGTTGGGCATACAAGATTGGTTGGTGGGGTATTGGCGTAACCTCCATATCTATCTGTCCATTAACCAACGTAAAGCTCTAATCGCGGAATGGCAGAAAATCCTCACAGACGTGGTTGTAGAGCCAGACCCGCTTGCTATTGCGGCGTTTTATATCGGACAGGCGTATCTAGCTGCTGGAGACGCGCAGTCTGCCATTCCGTTTCTAGAAAATGCGCGTAATTGGTGTTGGGACAAAAATGAACAAGAGGACTGGTTGTTGGCTACAATCGTTTTGTGTAAAGCATGGCTTGCGGCAGGGTCCAGAGAGACGGCATTAGCATTGCTACAGGAGCACGACGACGCTTATGAGAGAATCGCCAATACGCTCAGATCAGACAACCCTGTAACGCTAGACGCCTGGGAATTCTTTGGGATGATACGGCAGATGCAGGGAAATTATTGGGCAGCTGTTTATGGATATCGAAAAGCTCAGGAACTCTTCCACATGCAGCCAGAGGCTTCATGCAAACGCATGGTGGAAGCCGGGGTTTGTATAGGCCTTGGCTTAAGCTATATCGCGATAGGCAAGCGCTCGGAGGCTCTAGAGGCATTCACTGCTGGAATGCAAGCCGCAGAGGCTGGCGGATATCCTTTCCAGTGGAGCGAGAACGCCTTACACAGAGTTGAGCTGCTCATTCTAGAAGGACAATTAGAAAGCGCTGAGGAACTACTACAGGAAGTTGGAAAACGTCAAACTGACAATGACGCCGTGAGCTGGTATTTAGCAAGCATATCCGGCGAATTAGCATGGGCTAAGGGAGATATCGAAGATGCAGAAAAAGCCTATGCCGAAGCTATCGAACAAACGAAGAGAACACTTTGGGAAGCCGATTTGTGGTTTCGTCTGGCATACCACCGGGAAAGGGTAGGTAACGATGAGGGGAAGGTGGCAGCCTGGCAAAAAACTCGTGAAAGCGCGAAACGGACACAGCATCACCACAAATACCTATTGGCGTCATTGGAGTACGGACGTTATCTCGTGGGAAAAGGTCAAAAGGAACAAGGACGAGAAGTACTGATTGAGATCATCAATTTGGCCGCTGAGGAGCGGCAATACGGCTTGCTTAGCGAAATAGCAACCTTGCTCGACGTAGACCCAGATATTGTCAAGGTGCTACAGCAACGGGAAACAATGCAAAATGCTCGATTTGTGTTGCCACTCACGATGGAGGAACTAGGAATTCAGTCATCCGGGATATTCTGGGTTGAGACCGTTGGAGAAGAACAGCAAAGCACGCACATCCCTGGCTTTGGCGTCAACACAGATGAGTTTGTGGGAAAGACGCCGCTAGAAATACTGTTGGGGTTTGGCAATCTGCCAAGAAGTGAACCGTTTGATTCTGAAGAGGAACAACAAGGTTCTTTTGAAGAACCCTTATCTGAAGACCCAATTGGTGAACATTGAGGAATAGGGGCTTTCGTAGCAGGTCAATGACCAAAATCGCATATTGCGGTTATTTCGAACGAAAGTGTTGTATAATAAACACCATAGAGATTAGTATAATCTGCATGGTGCTTAGTTGAAAAAGGTCCCAGATGTTTGTAGACCGCCAGGACGAACTCGCTTTTCTTAATGAGGTGTTGACGCGCCAACGCCCGACCCCGGCGCAGTTCATCCTACTCTATGGACGCCGCCGGGTGGGAAAGACCGTCTTGCTGCGCCATTGGGCGGAGCAGGCAGGCGTACCCTCAATCTATTGGGCAGCGGAAAAGGAACCCGCGATGCTGCAACGGCGCAAGCTGTTCGCCCGCGTGCTCGGCGTGGAACCGGCGCAGGCGCCGACTTTCGACAGCTGGGATGCGTGCTGGCAAGCCCTCGCCGCGGTGTTGGGCGACCGTCGCACCATCCTCATCCTCGACGAATTCACCTACGCCGCCGAATCTGACCCGGCGATGCTCTCGGCGTTGCAACATGCCTGGGATCAGCGACTCAAGCAACTGCCGCTGACCCTGGTGCTGTGCGGTTCGCACGTCCACGCGATGGAGACCCTGCAGGCGCGCCAATCGCCGCTCTTCGGGCGGCTGACCGGGCAGTGGCATTTGCGGGCGCTACCGTTCGCCAGCCTGCGCGAGTTTCTGCCTCACTGGTCGTCGGAAGAACGCGTGGCGGCTTATGCCGCAGTCGGCGGTGTCCCGGCCTACCTGGAATGGCTCGATCCGGACCGTACCTTGAGCGATAACATCCGCGAGGTGATGCTCGCTCCGGGCAGCATGTTCGTGGCTGAGCCAGCCTTCCTGCTCTACGATGAGGTGCGCGAACCGGCGACGCATCTGGCAATTCTCAAGGCCATCGGCGCGGGTGCGCACACGTTGGATGAGATCTCCAACGCTGCGCTGCTCGGCAAGGCGCATCTCTCCGCATACCTGGCGCGCCTGAGTGATCTGTATCTGGTAGAGCGACGCCTGCCGGTGACCGTAGCCCCGGCAAAGCGGCGGCAAGCGCGCACCGGGCGCTATCATCTGACCGATCCCTATTTTCGCTTCTACTTCCGCTTCATCGCACCGCATCAAAGCGAATTACCCTATCGTTCCGAGCCAATTTTGGCGCACGTGCGTGAGGAGCTACGCGCTTTTGTCGGGCTGACAGGCTTTGAGGACCTGTGCCGCCAGTGGGTGGCGCAACAGAGTCGCGCCGGGGAATTGCCGTTCGAGGCTGAGAATGTAGGCAGTCATTGGAGCCGGGGCGTGCAGGTAGATGTGGTTGCGGTGAACTGGCGTGAGAAGGCGTTGTTGCTGGGCGAGTGCAAGTGGGGCACAGATGCGGTGGGGCGCGACATCATCCGCGAGTTGCTCGAGGCGAAGACGCC
>JAFGFB010000141.1 GCA_016931315.1 Anaerolineae bacterium
AGCGTCGCCGTGGGCGAGGCCTGGGGTCAGTACCTGATTGAGCAAGCTTCCGGTACGGGCAACAACCTGTTCCTCTACGCCGGCGCCTCCACTGACAACAACGCCTTCCTGTTCTTCGAGGGCGCGTGGAACAAACTCCAGCCCAAAATCGCCGATGGCACCTTCGTGATCAAGAACTCCAGCGAAGCCATCGCCTTGATGGACAAGCCCACCCTCACCCGCGATGAAATGGCCAAGATTATCGGTCAGGTCACCACGAACTGGGACTTCAACACCGCCAAGAACCTCGCTGAGGCGAACCTCACCGTAGCCACCGCCGCCGACAAGGGCACCGTCTACATCGTTGCCCCAAATGATGGTACCGCGCGCGCTATCGCCGACGCCTTCGCCGCTGACAAGGACGTCACCCAATATTTCATCACCGGTCAGGATGCCGAGAAGGCCTCCGTGCAATACATCATTGACGGCAAGCAGTCCATGACCGTGTTGAAGGACGTCCGCACCCTGGTTGCCGACGCTATCGCTGCCGCCGTGGCTTACCTCGAAGGCAAGACCCCTGAGAAAACGACGACCTACAACAATGGCGCCGTTGACGTGCCCGCCAAGCCCTCCGCCATCGTCACCGTCACCAAGGACAACGTCAAGGCTGCCATCGTGGATTCCGGCTACTATCCCGCCAGCGACTTCACCAACCTGCCGTAAGGCACTGATCGGATAGTGTATCAAGCAGGAATAGTGGTGTTACCATCACTATTCCTGCTTAACGCAACTAAGCCGTGTCTCAACGAAACCGGAGGCGCAATGGATACCCCAATACTGGAAATGCGTAACATAACTAAAGAATTCCCCGGCGTGAAAGCCCTGAGTAACGTAAGTTTTAGCGTTGCCCAAGGCGAGATTCATTGCCTGGTGGGGGAAAACGGCGCAGGGAAGTCTACGCTGATGAAAGTGCTGAGTGGCGTTTGGCCCTATGGCACCTATACTGGCGATATTTTCTTCAACGGCGAGCTGCAGTCCTTCAAGCACATCGCCGACAGCGAAAGAGCAGGTATCGCCGTCATCTACCAAGAGCTCGCGCTGATACCGGAGTTATCAGTCTACGAGAATATCTTCATCGGTCACGAAATCGGCAACGGTTTCACCGTAGATTGGAATGAAACCATCAAACGGGCGAATGAAATGCTCGCGCGTGTGAGGTTGGATGTGAATCCAGCCACAAAGATCAGGGACCTGGGAGTCGGCAAGCAGCAGCTGATAGAAATTGCCAAAGCATTGAGCCGCAATGTAAAGCTGCTCATTCTGGATGAACCTACTGCCGCCCTCAACGAAGATGACAGTGAAAACCTCCTAAACCTGCTGCGCGAGCAAAAAGCGCAAGGTGTGACCTGTATCATGATCTCTCACAAACTCCGGGAAGTGCTGGCGATTGCCGACACCGTCACGGTGCTGCGCGACGGGCAAACGGTCTGCACCCTGGACGCGCATAAGGGTGAAGTAACCGAACAAGTCATGATCAAGCACATGGTGGGGCGCGAGATTGACAATATCTACCCGCCGCGAGTTGGACACCAACCAAGTGAGGATGTAGTCTTCGAGGTTCGGAACTGGCGCGCGTATGATCCCGCCCTGGGTCGCACAGTTCTCAAAGATATGAACTTTAAGATCAGAAAAGGTGAGATTGTGGCTTTCGCCGGCTTGATGGGCTCCGGACGCACGGAACTGGCGCTGAGCCTCTTCGGCAACCCTACCCATTATCAGATATCGGGCGAGGTTTATGTGCAGGGCAAACCCGTCGCCTTTGGACATCCCCGGGAAGCCATCAAAAGCGGTGTAGCCTACCTCACCGAGGATCGCAAAGGCAATGGCTTAATTCTGATTCAGGATGTGAAGCAGAATATCAGCTTGGCTAATCTGGAAGAGCTGGCTCATCGCGGCATTGTGGACGCTAACGCAGAGATCAAGGTAGCAAACGAGTATCGCGCCTCGCTCAACATCAAGACCCCCACCGTGGCGCAGAAAGTGGGTAACCTCAGCGGCGGCAACCAACAAAAAGTCTGCCTGGGGAAATGGCTCTTCGTAAAGCCCAATATCCTGATTTTGGATGAACCCACTCGAGGTATTGATGTGGGAGCGAAATACGAGATCTACACCATTATGAATCAGCTGGTCCAGCAAGGCATGAGCATCATCATGATCTCGTCAGAACTGCCCGAGGTGTTGGGAATGAGTGACCGCATCTATGTGGTCTCTGAGGGGCGTATCACCGGCGAAGTGCCGACTGCTGAAGCTACTCAGGAAATCATCATGCAAATGGCGACGAACTAGGAGGCGTGGGATGTTTATCAAAGACTTACAGAGAATCCTGAAACAGAATATCCGCGAATACGGCATGTATATCGCCCTGTTCGTGATCATGATCATCTTCACCATCGCGACAGATGGTATCTTCATCTCATCCCGCAACATCAGCAACCTGCTCAACCAGACTGGCTATATTGCCGTGCTGGCGGTGGGCATGACGCTGGTGATTGTCATCCGCCACATTGACCTGTCGGTCGGCTTCCTGGCAGGCTTCCTCGGCGCCATCGCCGCCATTGCCCTGGCCTTCTGGAAATTGCCGATGGTTGTGGTGATTCCATTGGTGCTAGTGCTCGGGGCTCTTGCGGGGCTCTTCACGGCATTCCCAGTTGCACAACTGAAAATCCCGGCATTCGTAGCGTCGCTGGCAGGCTGGCTGATTTATCGTGGCGCGCTGCTCCTGGTGACAGCCAGCACTGGCACCATTATCATCGCTAATGACACCTTTAACGCCATCGGCAACGGCTTCATCCCCGATATACCCGGCGTGGAAGGCTTCCTGCCCGGCGTTCATAAACTCACCCTGCTCCTTGGCCTGGCGGCGATTGTGCTCTTTGTTATCAGTCAGTTAAATGATCGCAAGAAGAAACAATCCTACAACTTCGAAACCTTGCCCATGAATGTGTTCATCCTGAAGCTGGTCTTTATCGCTTTGGTCTTGGCGGCGATTACCTGGGTCCTGGCAGGGTACAATGGCCTATCCTGGACCGTCGTCGTGGTGCTGATTGTGGTCGCCGTGTATCACTTCATCACCACGCAGACTGTGTTGGGGCGGCATATCTACGCTGTCGGCGGCAACCCCGAAGCCGCAGAATTGAGCGGCATCAACGTGAAGAAGATCACCTATGTGGTCTTCGCCTCAATGGGCTTGCTCTCCGCGCTCTCGGGCATTCTGTTTGCCTCACGCTTGCAATCCGCCACCGTCACCGCTGGCACGCTCTTTGAAATGGACGCCATCGCCGCCGCCTACATCGGCGGTGTCTCCGCCGCTGGCGGTGTTGGCAATGTCATGGGCTCACTCATCGGCTCTTTGGTGACCATGTCGCTGACCAGCGGCATGAACCTGATGAATATTGATATTGCCTATCAATACGTCGTTCGTGGCGCGGTGCTGCTGGGAGCCGTGATCTTCGACGTCGCGACCCGCAACCGCGGCAAGTAATACGATTCAGCGAAAAGCGAAAAAGCGAGTCTATGCGACTCGCTTTTTCGCCCCGGCATTTGTCATCTAGGCGCTCATGGAAATCCTACGCACAAACAACCTTAGCCGTTATTTCGGCGCAGTCCCTGCCCTGGTAGAGGTGAGCCTGGAGCTCCAACCAGGGGAAGTGCTGGGTATAGTAGGACAACGCGGAGCGGGCAAATCCACGCTGTTCAACCTGCTCAGTGGTCTTATCCCCCCCTCAAGTGGCGAGATAATCTATGCAGGCAAGCACGTCCTCCTGCATGATGCACTGCACGCACAGCGCCTGGGCATAGCAACTGTGCCTCAGTATCCGCAATTCCCGTCAAATCTCAATACCTTGCGCAGCATCTTCCTCGGGCGTGAAATCCGTCGCCCTGGCGCCCTGAAAGCCTTGCCGGACGACGGCGCCATGGCTCAACGCGCCCGGGAAATGCTTGCGAGTTTCGACCAACCCCCGGAATTACTGGAAGAGCGCGTCGCCAATCTCTCCGATGAACAACGCCAGATTATTGCCCTGGCGCGCGCCCTCTACCAGCCTGACTACCACCTGCTGCTGTTGGATGAGGCGCTTGCAGCCCTGAGTTTTTCCCGCCAAGAGGCATTTTTGGAACGCATCAAATCTCTCGCAGCCCAGGGCATCACGATTATCATGGGCAGCGATGACCTCAAGCAAATCTTCGCGGTGACGAATCGCATCCTGGTCTTATATCAGGGTCGCCCGCTCGCCATCCGGCGCACTGCGGAAACTACACCGCGCGAAATTGTAGAGCTTGTCGTAGGTTCTAACCGGCAGGAACGCATCACACCCATGATTTGGGCTTTCGAGAACTACCACGCCGCACAACAGCAGGCAGAAGAGCTGCGCCGTGACCAGTTAGAACTGCGGCAAAACCTGAGGATGCAGGACTCTCTCAACCAACAGTTGATCGAACGGCTGCATAATCAGGTCGAAGCGTTGGACCGCTTGAATGTGGCTTTGCAGGAAGCCAGTCGCCGGTTGATTACCGAACGCGAAGCCGAACGCAAGGCGCTGGCGCGGGAATTGCACGATCAGGTCATTCAAGATTTGCTCAGCTACAACTATCAACTAGAAGAAACAGAAAACAGCCTGACTGAGGAAGAGCAGCGGCGCGACCTTATCCGCATTCGACAAGGAGTACGCCAGGTCGTGGGAAGCCTGCGCGAAATCTGCAGTGATCTACGTCCCCCTACCATTGACAATCACGGTCTGTCAGCAGCGATACGCTCGCTTACCAGCCAATGGACAGAACAGACCGGCATTCCGATAAAACTCGAAATAGATCCATCGCTGGGCCGGCTACCGGAACCGATCGAACTGGGAGTCTACCGCATCATTCAGGAAGGGCTTAGCAATATCCGCAAACATGCCAACGCCACCCATGTGAGTCTAGCCCTCAAGCGCACGTCGGCAGCGAGCCTGAGTGTTCGCCTGATTGACAATGGACGTGGCCTAACGCAACCACTCGACCTGGCAACATTGACCACTCAAAAGCACTTTGGATTGGTGGGTATCAGCGAGCGGCTATCACTGATTGGCGGCACCCTCAAACTGACCTCTGCGCCAAGCGGCGGGCTGGAAATGAACTTCGAGATTCCCAGTCCCTACCCCACAATCGGAAACTGACAAAAGACCTCTGGCATCTAGGGTTATGCCACTGATCGAGGATACAATTTCGCAGACTCGGCACCGCGTCCCAAACGCCGCCCCACTTCCTCGACGTAAGCCAGGCTCTGGTGCCGGAAATAAGTATCATATAACCCGGCATAGTGCCCGCCCTGCAGCATCAGTTCGTCATGGCTGCCCTGTTCAATGATGTGCCCGTGGTCTAGCACAATAATGCGATCCACAGCACGAACCGTAGAAAGCCGATGCGCAATCAGAATCGAAGTACTTTGACGTAGGATGAGCTCGGTGGCTTGCTGAATCTGCATCTCGGTGAATGGATCAATGCTGGCGGTAGCCTCGTCCAGGATGAAAATCGCAGGTTTGTGAACTAACACCCGCATCAGGGCAACCAGCTGGCGCTGCCCCATCGAGAGCCGTGCACCGCGTTCCCCCACATCTGTGGCAAGCCCCTCAGGCAGGGTTTCCAGCCACTCCCCGCCACCAATCTGCCGAGCGATATTCAAAATCATGACATCGGTGATTTCTTCACGCCCGTAGCGGATGTTATCGGCGATTGTTCCGGAGAACAGGAAAGGCATTTGCGAGACAATGCCCAGATGACGTCGGTAATCGTGTAAATCGAGGCTACGAATATCACGACCATCAATGAGAATCTGCCCCGATTGAAACTCGTAAAAGCGAGCAATGATTTTGGCAATACTACTCTTGCCCGCCCCGGTGTGCCCTACAAACGCCACATTCTCACCTGCGGCAATGTGCAAATCAAAGTCCTTCAACACCTGCTCTTGATCGGTGTACTGAAAATCCACATGTTCAAACGTGATGGCTCCCCGCAAGGAACTCACGGGTTCATGCGCCACTTGCTGCACCGTCGGCGCAGCATCAATCAGCGCGAAGACACGCTCCGCCGCAGATAACCCACCCTGCAGCTGATTCCAAAATGCGGAGACACTGATCATGGGCGACCAAAAATGGTCCACGCTAGTGATAAAGAGATACCATTCCCCAAGAGAAATCGCCGCCAAACCCACGGCGCGCCCACCACCATAAAGTAACGCAGCGGTTCCCAAACCTGAGAGTGCATTCAACAAGGGGAAGGTAAGTGCCAGCGCATAGCCCCGTTGTAAGTTCACCTTAAAAGATTGGCGATTAACTGCGCTGAAACCTTCATAGATGGCAGCTTCCTGGCGGAAGTTTTTGGCAACCGCAATACCGGTAACCGCCTCCTGAATGGCAGCATTAACCTCAGCGAGCACCCGGAACCCACGTCGGGTCACCTTGCGCGCCAGACGGCGCAGACTCATCGCCACCAACATGACAACTGGCATAAAAACGATGATCAACAGGGTGAGAGGCCAGGAGATGCTAAACAAATACGCCATCAATAACACTACTTGCAACACCTGCCCCAACAGATCGGTAACCAGTTGCACCACCTGAGCAAATTCCTCGGTGTCCGAGGTGATGCGGCTCAGAATGCGCCCGGAACGGAATTCATCGAAGAAGGAGAGATCATGGTTGATCGCGGCCTCGAAGGCAGTGCGGCGCAATGTGGCAACAATCTCGCTAATAATACGCGCCGTCAACCACCGGCGTGACCAGCTCGCCCCCCAGTTAACCAAACCATACATCAACATGAAACCTACCAGCAACAGGAATACGTCCTGGCGCTGGCGATCTAACACCAAAGCATCCAGCCCTCGCGAGATAAGAATAGGTTGCAACGTAGAGAGCAACGAAGTGCCCACCACAATCAACGCAATCAATGCCACCCGGCTGTGATAGGGGCGGAAATAGGCAGCGATGCGCCGCGTCAGTTCCTTATCCGAATACTGACGATCATAAGCTTCAGGGTCAAGTCCACGGAAAAAGCCCACTCTAACCTCATTGATCTAGAATACGCTTACTCATAACGCGCAAAGATATTACGGTACGCCTCCGAGTCCGCCATCAGCGTCTCGTGCGTGCCAATCGCTGCAATACAACCCTTCCGCATAACAACAATCAAATCCGCCCACCGAATCTGCGACAGACGATGCGTGACCAGAAAAGTAGTGCGGTTAGCAGCAGCTTTCTCTATCGCCCGTTGAATGCGGTCTTCAGTAGCACTATCAATGGCGCTGGTAGCATCATCTAACACCAGGATGGCAGGGTTGGTGAGAAAAGCGCGCGCAAGAGCGATGCGCTGTCGCTGCCCCCCCGAGAGCGTCGTCCCGCGTTCTCCCACAACAGTGTCATAGCCATCTTTGAATTCATTGATAAAATCGTGCGCCTGTGCTGCCTGCGCCGCGGCGATGATTTGTTCACGCGTCGCCTCAGGATACCCAAAGGCGATATTTTCGGCGATGGTACGCGAAAACAGGAATACATCCTGCTCAATGATGGAAATCTGCCGGCGCAGCGCCTCCAGGTCCCAATCTCGCACATCCACACCATCCACCAAAACTCGCCCACTATCCACATCATAAATACGATTGAGGAGCTTGGCAATGGTGGATTTTCCAGACCCCGTTTGCCCCACAATGGCGACAGTCTGCCCCGGTTCAACCTGGAAGCTGAGGTTCTGCAGAGTTGGCACCCCCGCGGCCTGGGAATCCCCGGCAAAATGCGCGCCACAGGTAGCGTTCGCCCGATAGCAGAAACTCACATTCTCAAAAGTCACCGCGCCCCTCATCTGCGGCGCACAACCGCTGGCGTTGCGGTCGAGCTCGGTAGGCGCATTGATAACCTCCAATAAACGCCGCGCGCTCGCCATGCCAGAAGCCACACGGGTATAAGCAAACTGCCCCGACCATGTAGGAAAGCCGAAAAGAAGCAGCAAGCCGTTGAAGGCAATCACCCCCTCCAACTCAAGGGCGCCAGCGCGGAAGAGTGTCAGGCTGTGAAATAGCCCGGCAGCCTGCAACAGCCCCAGCAAGAGCAGGGGAATGAACTGTGCCTCCAAACGTGATTGTTCCAGGAATGAGGTACGCCAACGTTCTACTGCCTGTGCAAAACGGGAAATCTCATGACGCTCCTGGGAAGCGCCCTTCACCGTTTCGACGCCTTCAATGGCTTCTGCCAGGGTCGTGTTCATACGTCCAAACGCCTGCCGGACTGTGACTGCCACAGGATTAAGCCGGCGCAAGTATGCAGAAATCATAAAGCCATAAATGAGCAAATAGAACAGCGGGATGATAATCAATTGCGGATGGTAGCGCGGCGCCACCAGCACCGGCATGATGAGGAAATTCGCCGAACCAATAACCATATTGAAACCAGGATTAAACATCAGGTTAATCTCGCGCACATCGTTGGTCGCCCGCGCCATAAGATCACCGGTAAGGTAGGAATCATGAAAAGACATACTCTTGCCAATCAGGTTCGTGTAAAGCTCATTGCGAATGTCACGCTCCAACGACTGCCCCAGAGTCTCAGAGGAAAGATTGCGCCCCAGTTGCAGGATCAAGCCGCGTAGAAGCTGCGAACCAATAACGAGCAAAACCACCTGCAACAAGAGTCTAAAATCAGGGGAAACGGATTGCAGAATGGAAAAGGCGCGGCCAATCAACGCCGGCACTGCCGAAGCCAATGCGGCGTTTCCAAACGCGCCCACCAAGACGCCAAGAATTGGCAACGGGTGCCGAATAACATGGGACCAAATCCAGCGGATCGGTCCGCGATGATCGGCTTGCCAGGCTTGCTCAATGACAAATTCACTCGACATAATTCATCCCGCGAAAGGTAAGGATTGCTAAGTATTTTACCCCTAAGCACACACACGTCAAGTGCCAATCGGGTAGTAACTGCCCAGACTTTCGTCGTGGGGCGCGAATTTCGGACCAGAGCCACTCTTGGTTGTGGCAAGCGGGCGAACGCCAAACAGTTACATTTCCTCTTTTATTGATTTTTTCGGCGGGGCGCAGCTTCACCGCAGAAATCAACTTTCTCCCGCACCCTGTAGGGGCGCCTGAAATATTCGCCTCCGTTTTGAAATACACTTTACCCAAAGCGGATTTTTGACTAATCTTGCAGTTAAGATTATACTAACAATGCTATTACAAAAGCCTGCCCTTAAACAACCGTCTCTCAATAGTGATTAAAGACGTTACAATCTCAATCCATGAAAGGATACTCCATGCAACAGCGAATCGTTTTAGTCGGCGCGGGAAGCGCGCAATTCGGCTTTGGCACATTGAGTGATATTTTTGCCAGCAAAATCCTTGAAGGCAGCGAGATTGTGCTGCATGACATCAACCCGCAAGCGCTCAAACGAACGATGGATGCAGCGCAAAACCATATTGAGGCGCATGCCCTCCCCTTTACACTCTCCGCCACCACAGAACGCAAATTGGCGCTGCAAGACGCGGATCATGTCATCATCTCTATCGAAGTAGGCAATCGCTTTGAACTGTGGGAAGAGGATTGGATGATTCCGCTACAATACGGCATTCGACAGGTCTACGGTGAAAACGGCGGTCCTGGCGGGCTGTTTCACTCATTGCGCATCATCCCACCCATTCTCGATATCTGCGACGATGTGATGACCATCTGCCCGGAAGCTCACGTCTTCAACTTCAGCAATCCCATGAGCCGCATCTGCCTCACCGCCATGCGCAAACATCCTGACATGCGCTTCATCGGGCTGTGCCATGAATTCGCCTCGCTGCCGCAACACTTGCCGAAAATTCTCAATACCCCTTGGGAAAACCTCTTCGTGCGCGCGGGCGGTCTCAATCACTTCAGTGTTGTGCTGAAAGCGCGTTACAAAGACACCGGACTCGACGCCTACCCCGACATTCGCGCGAAAGCCCCCACCTATTTCGAGCAATTGCCAGATCTCCGTGAACACATCGCCGCACTCGAACAAGAGCAAGCCGGCTCAACGCCGGGTTCCGAACCGGCGCTCCGTAAGGGGGCCAGCCCCTGGCCCGAGCGCTGGCTCTTCAAGGTCATCCTGGAGAAATTCGGCTATCTGCCCATCACCACCGATAGCCATTTCGGTGAATATATCCAATGGGCGCATGATGTGGTGGATCATAGGGGCATCCTCGACTTCTACTATTTCTACAAACAGCACTGCCAGATTGATGAGGCGCGTCTGGGACCTCCCAGCAAGTGGGAGCGTGTCATTCCCATCATCGAAGGTATCCTCACCGATTCAGGACAGGAGGAGATGGCAGTCAACATCATGAATGACGGCTATATCAGCAATCTAACCCGCGACTTGGCGGTTGAAGTGCCCGCTACGGTGGATAAGAATGGCGTCCATGGCATTATGTTAGGCGACTTCCCCAAGGGCTTCGTGGGGTTGCTCAACAACCAGGCTGCAACCTACGACCTCACGGCAGAGGCAATTCTCCAGAAATCAAAATCACTGGCGTTGCAAGCGCTTCTGCTCGATCCCGTAGTCCACAGCGTTCGCGCCGCTGAACAGACCCTGGAAACGATGCTGATACGCCAGGAAAAATATCTGGGCTATCTCAAATAAAGCCGTTCCTGTCTGTAACATTCAGTTAAGGAACCTTGCAGTGCCCTTGGACGCATCAGACGCGTCCAAGGACACGCTTTACCCTGAACCAGCCAAACTACCGTTTCACGGAAGCGGGAAAAGAGGAAAGCATATGAGGAAAGCGCCCTTACTGGTGCTGCTAGCGCTGCTATTGGGAGCCTGCCAGATCTTTGCCGCAACAACCCCCACCGTACTGCCCCCCACACAACCTCCGGAAACAGAGACAGCGACACCGCCTTCCCAGGTAACGCCGACCGCAACCCCGATCCCCACCCCAGAACAACCGCACCCATCACTGGAGGAAATTCTGGCAACGCTGCCATTCACAGCAGGGACGCAACCCAACGGTAGTTTTGTCGTTCAGGAAATCCAGCAAGCCGATCTGACGGGGGATGGGCAGGAAGACGTTATCATCACCAGCGGTTGGAAACAGAACGAAGCGGAGGAATTCCCTATCCAATTGCAAGTGGATATTATCTCTGCGCAAGGCATTGCCCTCTACTCGCAAAACACCTGGGAAGAATTGGGCGAGTCGCCCAGCACGATGTTGCTAGACGAATACTCTTTCCTGATGTTCAATCAAATCGAAGCCGTAGACATCGTCTCGCTCACCGGTGAAGTATTGCCACAGGTCGTGGTGCGCATCCGCTACTCCGGTACCGGCTCAATCCTGGAGGCGCATATTCTCAGTTTCAGAGACGGTGCAATGCAATCACTTGCAGATATCACCGCCTACAAGGGCTGGATGGAATATCAGAGAGAGGGTTATGTCCTTTCTTATCCGCTCTATCTCTATAATGAGCCTAACTGCTGCCCATGCCGCAGAGAGACGGTGACTTACACTTGGGATGGCGCCGCCTTCGTCACTACCCAGACTTTGCGAGAGGAGATTGAAGGCATGGAAGGTTGTCCTCCGTTTCCCACCCCCACCGAGTGGCGTGCACTCAATGCGGTGGGCGCCTCACCGCCGGCGCGTCGCGACGCCGCACTGGTCTATGATTCCCGTCGCGAGCAGATAATCCTTTTCGGCGGCAGAGATGGCATTGACAATCTCAACGACACCTGGGTTTTCGACCTTGCCACCTCCACGTGGAGCGAGCTTGTACCCGCAGATGGACGGAGTCCATCCCCACGTCACAGCATGGTCGCCGGGCTTGATGCCATGCATGACCAGGTAGTGATTGCTACTGGTACTGGAGAAGTCGGCACAGCGCTCAACGAAGTCTGGACGCTAAACCTCTCCACCCGCGTATGGCGCCAGCAAATCACCCTTGGTGCGGCGCCCTCAGAACGCTTTGGAGCTGCCGGTGGTATCCCCAACTACGGCCAAACGCTAATCTTGAGCCATGGCTTTAATTTTGACCGCAGTCTCGACGACACCTGGGCTTTGGACCTCGAGACTTTCACCTGGAGTAACATCACCCCTGCAGGCGTCCGCCCTGTGGCGCGAGGTTGGCACAGTGCTGTCCCCTTGAGCTGGACGCAAATAGTACTCTTTGGCGGATATACAGATTTGCTGACTTACACGCCTCCACAAGGCGACACCTGGGTACTCAATCTGCTCAACAGTAATTGGAACGAGGTCATCGGGTCGGGCCCGTCGCCGCGCGAGTTTTCCAGCATGGTAACACTGGGAGATCGTGGTACAGCACTGCTCTTCGGCGGGCGGGACGCGGCGAACGTCGAATTGAACGACGTATGGCGATTCGATCCCGGACAAGGCTCCTGGCGGGAAATAACGCCCGAAAACGCCGGACCTTCTGCGCGGCAGGGACATAGCATGACGTTGGTGGGCTATTCCTCGTTGACGCCAGGCAGTGCGGTGGCAATCTTTGGCGGGCTATCGGACAATGTAATGCGCAACGACCTGTGGCTCTTCATCCCCTGGGATGAATGAGCCGGACAAGGAGCATCATCCCAGCGCCGAAGCCCGCTCAGAGCTGGTGATACAAGCCGCGCAGGTGATTCAGCTTGACCCGCAACACCTCGCAGAGCATCTCCGCGGATTCCCGCAGATAGCGGCTCAATTCACCTGTCTGGCCTTTGGTATCGCTTACATCGCGATTACGCCACGGCACGGTGACTTCCTGAATGCGATAACCGGCAAGTTCGCATAAAAACAGCAATTCCACATCGTAAGCAGAGACTTTCCATCCCTTAGGACGCTCTTGCGTTTTGAAGAATTGCAGACGCGGGAAGATTTCAAGCGCCACTTCACGGCGAAAAGACTTAAAGCCACACTGCGTATCACGAACATTGCGCAGCAGAAGCAAGCGCCGGACATTCAAGAATACCGCACTGCCAAGTTTGCGCAGCAGTGAATTGCCTTCGCGCGCCATGCCCCGCGAGCCAATGACGCCATCATAACCCGCGGCATAGCCTGGCAGGAGCATCTCGACCGCAGCGATGGGTGTGGATTGATCCATATCAGTAAAGAGAACCCTATCACCGCGCGCTGCTTGAATGCCCGCCCACACCGCAGCAGGCTTGCCGCCGTGCGGGATATCCTGCACTCTGAAGCGTGGTTTGTCAGCGATAAAAGCGCCGATCAGCTCTCGGCTCCGGTCAGTGGATTCGTCATTGACGATCACTACTTCCCAGGCATACGTCTGCGTCGAAAGATAGGCATAGACCTCATCCAAAACGCCCTGTTGCAGGTTTTTCTCTTCGTTATAGCAGGGAATAATAGCGGAAAGCATCGGCTGAGCGGGCATAACCTCACACTCCTGAATGAACTTCCGCGAGCCTGTCCGCGATGAAACTGCGAATCTCGCACAATGTCTTCGGCGCATCCAGATCTGCAACTTCGATGAGGAGTGGTCCGGTATAAGCGATGCGGTTCAATGCCGTGAAGACAGCATGCCAATCAATGATCCCCGCGCCGGGATTGAGATGCCTCGGGCCTGCCGGCGCATAATCAGCCAGGTGTACTGTGGTCAGCGCACCATCCATCGCCGCAACCAGGGTTTCCGGCGCCACACCACTTTCCGCCGCCTGGAAACTATCAAAGGTGAAACCCAAAGGCACGCCCAAAGTTTTGAGAGTAGCGACATGTTCCGGTCGCCGCAGGTAGCACCAACTGACATTCTCCACACACAGCATGATACCGGCGGCGTGTGCCATTTCCGCCGCCCAGATCGTACTCTCCAAAAATGGCCCTACCAGTGCGGGGTTGTCAATGTCAAAGCGCAAGCCATGCCAGGTGAGCGCTCGCGCACCGACGATCTTTGCCACGTCCAACAACCGCAGGAAACGCGCACGAGTCTCCTCACGCGCACGGGAATAGGGCGCCCAAAGATCGAAAAGTGCGGCATAAAGGTGTAGCGAATGCACATGCACCCCCGTCGCGCGGCTACGCTGCGCCAATACCTGAGCAAAATCGCGCTGATACTCGCTTTCCGTCTGAAGAAACACCTCAACGACGGGAAAGCCCAATTCTGCAGCAATCGTAAGCCCATCTTCCGTCAAGACATGGGGATAGAAACAAGCGGTAGAAATACCAATCTGTTCAGGGTTCACCGATGCGCACCTGTCCTAATGTGAAGTAATTATCAGGCAAGCGAGTCCCATCTGGAAGCCACGTTTCCGCACGGGTTTGTGCATCCCAGTTGTAGATACCGATATTGACATTGTAAACGCCGGGTGGAATTCCATCTGCAACGGGAATGAAAACACGTTCTTCATCAATGAAGTTGCCTGCCTGCCACGACCAAAGCGGGAAGAAACCCCAACCAGGTTCGCCATCAGCCTGCGCCACAGGCAAGGCATCTGGCGACGCCAGGTGAACAAATACGCTATCCGTTGGAATCCCCGAACCCAACGCCTGCCAACGCAAGTGTAGACGCAAGGTTGCGCCATCCCAGACCGGTTCCGCCTCAAGCAATCGCGCCACTGCACCAAATTGAGCGATCCAGGCAACGGGCACCTGCGACTGTGGCAAGTCAACGGTCCCGGCATAGTGTAGCTTCATCGTACCATCCTCATGGTAACGCGTCACATAAGTCGCATCGGTGTGTTGCGCACGCTCATAGATGGTAGATTCGGCTACGGGACCACCACGCATATCCACTTGATAAGGACCCAACTTTTGCGCCCCGGGTCCCAAAGCAAGCACACTCCAGCTCTCGGTAGCGGGCGCAACACCCGTGCTCAATTGGGCAAAGTCGCTCAGCGCCACGCGCACAGGCGCCAAAGTGACGCCCCAATAACCCAGGGGATAAGGTGACCGACGAGGCGCGTAGCGATCAGGATAATTGACCACTAGCACGGATCGCGAAGGACCTTCCTGAGCCAGGACTTTCAACATTGACGCTTGTAGCGTGGCGCCGTGCATATACATGGTCTGAAAGTTCAACAGCAATGCGACACTTTGCAACGCGACCAGTGCCAATGCCACAAAGCCTGTCATTCGTCCCAAACGGGAACGCGAATTGATATCGGGCAAAAGCGCCGCTGCCCATAACAATGCCGCGCCAAATGCGCTCAAGTAAAGTAACCGGGAGGAGAGACTTACATAGGCGTAATCCAGGCCTACGTAGGTGGAGAGAAGCTGCAATCCGTACCAGCTCAACCCCAAACCCAGGTGCCACCCGCGACGCCGGAGCAGCAACAATGCCAGTAGCCCGGCTAATTCCAGCACCATCAACGGGTGGATAAAGGACTGCACAGCAACAGGAAACCCGCGGGCGAAGCCTACCAGAGGGAAGACCAAGCCTTGCAAAAGATACCACAACACCTCGCTCTCCAGAGCCAGCGTCGTCACACCCGCGTATTTAGGCGTCTGAATCCAGAAGAGCAAATAAGCCACCGTCACCGGCAAAAAGAGCAGCAACGCCGGAGAACGCCACAGCGCGCGCCAAGATCTGCGCTCGCGCCAGTCAATGAGCAAAAGCCAGGGAAGCATCTGCACGGCGCTTTCCTGCACCGCAATAGCCGCTCCATACGCCAACAACGCTGCAAAAAGCAGGCATGCCGAGGCGCGGCGCCGCGCCTCCAGAAACAGCCACGCCGTCAACAACATGAAACACGTCACCCAGCTTTGCTGCGGTGCTGCCCATGCCACCGCCTGATGCGCCAGTGGATACAGCGCGAACAACAATGCCGTTCCCCGCGCCAACATATGTCCGAGGCGCAATGCGCGACACAAACGCGCCACCAGAGCTACGTTGAGCAGGTGTATGGCAATCTGGAAAGCGTGCAACGGCAACGCATCGAAGACACCGCCGGTGCGCATAAAGAGCCGGTTAATGAGCAGAGTGCCGGGACGATAGAAGTGATATTCGGGTAATGGCGCGATAAGTTCGCCGAGAGACTTCCCGACCACACGCCCAAACCAGACAGGATCATCCCAGATAAAACCAAAGCGCAAGGCGGGTGCATAAAGTGCCGTAGTAAGCAGCAGCAAACCCACCCAAAACAGCATGAGTGCGCCTACCGGTTTGCGATTTCGAGAATTAGCGGTCATTGAAAGCATTATCCGCTGTTCTGAGCGAGCGTCAAGAGTTCAGAGATTCTTCTAAACCCTGGAAAAATGATCTTCTTATGCAGTCTCCACCGCCGGATAACGCGCTTTCACCCAGCGCGTGCCCCACCAACCCAGCAATCCCCAGACGATAATGACAGCTTCGATGGCCCAGATCTTCCCCAGCGAATCTACTCCCCAGAACTGCGCAAAAGCTGCCACGGCATCAATCGCGCTCTTGAAGAGGAAACTCAACCAGAACCAGCGGGCTTCTTTCCTAATAGAGCCGTAGAAAAGCAACACATTGCAGAAAATGTGGATCAGGCAAGTGAAGAAGCGCTCAACTATGGGAGATAACCCCCAAAGAGGGTTGTTGGCCACGGCAATCTGTGCCACTGCATCTGCCGAGATCAGTTCTGGCGTCACGAGTGCGACAATGACACTGGAAAGCGAATTGAAACCCAGCAACAGCGCTTCCACAGCGCCAAAACCGATAGCAAAAGCCAATGCCTTGCCCCAGGGAACCTGCCCCAAACGGGTATACCGTAGCACCAACCAGGTGAGCAACACCTCAGTTAAGCCAGTAAGCAAGCCCACATAAATGTAGATTAAGGGCATAGCAATGGCTTCAGGCAGCGCTCCCAGCAAAGCATTGTAAATGGGGGTATTCAGAGGCACCGCCCACGCAAACTTCAAAGCAACGGTCACCACCCAGGCGAGCGCGCCCAGCCCCAGATAGCCCCAACCTAGTTTGCGCACTACTGCATAGACGATATACGCCAGTGCCACCAGGATCATTCCCAAACCAGCCAAAAGCGCTATGGGTGAGACTTTCTCAGCGGTGATAGGATAGGGTTTCCACTGAAATTCGTACTGTGGGAGTTGCACAGGACCATCCCAGGTGATGCCAAAGGTATAGACGCCCGGCTTAGGGTAAACCACGGTGTTAACCGCGAAAGAGCCAGGTTGATCCACCGTGTGCTGAAAGACCGGCTGATGCTCAGCATCTTCAAGCAGTACGCGCACACTGCCAGAGACCAGCATCCCCCGAAAATCAATCCCGACCGGGTCGCCCGCTTGCTTCACCTCCACCGTGAAGTCCATGAACTTTCCCGCCGTTGCCTCATCCAAAGCACCGGACATGCTTGCGCCTACAAAAGGCGCCTGAACATCGCCACCCTGACAAGCAGAGAAGCCCAACAACATCAACATCATTAAGAAAGTAAGAAGAAACCAGTTCCGCATGGATGACCCCTTCAATGATGAGTTATTAAATCCTACCCGCACATTCAGGCAGTGATGATGTCGTGCTTTTTCGTTCATAGGTCCTTCCAATTCAGAAACCGCTTACAAGGCACGCTCCAGAATCTCAGCCAATTCCGTCTCGGTAAGGGTGATGGGATTGCCCTTCATGCTGCTAGCGCGCGAAGCGCCAGCGATGATACGCGGGAAATCCGCAGCAGTGATACCATACATCGCCAATCCAGGGATCGCCAGATCGCGACACAGCACTGTACTCCAAACGATGACATCCTCCGCCACCGCCCCAGGCGCCCCCAGCAACAAACGCGCAATCTCCTCATAACGTCCCAGTGCGCGGTTATTCGAATCACGCCTGCGCAACGCGTGGATATTGACCGCTGCCACCTCCGGAAACAAGCGCCCACAAACGGCGCCATGCGGCGCAGTAAACAAACCCCCCAATACCCCCGCGAAACCATGCACCGCGCCTAATTTGGCGTTCGCTAACGCCAGCCCACCGAAGAGACTTGCAACTGCCATATCCTCCCGCGCCTGAATATCGCTGCCATCCCGAAAAGCGCGCCGCAGGGAGCGAGCTGCTCGGCGTATCCCTTCCCGACAAAGGCTATCGGTAAGCGGGTTCGCTGTCGGTGTCACATACGGCTCCACCAGTTGCGTGAAAGCATCCAGACCCGTGCTGGCAGTGATTGACGGTGGCACGCTGTAAGTAAGCTCCGGATCTACCAGAGCAAGGCGCGGCAGCATATGCGGGCTGCGCAAGCTCACTTTGACGCCATGTTCAGGTGAAGCCAGGACCGCATTGCGAGTCACTTCCGCGCCCGTGCCTGCCGTCGTGGGAATGGCAATCACTGGTGCAGCGGGAGCCTCCAGAGGCTTGCCTTGCCCAATGACCTCAAGATACTCCAACAATTCACCCGGATTGGTCAACAGAGCAGCGATAGCCTTGGCAGTATCCATTGGACTGCCGCCGCCAAAACCGATCACGAAATCACAGGCGTTCTGCCGCGCCACTGCGACACCCTGGCGCACAGCGTCAGTCGTCGGTTCGCCCGCAACAACAAAGGATACAGGCTTCAAACCCCCGGCAGCCAACAACGATAGCACTGGCGCGACGCGTTCTACACTCTTGCCACTGACCACCAGAGGACGCAAACCCAACTCAGCAGCAAGGGGAACCAGCTGGCGCAATGTTCCCGCACCGAAAATGATGCGCGTCGCTGTAGCAAATTCAAAGCGCATGACGGCTCCTTTCTACCAACCGCAGTCGTCATCTGGAAAGATATTGGCGTATTTGATACTGCTGCGTGGTTCGGCCATCATCTCAGCAACCCTATCGCGCCATGCAGCATAGTGCGCCGTCGCCTTGTGCTCCGCAGGCGCCTCGGCGGTGCGATAAACCTCGACTAACACAAAGCGTGTGGAATCGTCCGCCTGCTGAATCACATCAAAGCGAGCGATTCCCGGCTCCTGCACACTGTTGCGCGCATTTTCAATGGTGGCAGACCTGAATGCCTCAACACACTCTGGCTTGACGCGGACAAAGACCTGAACGATCAACATGCGTAACCTCCTCTGAGAAAAGGGAAATCACCACATCCCATGAACTCAAATTGTCACACGACCATTCTACGACGAAATCAAAGCTTGACAATTACAGGACAATGCGGTATAATATTAACTATAAAATTATACAAAAACTATAAAAAGGGGAGCAAAAATGGCTGAGACAGCACAATCCGTATATGATTTCACGGTCAATACCATTATGGGATTACCAAAATCCATGGCAGACTATCAAGGAAAGGTTCTGCTCATCGTCAACACGGCAAGCAAGTGCGGGTTCACCCCACAATTCGCGGGATTGGAGGAACTCTACAAAAAATACAAAGATCGCGGACTGGTTGTGTTGGGCTTCCCCTGCAATCAATTCGCCGAGCAGGATCCTGGAAGCAATGAGGAAATCCTCAGCTTCTGTCAGGTGAACTACGGTGTCAGCTTTCCCATGCTAGATAAGATTAATGTCAACGGGAAAGACGCACACCCGCTATTTGAGTATATCAAGAGAGAAGCGCCGGGAGCATTGGGGCTAACTGCGATCAAATGGAACTTCACCAAATTCCTGGTAGCCCGGGAAGGCAAGGTAGTGAAGCGCTTTGCCCCCAACAGCGACCCCGCAAGCATTGCGCCGGATATCGAAGCCCTGCTGTAAGCCATCCACCGGAAAGGGCATCCGGCGTTTATCGCCCACGTGCAAAACAAGGCGAGCCAGAATCCTGGCTCGCCTTGTTTTCCAGAGCGGCATAAAGCCTTCCAGCAGCCACCCACCCTACCAGGCGTAGGCTTCAGGGGCAGTCCCTCCAGGACCGGGGAAAATCTCATCCAAACGCTGCAAGGCCGCCTCATCCAGTTGGATTTCGAGCGCCCGCAGACTGCCATTCAATTGCTCCAGAGTTCGCGGGCCAATGATGGGCGCCGTAACCGCCGAATTGTGCAGCAACCAGGCAAGCGCCACATCCGCAGGAGCCTCACCCAGACTGGCGCATAGCGTTTCATAAGCCTCAATTCGGGGACGATATTTCTCGACATCACGCTGCAAGCGCTCCGAAGCTCGCCGCCCAGCCTCAATCTTCTGCAAGACGCCACCCAGGAGACCGCCCGCCAGTGGGCTCCACGGAATCACTCCCAATCCCAAACCCTGGCACGCGGGAATAACCTCTAACTCAACCATGCGAGCATTGAGATTGTAAAGACTTTGCTCGCACACCAGCCCCATGAAGTGTCGCTTTTGTGCCTCGCCCTGTGCCTGCGCAATATGCCAGCCCGCAAAGTTACTGCTGCCCACATAGAGCACCTTGCCCTCACGCACCAGTTGCTCCATTGCCTGCCAGACTTCCTCCCAGGGAGTCTCGCGATCTACATGGTGCATCTGGTACAAATCAATGTGATCGGTCTGCATGCGCCGCAGGCTTTCCTCACACGCACGGCGAATGTGATAAGCAGAGAGTTTGCTCTCATTTGGCCAATCGCCCATGCCCCCATAAACCTTGGTAGCCAACACTACTTTTTCGCGACGCCCGCCCCCTTGAGCAAACCAACGCCCAAGAATCTGTTCGGTCCATCCTTCACCCTTCTTCCAACCATAGACATTCGCCGTGTCGAAGAAGTTGATCCCAAGTTCCAGAGCACGATCCATGATAGCAAAACTATCTGCTTCCGTTGTCTGCGGACCGAAGTTCATCGTCCCGAGACAAAGCTTACTCACCAACAATCCTGTACGTCCTAAATGTGTGTATTGCATCGTAACCTCCAATTGTAATGTGAATCTGATAACTGAATCTTCATAAGCCGCATCTCATTATCCCAACTCCGGAGTCAGCGGTTGGCAGCGCGGGCAGATAAAGCTGCTCGTACTGCCTGTCTTGATCTTCTCCACAGGTGTCGCGCATTCGGGGCAAGGTTGTCCCTCACGGTAACCTACCAACAGCTTGGCCATTTCAAAACGCCCTTTTGCGCCATAGAGGTCCACCTCATAAGCAGCGCCCCCTAACGATAGGCTGTACGCCAAACGCTCGCGGATCGCCTGTATCAACACTTCCACCTCCATACCGGTCAGTGTGTTCACCTGGCGCAGCGGATGCAGGCGCGCCTGAAACAGAATATCGTGAACGTAGAAATTCCCAATACCGGCGATTCGTGCCTGATCCAGCAGAAAGGCTTTGAGGCGAAGACGGTTGCCAGAAAAGGCTGCCTCAAGGTCAACCGGGTTCAGCGCCAGGGCATCCACACCCAGGCGTGCGGTCATGGTATGCTCAGCAAGTGTTTTAACGCAATACCGCAAAAGTCACCCTGTTGAAGTCTTAGCAAGCGAGAGCCAAAGTTGTCGCAGACGGCTAAACTGAGCACACGTCTG
>JAFGFB010000142.1 GCA_016931315.1 Anaerolineae bacterium
AGCTGCCCCAGGATGAACTGCAGTGCATTCTGCGCCTGGACGATTTTCTCGCCGCTCATGCTGCCGGAGCGGTCAATGACGAAGACGATATCCTTGGGCAGCACGTCCGCTTCGGCGGGACGCAGCTCCGGCGCGAATGTGAACAGAAAGTGCTCCTGCCCGTTCCGCTCTCCCGTGAGGAAACCCCCGCCAAAGCCTCCTTCCGCGGGCGCGAAGACGAGCTCGAAGTCCTCTGTGGGAAGGACGTTTTCGGCTTCCCAGAGCACTTCCGCCTCGGTTGCGCTGCTACGGGTAATGCTGGTGGCGTGTGAGGGCGAAGTGATGCTGGCAAGCCCTGCCTGATGCGCCAGCGCTACCTTGATCGAGACGGCTTCTAGCGGCGCTGCGGAATAGCGTTCCGTGCTGAGGGTGTAGCGATAGTGGAACATGCCGCCGGCGGCTTGCAGGACTTTTTCGTAGCGCAACACCATGCGCTGTGTGCCGCGCGCCGGCAGCGTGAGATCGAAGGCGAGCGATTCCCAATCGGCATAGCGCAGCAGCGAGGGATCGCGTTGCTCGCTGATGGCGGCGCGAAGGGCGTCATTCGTTGCCGCTGCATCCTGGTGGATGATGGGTTGGTCTTCGCCATTGATCTCCACGGTAAAGTCGATCACGGTGGCGCCGGGAGGGATGGGGAAGAGATAGCGTCCCGTAACCTCGCTATCCGTGGGATTGGCGAATTCCTGCTCCACTTGAGTGACGGCGTGCTGATCCTCAATCGTCACGGTGACGTGATGCTCGCGCACGACCCAATATCCGGGTATGAGCCCCTGCGGCAGCACCATCCCATCGGCGAGCGCCATCTGCGCAGGCGCGCCCAACGCCAGAAACACAGCCAGTAGAACCAATAGTGATTTGCGCATGGTAGACCTCCTCAATGAATTATGAAAAATTTTGTGGGCAAGGCTATGCCTTGCCCACAAAACCCTTACTTGGACTTCATCTCGAACTGCACGGTCACGGTCGCTTTGACGCTGATTTGACCCGGCGCGAGGCTGCCATCCTCGGGAAGCCATCCGCCGCTGGCGTTCTGAATCACGTTTTGCGTCATCCCGCCGCTCCAGCGCCCGCCCCACCAGGCGCCGTAACCCGAAGCCCAGTCGCTCTGGGTCTCTTGAATGAGGATGGGTTGACCCACTTCCTGCCCTAGCGCAGCTGCCATCGCCGTGGCTTTTTCGCGCGCTGCCTGGAGCGCCAGTTCCCGCGCCTTATCGCGGTTGGCGCGCAGCGCGGTGGTGCGGAATTGCACGCCATGCACGTAGTTGACCCCACTTCCCAGTACATCCGTGTAGAAGCGCTCGAATTGGGAGAGATCGCGCAGCGTAACGACGATAGTCTTGGTGACGAAGTAGCCGATGAAGGCGCGCTCGGTGTAGCGGTCTTCATAGCGGGGCTCAATGGCGATGTAATCAGTTTGGACACGCTCGGCGGGGATGGCGTATTTCTTGGTTATCGCAAAGACGGCGGCGACGATGCGGCCGTTCTCGCGGCGGGCGGTATCGAGATTCTTGTTCGAAGTCTCGACCCCAAGCGTCAACACCACCTCATCTGGGACGACGCGCACTTCCGCCTCACCATTGACGGTGATGGCGCCTGGCGCGGATGCGGGATCTGCCTGGGGCTGCTGCACCCACCCTGCAAGCAAGAACAGCGCGACCAACGCGCACGAGACAACGGGAAAGACTTTGGATTTCATGTTCTACCTCCGGTGTGAACTTACAACCGGAGTATAGCGCGGTGATATGGCAGAATTGTGACAGCAGGGGGACAGATAGAGGGCAAGTGTACACTAGGGTGGGACGCGCCTGCGGCGTTACACGCAGTAGGTGTGTGGGGCGGCTTTTATACAGAGCGCGCTTGGGGAACCGCAACGCGTTTCTAGCGTGTTGTGGGTATTAGTCTCGGAATTATGAACATTCAAAATTTACTTCGATATATCTTCGCGCTCCTCCTTACCCCGTAACCCGTCACCCTGAGCAGCCTGTCCTGAGCAAAGCCGACGGAGAGCGGAATAGCCTGCCCTGAACGCAGTGATGGGAAGTGTAGCAACCTGTCCCGAGTGGTAGGGACGCGTCTCGACGCGCCCCCGTAGGGACGTCTGAAAGTAGGCAGGCACTTTAGTGCCTGTACAACCGTGATGGTAACCAACCCCGTCCTGTAGGGACGGCTGAATAAAGCTTGTGCCGCTTGAGCGCACTCTATTACCGGGCGTTGCTCGGTAGCCCGGCGTCATCGCCACCCAATCCCTCTTATCATTCCAAGCATCCCGCGATATCATTCCGAAACTGGCAACGTGAACGAAACCGTCGTGCCGTGACCCTCGACGCTCTCCACCCACAGCTCGCCACTGTGCGCCTCCACCAGCGTGCGGGCAATCGCCAGCCCCAGACCGCTGCCACCCTGTGCGCGGGAGCGAGCTTTATCGGCGCGGTAGAAGCGCTGTCCCAACTGCGGAAGCGCTTCGGCAGGGATGCCGGCGCCGTGATCACTCACCTGCGCCAGCACGGTGCATCCTGCACTTTGGGAGAGGCGCACCAGCACCTCACCGCCGGATGGGGAGAATTTGATCGCATTATCCAGCAGGTTGAGCAACACCTGCGCGACGCGGTCGCGGTCAGCCCAAACGGCGGGCAGCGTGTCCGGGGCTTCGACGCGCAACACGGCGCGTTGAGCGTGATTCTGGAAGTGTGCGGTGATTTCCCGGGCAAGCGCCGTGAGGTCAACAGCTTCGCGCCGCAGGTTGAGCGCCTCGGAATCAGCGCGCGAAAGCAGCAGCAGGTCGTTGACCAACCGGATCATGCGGTCGGTCTCACTCTCGATGGTCGCCAGAAAGCGGTCGCGCGCCTCGAGGTCATCTATCGCGCCGTCGCGCAGCGTTTCCACCGTGCCCTTTACCGCAGTGAGCGGCGTGCGCAGCTCGTGGGAGACGTTGGCGACGAAGTCTACTTGCATCTGCCGCGCCCCCCGCAGGCGTCCGGTCATCTCGTTGAAGGCGCGGCTCAGGCGCCCCAGCTCGTCGCGCGAGGTTGCCGGCACCTCGACGTTGAAATCGCCGCCGGCAACCGCGCCCGCCGCGGAGGTGAGGCGGCGGAGCGGGTGGGTGATGGCGCCGGAGAGCAGCAGCCCCAGCAACCCCGATAAGCCCAGGGCAATCGCCGTCGCCAGCGCCCATCTCAGTCGCAGGTCGCGCATCACGGCAATCACATCCCGCAGGGGTTGGCTGAGATAAGCCACGCCCACGAGCTGTTCATCCGCCAACATGGGCAGCGCCACCGTCATGGTCGCGCCGTCGTCAGCGGCGGCATAGCGTCCTGCCAGCGCTTGCGCCGGCAAAGGCTCCTCCGCGAGATTGTCGCCCACGCTTTGATTCAGGGAATCCAGCAGCACCACACCGTGCTGATCCAGAATGCGGATGCGAGTCTCCAGTTGCGCCCCCAGCTGCAGCGAGCTCTCCGCCAGATAGGAGAGGTCCAAATCGCCGGGCGTGACCGGCGCCTGCGGTTGCTGGGAATTCTCCACTCGCAAATCCAGGTTGCTGATCTGCCGCTGCGAGATGATATTGTTCAGCGCGGTCTGGTCTTCCGCTGCCGGACCGGCAAGCAGCGTTCCGGGCACGAGCGTCTGCGCCGTGATGCGCGCTTGCGCGGCGAGGCTCTCTTCCGTGGATTCGAGAAAGTAGCGTTCCAGAAAGGAGAGCAGCAGCACGCCCGAAAGCCCCATCGCCAGCACAATCACGGCGAGATGGCTAAGCAATAAGCGTAAGCGAATGTTGAGCGTCATAAGTCATGCGTCAAGGGATAACCTAATGCATTCAGAAGCCGGATTCCAGTGTTCAGTCCCTAACTCCCGGTTTCAAGCCGGTAGCCCACGCCGCGCACTGTCTCTATCAAGTCTCCGCCAGGCAGACCGTCGCCCTCCGGGGCAACGGCGCGCAGCTTGGCGCGAAGGCGCTTGATCACGGCATCCACCACGCGGGCGTCTTCGACATAATCGTAGCCCCAAACCTGTTCCAGCAGCTGCTCGCGGCTGAAGACCCAACCCGGGCGTGTCATCAGCAGGTGCAGCAGGTCGAATTCCAGCGTGGTGAGCTCCAACAGGGTTCCCGCCAAACGTACCTCGCGCCGCGCCGGGTCGAGGCTGAGCGCTCCGGCGTGCAACTGCGGCGCTTCGGTGGGCGCTTCCCCTACGGGTGGTGCGCTCTGCACGCGCCGCAGCACGTTCTTGATGCGCACGAGCAATTCCCGCACGCTGAAGGGCTTGACGACATAGTCATCCGCGCCGAGCTCCAGCCCCACTACGCGATCAATCTCCTCATCCCGGGCGGTGAGCATGATGATGGGCACATCCCGTTCGCGGCGCAGGGTCCGGCACACATCGAGCCCGTCCAACTTGGGCAACATCAGGTCTAGCACAATGAGGTCCGGTTGCTCGCGCCGGGCGATAGCGAGCGCCTCTTCCCCATCCCAGGCGATGAGCACCTCGTAGTTGGCGCGTTTGAGGTTATACGAGAGCATATCAATGATGGGCGCTTCGTCATCCACAATCAGTATCTTGCTCATACTGGCATTGTAGCAGAGATTTGCGGCGCGGGAAAGCCCCTTTGTGGCAGGTTGATGTCAGTTCCTCGACAGGTGCGCGATAAAAACAGGGGGTGGCGCGTGAGTTGCACCACCCCCTGCGTGATCGAAGCCGATCTTAGCGTTGGCGGATCATTCTGTAGATGGACTGCCCGATCTCCACTACCGTGCCGATGATGCCGAAGACCATCGCCCACCGGAATACCTGCGTCAGAAGTGACTCCACGATCTGCATCCCCTCACCAGCCCAGCTGGAGAAAGGTAACCACGGCACCGGTCCGGCGAGCATTCGCGCCAGCACGTAGATGGTGAAGGCTTTCACTCCCAGCTCGAGTATCCGCGTGGCGGTGCTCCAGCGCCCTTGTTGGAGTACGGCGATGTTCAGCGCCAGCGTTAGCGCCCAGCTGATGTTCCACAGCGGCAGGTAGGTCTTGAGCGCCGTTTCACTCAGCAGCGGAATCGTGCGCCAGCCTTCCTCTGTCTGCATGAACACGACGCCAAGCCGGTCGGCGAAGAGGTTGAAGAGCACAATTGCCAGGATGGTGAGACAAATACTCACGACCATGCCCACGGGTTGAATGCGATCGTGGTCCTCGACATTCGGTAGGGTGCGAGGGTCCCATTCGGTTTCATCTCTGAGATCTTCAATATCCTCCTCGGAGAGGGTGCGCTCCAGAACCGCAAAGATGATCGTTGTGAAACCGAGGGCGCTTGCTGCCGCGCTGATGTATTGCAGGGTGAACTCCCCAATGGTGATCAGGAGGCTGATACCTTCGGGTTGCGTTTGGTAGAGACTAATCACGGTGCTGATGACCAGCGCCAGCGCCACTGCCCCCAAGACGATGCCCACGACCCGCACATAAGCATCGTAGAGGCGCGGTCCGATGACGTAGCGCGGCGCTGCTGCGTAGCGTCCTGCGACTTCCGCCGGCGCTCCCAGCTCCTTGAGCACCGCGACTTGCGCCTCTTCGGGCGTCTCGTTGGCTACTGCCTCGCCGCGCGCTTCCAGCGCATCCAGGATGAGCGAGCGCAGCTCGGCTTCCACATCCTCCCGCTGCTTCTGGGGCAATCTCCGCCCCACTTCACGAATATACCGTTCAACTAATCCGTTTTGCAATGATGTCTCTTTCATGATGACTTCTCTCCCTCTAATTTCTTGTGAACATTGCCTCTCAAGCTTTGGGTAACAAATGCTCCATAACCTTCACCAGTTGCTGCCATTCTGCACTCATTGCCACAAGCACCTCTTGCCCGTTCGCGCTGAGCACATAATAGCGACGGGGACGGGTTTCTGAAACATCCCACTCGCTGCTCAGCAGCCCTTGCTTTTCCAGTCGCCGCAACAGCGGGTAGAGCGTCCCCTGGTCAATATCCATGCCCTGCTCGGCAAGCCGTTCTTTGAGCGAGTAGCCGTATTGGCGCTCGCGCAGCTGGCTCAACACGCTGAGCATCAGTGTGCCGCGTCGCAATTCCAGAATCAGATTATTGATGATTTCATCCATATCGTGTTTGCTCCTTTATTATATATCGCATTATACCATATATCACACAGTATTGTCAAGAGGCAAATATAAGGAAATGCGTTTCAAAACGGGGTGAAAATCTCAGGCGCCTGTACGAGGCGCGTAAAAAAGGTGATTTTTGGTGGCGGGGTGAAACCCCGCCGCCAAAAATCACCCAAAGAAAGGCATTTGCATGATAATGGGCTCGTTTTTTTTCCAAAACTGAAACGCACCCGTATGAGGAATTTCAAGCCCAATGGTTGGGGGGAAGCAAATCGAGGTCCTGCAAACAGAAAGGGCGCGTCTGGCGCGCCCCAAATACCCTTTTACCGGGTTGAACCCAGAAGGCAGACTATGCTTCGGTTACCGCATCTGCCTCATGGCTTTGCGTCAGGCGTTGCAAGCCTACGGCGGTGATGAGGGTGCCCAGCAATGCCACAAAGATGAAGCTGGTCCACACCATCCGCATGCCAAAGCGCTCATAGATAGCGCCGGCTGCCAGCAAGCCCAGGCTAGGCCCCAATCCCATCACCACCATGAGATAAAGCCCCTGCCCTGTCGCGCGCCAGCGTGGGGGCAGCTGTTCATCCATGAGACTGGCGCCGATGACCAACAGGCTCACGATAGCGGTGCTGTGCAGAATTTGCGCCGGCAGCACGAAGGCGGGATCATGGATGAGCGCCAGCAGTAGCCAGCGCACGGGTGTGAGCGCCAGTCCTATCATCAACAGCGTCTGTGTGCGGAAGCGGGTAATCAGGCGCGGCGTGATTTGCATGAAAGGAATTTCCAGGAATGCCTGGGATGAGATGGTCAGCCCGATGAGCCAGCCCGGCGCGCTGAGATCCTCCATGAATACGGCGAGGTAGCTCACGGCGGTCATGACCGGGGCGGAAACCAACGTGACTCCCAGGAGGAATACGATCAGCGCGGGACGCTCCGGCAATAGCCGCAGTCCCTCCAGCCAACTGCCGCTAGCCTCGTGTGAGGTATCGGGAAGCTGGGGTACCAGGGCTGCCAACGCCAGCAACACCCCGCCATGAATGGCCGGCACATGGGGTAACAACGTGCCCAGAAAACTCCCTGCCAGCAGCGAGGAGAGCGCGTAGCCCAACGACCCCCAACCGCGCAAGGGCCCGTAATGCTCGCGCTTGCCATAACGCTCCAGGTAGCCAAAGGTGAGCGCATTGCCCAGGGGCAGAATAGGCGCGCGCGTGATATAGAAGCCGATGCTCAGTGCCAGAATCCACGCAAAGCCCTGCCCTGCTTGGAAAATGAATGAGAAGGCGGCAGTTGCCAGGCAGGCAAACGCCAGCGCGCTTCGGCGCAGGTGATACACATCGCTGAGCAGGCTCCACAGGGGTTGCGCAAAGATGCTGATCAGAGAACCCAGCCCCAACGCCAGACCTACTTCCGTGCCAGAAAGGCCCCGGCTTTCGAAATAGGTTGCCATATAGGGCAGCAGAAAGCCCGAAGCCCCATAATACAGAAAGTAGAAAGCGCTAAACCGTTGTTGCTTGTTGCGCATGTCTTTGCTTTAGAACCTATCCGGAGAAAACACCCTCAACCCCGCGCCTTATGGAATTTATAGGGGTTTTTTGGCGACGCGGCACAGCCGCGTCGCCAAAAAACCCTAAAAATCCCCCCCCTCTCCAGCGTCTGCGCTGGGGAGGGGGCAGGACGAATTCTCGGACAGATTCTTAGGTGATAGCTCTATCTGCCGGCATTCGTGCGAAAGCACTTCAACAAGACCCCGAGATGCACGTGAGTGCCTCGGGGTCTTGTTGCGCTTCATCCTGCTATTGCGGCTTACGTGCCCTCTTGCCACGAAGCGAGATAGTGTCGCTGATCTGCCGTGAGCACGTCAATATTGACGCCCATCGCCTCGAGTTTGAGCGCGGCAATCGCCTGATCAATCTCCTCCGGTACGGAATACACGCGGCGCTCCAGCTCTTTGGCATGGGTGAGCATGTATTCGGCGCTGAGGGCTTGATTGGCAAACGACATATCCATCACCGCGCTGGGATGTCCCTCGGCGGCGGCAAGGTTCACCAGACGCCCGTCTGCCAGAACATTGATGCGGCGTCCATCCGGCAGGGTATATTGCTTGACGAAGGGGCGCACGACGCGCGGCTCATGTCCCGCCATCTTCTCCAGCGCGGGCAGGTTGATTTCCACATTGAAGTGCCCGGAGTTGCTGACGATGGCGCCGTCCTTCATCACCTCGAAGTGCGGGACATCAATCACGTTGATATCGCCCGTGGCGGTGATGAAGATATCGCCCAGGGGCGCGGCTTCCACCATCGGCATGACGCGGTAGCCATCCATCACGGCTTCCAGCGCCTTGAGGGGATCAATCTCGGTGATAATGACGTTGGCGCCCATACCCTGCGCGCGCATCGCGATACCCCGGCTGCACCAACCGTAGCCGGCGATGACAACGACCTTACCCGCAATCAGCACGTTAGTGGCGCGGATGACGCCATCCAGCGTGGATTGGCCCGTGCCGTAGCGGTTGTCGAAGAGGTGTTTGGTGAGCGCATCGTTCACGGCGATGATGGGATAGTTCAGTGCCCCCTCTTGCGCCATGGCCCGCAGGCGGATGACGCCCGTGGTGGTTTCCTCTGTGCCGCCAACGATAGATTCCAGGACTTCGCGGCGATCCTTGTGCATCGTGCTGACCAGGTCGGCGCCATCATCCATGGTGATGTGCGGCTTGTGGTCCAGCGCGGCATGAATGTGCTCATAGTAGGTGGTGTTATCCTCGCCCTTGATCGCATAGACGGGAATCTCGTCGTAGGCGACCAGCGCCGCGGCGACATCATCCTGCGTGCTCAGCGGGTTGCTGGCGACCAAGACCAGATTGGCGCCGCCGGCTTGCAGCACCCGCGCCAGGTTGCCCGTCTCGGTAGTGACGTGCAGACACGCCGACATGCGCACGCCCTTGAGGGGCTTTTCGGCGGCAAAGCGCTCGCGAATCCGGCGCAGCACCGGCATCTCGCGCTCGGCCCAATCCATGCGCAGCCGTCCGGCGGGCGCCAGTTCCATATCTTTGACATGATGTTTCATATTTGCTCCACTCCTTGGTGTAATAAAGAGTCAATCATGATGACTTGTGACTCATGACTTCCGTAAACGCATCTTCTCCAAACTGTTCTTTGTAGCGTGTGGTGAACTCATCCAGGGTGTAGGCCTGGCTTTGGGGTCCCACGCATTCCAGCGTATAGGTTGCTGCCAGTGCGCCGACACGTCCGCAGACCTCCCAGGGAAGGCCCAGCGCCAATCCTTTAATCAACCCTGCGCGATAGGCGTCGCCTACGCCGGTAGGGTCCGCAATCTGCTGTGGCGGGAACACCGGCACGGTAATGCGCTTATCCGTCCAGATATCGGAGCCATCCGCGCCACGGGTGATGATGACGGCGCGTTTGACTGCTCCGCGAATTTGCGCGTCGGTAAGCCCGGTGCGGGTTTTGAGCAGCTCAAACTCATAATCGTTGAGAATGAGAATATCAGCGCCCTCCAGGCCCACGCGCAAGGAACCCGCGTCAACGCGCACCACTTGCTGCCCTGGATCATAGATGTAGGGAATGTTCAGGGCTTTGCACTCTACGGCGTATTTATTCATCGCTTCGGGATCGTTGGGGGAGATGATGACGAGGTCGGGGTGCTGCTCCAGGGTATGAAAGGAGAGTTCTCGCGCATAAGCCATCGCGCCGGTGTAGAAGGTGGCAATCTGGTTCTGATCCAGGTCGGTGTTCACGAAGAAGGAGGCAGTGAAGACTTCGGGAATGGTGCGCGTGAGGCTGGTATCCACACCGTTGGACTCAAGCCAGGCACGGTAAGTCTCGAAATCCTGCCCCGCGGTTGCCATCATGTGCGGATGTTCCCCTAGCAATCCCAGGTTATAGGCAATATTGGCAGCACAGCCGCCGCGCACACGTCGCATTTCATCTACCAGGAAACTCAGGCTCACTTTGCCGACCCGCTCCATGAGCAGGTGGTCGGTAAAGTGTCCTGGAAAGGACATCAGATAATCGAAGGCTATTGAACCGGTCACGATGATGTTCATCGTCTTCCTCCCCAAGAACGCCAAACTTTTGTTGCCCAACTTTGATATTTGGGTGTATGGCAGGCAAGGTTTTCGAATAACGCCCATAAAACAGGGCCGCTCCCACTATACTTCGCGGCCCCAACCTTCCAAATGTACCACAAATAGAGAGGAAGTCCAATGCTAATAGTCACGTAACTGTTCAGTGTTCTCCCGCTTACCACAACGAAGAGCGGCTAAAGCCGCAATTTTAGAGAGTGTTTTTCGCTGCCGCGCCACGCGCGGCAGCGAAAAACACTTGTTCTACCGGGCTTTAGCCCGAAATTCGCGCCTTACGACGGAAGTCTGAACAGTTACATAGTTACATAGGCATTCCCGTAAGTTGCGGTAAAATAGAGGGAAAGATGACGCATCAATTTAGCCAAAGGATGAAGCGCCATGACCCTTGAAGCGACCCTGCGTGAGCAAATACTGTTAAAACTGGTTGAGGTGATTGATCCAGAAACCGGCGTGGATGTATTGCGGATGCAGCTGGTGGAGGATTTGGAGGTAGATGATGCCACCGGCACGGTGAGCTACCGCTTTAGACCCTCGTCAGCTCTGTGCCCGTTAGCGTTGAGCCTCGCGCTTGATATCAAACATGCTATCGCCAGCATTCCCGGAGTGCAGCAGCAGCATATTGCGGTAGCCAATTATGTGCGCGCCGAGGAGCTGACGCAGATTATCAACCAGGATGAGGCCTGACCTTACCTGTATCGAGGAGCAGCGGCACGGCGTGGTGAGAATTTATATCTCCGGCTTGCTACGTTCGCAACGCCTGTGCCCCGGCATTTCGTGCATCGGCACACTTTTCTAAGTCATATTCTTAAGAAGGATTGCATGCCATCTCCCAATCGAGACTATTTGACCCAACTGTTGGATGCCTACTGGTTTGCACCGCCCGTCGCATTGTGGCGCGCCGTTGAATTGCGGACTCTGGCGCATGAATCCTTTCCCCGTCCGATTTTGGATTTGGGCTGTGGCGATGGGTTGATTGCCCGGGTGCTCTTTGATGGCGAACCACCGATTGATACCGGCTTTGATCCCTGGTGGAGCCAACTGCGCCAGGGGTCTGCCAGCGGGATGTATCGCAATGTGCAACAGGCGTATGGCAACGCGATGCCTTACCCCGATAGCAGTTTCGGAACGGTATTCAGCAATTCGGTGCTGGAGCACATTCCCGATTTGGAACCTGTTCTGCACGAAAGCGGGCGGGTTTTGCGTCCCGGTGGGCGTTTCATCACCACCGTCCCGAGCGATGCCTTCCGGCGCCTGCTGGCGGGTTACCGTGCTTGTGCTGCCGTAGGTGACCTTGCCGGTGCGGAGGCTTATGCCACGCGGATTGATGCGCGTCTGGAGCACCATCATTATTACGCGCCCAAGGAGTGGGCTACGCTGCTCGAGCGCGCGGGAATTCGGCTGCTTTCCGCACGTTACTATTTGCCGGCAAGTGTAGCGGCGATGTGGGATAAGAGCAACGGCGATTTTGGGATCACCGAGGGGAGCCGTCCTTTTTATCGTTGGTTAGCCTCGCCTCGCTTGCGTGGATTGGGCTTCCAGGCGCTGGTCCGTCGGGAGGTGGTGCGCCGTTTGAGCCGCAGCTGGCGCCGTCCCTATGAGATGGATGTGCCCGAGGGCGGCGTGGGTGCCGGGCTGTTGGTGGTGGGAGAGAAGATGTGACGCCAGCGCCGGTCATTGCGCCTGAGGCATGGGACCGTTGGGTGGCGCGGCATCCGTATGGCACGCTCCTGCAGACCTGCCGTTGGGGAGAGCTCAAGTCCGCTTTCGATTGGAATGCGCAGCTGGTGCGCCTGGGCGAACCGGCTCAGCCTTTAGCCGGCGCGATGCTTCTTAGCCGGCGCTGGATGTTGGATGGGGTGGCTACGCTGGCATATGTGCCGCGTGGACCGGTGGTAGATTGGTCGGACTCTGTTTTGGTGGGTGAGCTCTTGGCTGCGGTCGAGCGGGCAGCCCGGCGCAAGCGCGCCTGGGCGCTTTGGCTGGAACCAGAACTCCCAGATGCCCCAGACCATCGCGCGTTGTTGACCTCCCTGGGTTATGTCCCTGCCACGCGCACCATTCAGCCCCCGCGCACATTGGTGCTGGATATCACCGGTGACGAGGAAAACATTCTCGCGCAGATGAAACAAAAGACACGGTATAACATTCGATTGGCTGCGCGCAAAGGGGTCACGGTACGCCAGGGGGGGATGGAAGACCTGCCTGCCTTCTACGGGCTGATGCTGGAAACAGGCCAACGGGATGCCTTTGCGGTGCATAGCGAGGCCTATTACCGGCAGGCTTTAGCGCTATTTTCGCCCCAAGAACAGGTGGCTTTGTTGCTGGCTGAGGTTGAGGGTGAGGCGGTCGCTGGTTTGATGGTTTTTGCGTTGGGCGCCAAAGCCTGGTACTTCTTTGGGGCTTCCTCCGAGCGGCATCGCGACCGCATGCCTGCCTATGCGTTGCAATGGGAAGCGCTGCGCTGGGCGAAGCGCCGTGGCTGTACGACCTATGATTTGTGGGGCGTCCCGGATGCGGATGAGGAAACACTTGAAGCCGAGTTTGCGACGCGTCACGAGGGTCTATGGGGCGTCTACCGCTTCAAGCGGGGCTTCGGTGGGCGCCTTGAGCGTTTTGTGGGTTTGTGGGAGAAGTCCTTGAATCCGCTTTATCCTTTAGCGCTGCGTGTTGCACGCGCGGTGCGGGCTTAAGCGTAATCTGCACGCACCTTATGCCCCTTCAACCCTTTTCTTTTGCCGTGCGATAGAACCTTATAGGAGATGGATGGTCTATGTCCTTCAAATTTATGCCGCTGACGCTTCCTGAGGTGATTCTGGTTGAGCCGCGTTTGTTTAGCGATGAGCGCGGTTTTTTCCTGGAGACCTACCGTCTTTCGGAATTCGCCGAGGCAGGATTCCCCCCCCTCTTACAGACGAACCATTCCCATTCCACCCGCGATGTGCTGCGCGGGCTGCACTTTCAGAAGCAGCCCGCAGCCCAGGGCAAGTTGGTGACGGCTATTTGCGGTGAAATCTTCGACGTTGCGGTGGATATTCGAATCGGCTCTCCGACGTATGGGCAATGGGTGGGAGAGGTGCTTTCGGTGCAGAATCATCGCTTGCTCTACATCCCCCCCGGCTTTGCGCACGGTTTCTGTGTGCTCAGCGAGGTGGCGGATGTGGTCTATCAGGTAACGGCGGAATACGTTCATGCCCTTGATCGTGGCTTTTTGTGGAACGACCCCGTCGTGGCGGTAGATTGGCCCGTAGCGCAGCCACTGCTTTCGGCTAAAGATGCCCGCCAACCGCTGCTGGCGGATGCCGACAACAACTTCTATTATGAGAGAGGGGAATAGCATTATGCCCTCTTGGATTTTCCTTGCTCTGATGGCGACCTTCATCTTTGGCTTTTGGGGCTATTTCCCCAAACTCGCGACCCAATATCTTGAGCCGCGCACGGCATTGTTGTACCAGAATGTTGGAACGGTTCTTTCGAGTGTAGTGTTGTTGACTGTGTTGAAGGTGCGCTTCACGTTTCACCCTCGCGGTATGTTGTTCTCGCTGCTTGCCGGCATCGCGGGGACGGTCGGCACGCTCTTCATGCTCATGGCATTGAGCAAGGGTAAGGCCTCGGTGGTGGTTCCGCTCACGGCACTCTATCCTGTGGTTACCGTCTTGCTGGCGGCGCTGACCCTGAACGAGCCTATTACTCTCAAACAAGGCATTGGACTCTGTCTTTCGTTGGTGGCTATTTACCTCATATCATCTTCATAAGGCGTCGGTTCGTGCCAATGGTAACTGTCAGACTTCCATCGCAAAACGCAGATAGCGGACTTTAGCCGCTCTTCGTTATGCAAAACAGGAAAACGCCGAACAGTTACCGTCCATGAGTTCCTGATAGCCGCAAGAAGGCTTTCAGGCAACCATCAGCCGCAAACGTCACCTTGGGAAAAGGGGAAAATCATGGGCATAGCGATTGGATTGGGTGTGTTGCTGGTTCTTATCCTGGGTGCCGGCATGTATTTTTCCAACATTGCTATCTACCCCCGGACGCGCACGCTGGAGACAACTTACGATTGGGAAGTGGAACACGGCACCATTACGGAGGATGGCTTTCTGAGCTGGTCCCGCGAGGAGATCCGCATTCCTTCTCCCCACGGCTATGAACTCCAAGCCCTGTATATCCCTGTGCCGGGAGCCAAACGCACCGCCATTTTCGCGCATGGTATCACCTGGACGCTCTATGGTTCGGTGAAATATGCCGAGCTCTTCTACCGGCGTGGTTATAATATCCTCATCTATGACCATCGCCATCACGGCGGCAGCGGCGGCGCCAATACCTCATTTGGCTTCTATGAGAAGGATGACCTCAAGGCCTGCGTGGATTGGGCGCTGGAGCGCTGTGGCGCAGATTGCCTGATTGGCACGCATGGCGAATCCATGGGAGCAGCTACGGTGCTCCAACACGCGGCGATAGACCCTCGTATTGCCTTCGCGGTAGCGGATTGTCCTTTTGCCAGTGCGCGTGAGCAGTTTGCTTATCGGTTGAAGGTCGAATATCATTTGCCCGAATGGCTGTTGCTGCCGGTAGCCAGCCTGATCACCCGGCTGCGCGCGGGGTGGTTTTTCTCCCAAGCCTCGCCCATTGCCGTCATCGGGCAGGTGGAGGCTCCGGTTCTGTTCATCCATGGGGCGGAGGATTCCTACATTCCGCCGGATGCCAGCGTGCGCCTGTTCAAGC
>JAFGFB010000143.1 GCA_016931315.1 Anaerolineae bacterium
AACATTCGCTACGGACGGCCCGATGCCACAGAAGCCGAAATCCAGGTCGCGGCGCAAGCGGCACAGGCGCACGATTTTATCATGGCGATGCCGCGAGGTTATGATACCCCAATCGGGCAGCGCGGCGTGAACCTCTCGGGCGGGCAAAAACAACGCATCGCGATAGCGCGCGCACTGTGTGTGCGCCCGCGCGTGCTGATTCTTGACGACAGTACCAGTGCGGTGGATGTAGAGACAGAGACGAAACTTCAGGACGCCCTGGACAATCTCCTGCATACACAACTGGCACACCGCAGCACAGTCTTCGTCGTGGCGCAACGTATCAGCACGGTGCTTACCGCCGATAAGATTGTGGTATTGGATGGTGGGCGCGTCGCAGCGATGGGCACACACGCGGAATTACTGGCGCAAAGTCCGATCTACCGCGAAATCTACGAATCGCAGTTAGGAAGCGGGCAGACCCTGCAGGGAGCACAATCAGGAGGCATGGGTAATGGAAAGACGACAGACTAACAGCGACGAAAAACCCATGGCAAGCGGGGCGCGGCTTCCAGGTCCGGGAAGTCGAGGCTTCGGCGCGCGCATCGAAAAGGCGCATGATGTGCGTGGTACATTGCAGCGCCTGCTGCGCTACCTGCTCCCCTACCGCGCGCAGCTGGGGCTGGCTCTCTTCCTGGTGCTGATAACTACGTTATTGGATCTAGCTGGCCCCTATTTTAACGGTCTGGCGATTGACCGCTACATCCTCCAACGCGATGCGGCGGGCCTGGGACGTCTGCTGCTTTTGATGGTCTCCGTTTACCTGGGGGCGTTGGGACTGCGCACCTTGCTGGCGCGAATGATGGTGGGGATGGTGCAGAAGGTGATGCGCACGATGCGCGAGGAGCTCTTCGGGCACCTGCAAACACTTTCCCTGAGTTTCTTCGATGCGCACCCGCACGGCGATCTGATGAGCCGCCTTACCAACGACCTTGACGCGCTGGGCCGACTCCTGGCGCAGAATGTGACCGAACTCTTCAGTGGCCTGCTCTCGCTGGTAGGTATCGTGGTGATGATGTTCACGATCAATTTCTGGCTGGCGCTGGGGTCCATGTTCGTCTTCCCACTGATGCTGTGGTTCACCGGCTTTGTGGGACGACGCACGCGCCAGGGTTTCCGTGAGTTCCAGCAACGTGTTGGCGAGCTCAACGGCGAACTTGAAGAAACCTTCAGCGGGCAGCGCGTGATCCTTGCCTTTGGTCAGGAAGGGGCGACGCTTGAGAAATTCGACCAGGTCAACGTACAGACGCGCGATGTAGGCATTCGGGCACAGACTTACGCCACCCTGATTCCCCCGCTCATGGGCATCTTCAGCAACGCCAACATTGCAATCCTCGCCGGGCTGGGCGGTTGGATGGTGGTCCGCGGTTGGGCGACGGTGGGCACCATTCTCACGTTCTATAACTACTCACGGCGTTTCGCCGGACCGCTGCGACAACTGGGCGATCTCTACAACCAGATTCAATCAGCGCTCGCCGGTGCAGAGCGCGTCTTTGAATTGCTCGACCAGACACCGGAAATTACAGATGCACCCGACGCCATACCGCTGGAGCAGGTACGTGGTGATGTGGTCTTTGATGCCGTGGATTTCAGCTACGTGCCCGGAGTGCCTGTAATCAAGAACATGAGCTTCCATGCCCAACCGGGTCAGACAATTGCGCTGGTTGGACCTACAGGCGCTGGCAAGACGACCATGATCAACTTGCTTTCCCGCTTCTACGACATCCAGGATGGCGCGATTCGCATTGATAGCGTGGACTTGCGCGCCTATCAAAAAGCCAGCCTGCGCCGTAGCCTCGGCGTAGTGTTGCAAGATACCTTCCTCTTCTCCGAATCGGTGATAGAGAACATCCGCTATGGACGACTGGATGCCACGGATGAAGAGGTCATCGCCGCGGCTAAGATGGCAAATGCAGACCAGTTCATCCACCGCCTGCCAGACGGCTACCAGACGGAGCTCTCCGAGCGGGGCAGCAATCTGAGCCAGGGACAGCGGCAGCTGCTCGCCATCGCCCGGGCAATTCTAGCGAATCCGGCGCTGCTAATCCTCGACGAAGCAACCAGTAGCGTAGACACCCGCACCGAGCGACATATCCAGGAAGCATTGCTACGACTGATGGAGGGGCGCACGAGTTTCGTCATCGCGCACCGCCTGAGCACAATCCGGCAAGCGGATAGAATCCTGGTCATTAACGGGGGGCAAATCATTGAGCGCGGCACGCACGATGAGTTGCTAGCAGCCAGGGGTTTTTACCACAATCTTTACCTGAGCCAGTTCAAGGGACAAGAGGTAATTCCAAATTCAGGAGATGTCGCCGGCTGACAATGATAGCCGAAATGAGTCATGGATACACATACAGCTTTTGTCCCAGGTATCACGCTCTGCGCAGACTTCTACCGCGAAGCGGTGCGCCCGCTTCTCGATGCCCATTTTTCGAACTTGAAACATGCTGCAGCTCTGATTGGCAACGGGTCTGAAGTATTGGGATTTGACGACCCCACCTCAACCGACCACGATTGGGGTCCCCGACTATTGCTCTTTGTGGAACCGGAAGCGCTGCCGGCGACCGAGCGCATCCGGCAGACGCTGGCGCAGCTGCTGCCCAAAACCTTTCACGGCTACCCGACCCACTTCTCACCACCCGATCCAACTGACGGGGGTACACAGCTGTTGCAAACCCTCTCCAGCGGACCTGTCAATCATCGCGTGACCGTGCACTCCGTGCGCGGTTTTTTCGCCGAATACCTGGGTTTCGAGATTTCGCTCCCACTAGAACCGGCGGATTGGCTTAGTTTTCCCGAACAGCGCCTGCGAGCCATCACCGCAGGGGCAATCTACCATGATGAGGTCGGGCTGGAACAAACGCGCGCGCGCTTTGCTTATTATCCACATGATGTGTGGCTGTATCTCCTTGCCGCGGGCTGGGCGCGCCTCGGGCAAGAGGAGCATCTCATGGGACGCGCCGGGATGGTAGGAGATGAAGCCGGTTCAGCGGTAATTGGTGCGCGGTTAGTCAGGGATATCATGCGCCTGTGTTTCCTGATGGCGAAAACTTACGCCCCCTACCCCAAGTGGTTAGGCTCAGCGTTCAAATGCCTGCCGTGCGCCACTGAACTATTGCCCGTATTGGAAGCCGCTCTTCATGCTACCCATTGGCAAGAGCGTGAAGCCAATCTGGTTAAAGCTTACGAACACCTCGCAGTGCAGCACAATGCCCTGGGTTTGACCGAAGCACTCCCAGAACAAACCAGGCAATTTTTCGGACGCCCCTTGCAGGTCATCGCGTTGCACGGATTTGCCGAGGCGCTGGTGCAACGCATTGAAAACCCGCTTGTTAAGCGCATCGCTGCGCGCCCCTTGATCGGGGGGCTGGATATGCTGAGCGATAACACAGATTTCACCGCGAACCCATTCTGGCGACCGCTGATCCGGCAGTTGTATCAGGAGCCTTTCGAGCACCAGGAACAAGACTGCTCTGCATAATTGGAATCATTGCTGTGCCTCCCAAAGCCAGGCCTGAACCTGATTTCTGGCAGTCCGGTATTATATGTGGGGGGACAGAAATATGATCACCAAACGAGTGCTTCTGTTATGGCTCATCTTTGTTCTGGCAAGCTGCGCCACTCCAACGGCGCCAACAGCCACGCCTTCAAGTCTCACGGCCACCGTAACACCGACCTCAACGCCTACCAGTGAGCCGGCGACAACGACCTTCCTGGATGAGGCGCCACCGGGAGCAGAACCGGCGGTATTTCGCCCCGGTTCGGTATCCACCGGCGCCATCGAGCTCTCCCTGGCGCTCCACCCCGACCTGCGCGAGCTCTATTTTACCCGTTTGGAATCTGGAAAAGCCATAATTTGGTTCAGCCAGCAGACAGATAGCGGGTGGAGCACGCCCGAACCCGCAGATTTCTCCGGAAAATACAATGACGTAAGCCCGTTCGTCACCAGCGACGGGCAACAACTCTACTTTGCGTCTATGCGTCCGCTGGCCGGAAGCAGCGTTCCAAGCCCGCAATACCACATCTGGTATGTTGAAACTACCGCAGCTGGGTGGTCAGAGCCAGCACAGCTCAGTCTGCCAATCGAATCCGCAACGGGCGAGACCAGCCCAACGCTGACCCGAGATGGGACGCTATATTACATGGCGGATTATCCCGCATTCGGCGGGAGCGGGCTATATCGCGCGCGCCACGCAGGCGGCGCGTTCCAGACTCCGGAGAGGCTCGACGTGCTATCCCAGAGCGATGCCATTGTGGATGTAGAACCTTTCATCGCGCCGGATGGCAGCTTCGTGCTGTTCTATTCAGCGGGAAGGGCCGACAATTTCACCCCCAACGGGAAGGTCGGCGACCTCTACATCGCCTTCCAGGACAACGACGGAAAATGGCGTCCGCCACAAAACCTGGGCGCCAGGGTCAACTCAGAGGCTGAGGAAAGCACGCCTACCCTTTCTCCGGATGGCAAATACCTCTTCTTTGCCAGCAATCGCGGCGTGAGCCAGCGCTTCCCTGATCTCTACTGGATCGAAGCGAGCTTTCTGCAAACATTGAATCCAGAAATTACGGGACGGGGCGAGCTGCCGTTATCGGCTAAGGACTTGTTGAATGGCTTCGCTTTCGATGGTCCCGTGGATGAAGCCGCACTCACACCCCCAACAAACGCAGTTCCACCGGTACAGCGTTTCGAAGGGCGACTGGAATTGCACGGTGAGATGGAGGGGGGCCATATTGAGATGGTGCGCGGCGAGCTGGAACCCGCCCACGCCTACCTGCCCGAGTTCGATTTTGCCTTCGTGCAGAGCGATGACGGCTATCTCGTCCCGGTGCAACGCGGGCAGATCATTGCAGAGCACCCGCTCTGGAATCTCATCCTTGAGCCGGGGCGCGTCTGGCAGGAAATAGGAGACGGCAGCTACTCAAGAGCCTCGTTGCCGTTCGCGCTCATCACCAAAGGCGGGAATGCCACCTTCAATGGCACGCTGACCTTTTTGTTTGATGGACAAAGCGTTTCCAAAGTCTGGTACCAGGTCACGCAAGAGACCACCACGTATTCCCGCGCCAACCTTTGGGGATTGCTTGATGCGACCTACCATCCCGGTACCGTGGGGGGAGCAGCGCAGCTTCAAGCGGATTTTGCCGCCGAGCTCGCAGGGCGATTGCTCACCCGTCCACTTACAGCGCTTGCGGAAGATTATCCCGGCGTGGATATCTCAGCCTTCGGGCGCGGCGTCACGCCAGCGCACCGCACGTGGTACGGCGTGGTTGTGAATGGCATCAACTACATGGGCGAGTGCCAGACACGCTTTGGGCAATATCCCTATTGTGAATCCATGCGCGCCACATCATACTCCACGGCTAAGTCGGCCTTTGTAGGAGTAGCCCTGCTGCGGTTGGCGCAGAAATACGGCAGTGAGGTAACGAGTCTCCTGATCAAAGACTATGTCCCCGAATATGCCGCCAGTCCAGGTGATTGGGAACAGGTCACCTTCAACCACACGCTGGATATGTCCACCGGCAACTATTTCGCCACCAGTTTCATGGAAGACGATGACAGCGAAACAATGGGCGTGTTCTTCGGCGCGCAACCTTATAGCGAGCGCATCGCTGCCGCGTTCACCGCGCCGCACGCCGCCACCCCGGGCACACGCTGGGTTTACCGCACCAGCGACACCTTCATCCTCACCCGTGCACTGCACAACTACCTGCAAAGTCAGGAGGGCACGGAGGCGGATATCTACCGTTTTGTGGTAGACGAAGTCTATCGCCCATTGGGACTGGGTCCCGGCGCCTACACCACCATGCGC
>JAFGFB010000144.1 GCA_016931315.1 Anaerolineae bacterium
ACAAGATGCGACGCAAGCAGGAAAAAGCACTACGGACGCTGCAGGAACGACTGCAGACTTTGCCCCGTCTTGATGAAGTTGAGGCTCTGGATATGCAGATTGTCGCACAAAAAGGCACGTGTGCTGAGCGCGAGACGGCGGTAGCTGAGACGCAGGCTGAACACGTTATGTTGCAAGCGCGGTTGCTGAGCCTGGAAACCAAACTGAGCGCCGTACAGATCACGCATCAGGAACTCGATGCATCGCGAGCGGCACAGCAGCGGATGCGCGATTCCCTTGCAGAACGCTTGCAAACGCTGCCGCGCCCGGTTGAAGTTGAGGCATTGCAGGAACAAGTGGCGCGTTTATGCGCCACCATCGCAGAAAAACAAGCCACAGCCGCAGAATTGTCTTGCGCTCCGGAGGAAGTCGCCCGCCAGGAGCAAGTGCTGGCGGCGTTAGGCAACCCGCGGCAAGCTTATCAGGGTGCGTCAGCCATTGCCAAACGGCGCGGTGTTATAGAAGAACAACACAGCCAGGCTGAGCAGCAACGAGTAAAGCACACGACCTCCCGCAAGGAGTTGGAAGCCGCCCTGAGTGCCTACGCAGGGCTGGATAACCAGCTCTTAGCCATGCGGGCAGCGCTCACCGAACATACACCGGCATACCAACGTTATCAGGAACACATTCGTGAAGCCGAGGCTGTAGCCGAACGCCAGGTTGCCGTCAAAATGCTAACAGAGCAAGTTGCTATGGCGGAAGCTGCCCACGCGGAGCAGGTAGCTCTGCGAGATGCTGTGGCCCGCGAATATGATGCCGAGACTTACGCTCAGATTGCGGCACAATATGCGGCGCTGGGCCAGGAACTGGCGGGCCTGAAAGCACAGTTGCAGGAACAACGCAAACAGCAGACTGGGCTTCAGGCTGAGATTGCGCGCTTAAACGAGGTGCAGGCACGGCTATCCAAAATCCGCACAGAACATGCCGAGCATCGGGAATTGCTGACGTTGCTGGAACATTTGCGCCACACCCTGCGAGATGCGGGTCCTGAAATCACCAAAGCGTTGGTAGAGGTTATCTCTCTCCAAGCTGACCAGCTCTACGCCGACATCATGCAGGATTACAGTGCACGCTTGCGCTGGACCGATGACTATGACATCATTCTCAACACCGAAGGGCGAGTGAGAAGCTTCCAGCAGCTTTCGGGCGGGGAGCAGATGGCGGCGGCCCTGGCTGTGCGACTGGCTCTGTTGCGCGAGATTTCAGCCATCGATGTAGCCTTCTTCGATGAGCCAACAGCTAACCTCGACCGCGACCGCCGGGCTAACCTGGCCGCGCAGATTCTCAACGTCAAGGGCTTCACCCAGCTTTTCGTCATCAGCCACGATGATACGTTTGAGGAGGATACAGACCATGTTGTGCACATCGTCAAGCGCAACGGCTCGAGCGCAATAGACATGGAGGCACGAGCCTGATGTTCCACCGTGAGCGCGTTATCGCCGCCCTGGAGGCTAAAGCCAACCGCTTTGCCGGTTACAATGCAGCGTTGCACGATGCCTTACAGGCCTACATTGAAGCACTGGAACTGCTGCGCACTCTCGGTACAGCAGAACTTGAAGCACGTTTGGCAGGCATCCCCTGGCCAGGCGCCCGACCGACTGAGGAACACGCGCAGTACCCAGATTTAGTCGTGCCCTTTGCACCAGGAAAGACCTGGCAGAATCACGCGCAAGCGCGCGCCTGGGCGCTGCAGGTTCTGTCCGCTGTGCCGACTATCGCCGTGGACGGTTCCCAGATTACCCCCAGCAAGGACTTCTCGGTGCCAGTAGGGGCTGTGCAGTTGGGGTGGTTTGTCAACCCCCATGTAGCAGACGCGCCCTACATCAAGGACATCGCCTTCGAAGTGTTAGCACCCGATGAACTGGCCGATGAAGACGATGGAGCAGACGGTTTCCCCGATTGGCGCGTGAACTTGCGGCGCTTCACGGGAGAGTGCAAGCGACTGATAGCGTTGATGGCGGATTATCATACTGCGCCTGTAAAGCCAGTATGCTTTTTTGACGGTTCGCTAATCCTTTCCTTTGCGGCACAGATGCGATCAACGCACCAGCAGCAGTACCTTCAAGCAGTGATAGCGCTGCTCGAGGCTTCCGAGGTCCATCGGGTGCCGCTGGTGGGTTATGTGGATACCAGTTATGCTAACGATCTCGCCGCCATGTTGGATGTGCTGCATGGTCATCGGAGTGCGCAGCGTATCAGCGATGGGGCGTTGTTGCGCGAGCGGCTGACCTGGGGCGATCGCAGCACCGCCTGGATCTGCGCCCGTGACGATAACGTTGAGGCAGTGGATGGCAGTAAGTATTATGATCGAGTATGCTTCACCTACCTCAAGACCACGGCGGACCGTCCGCCAGCGCGCCTGGATCTACCCCGCTGGCTGTTGGAGGCTGGGGAACTGGAGCACACACTGGATGTGGTGCGCGCCGAATGTATAGTGGGCAACGGTTATCCCTACAGTGTGGAAACCGCCGATGCCGTGGCGGTGATTACGATGCAAGATCGGGAACACTTCTACAGGACGTTCCAGGAGTTCGCGAAAAAAGAGCACTTGCCGCTGAGATTCTCGCGGAAGGCGGTGAGTAAGAGAGGGCGAAGAACATGATCACGGAAATACTTGGGGCTATTCACAAGCACTCAGGAGGCAGGGAGAATGGCTGTAGGCAAACTCGTTAAATCCAATACCCACACCGATTACGTCTGCCAGATCTACGGTTCTGGCGAGGTTGAGACGCCGCCTGCACCTGTGGATTACGCTTTCGGGAATTTCGTCCGAATCCCGCTGGGTACGGGCTATGGGCATCTGGTTGGCGTGATCTACGACACTATGCTCCTCAACCCCGATTTCGGCAACCTCGGTCCGCGCCTTTCGCCGCCCTCCGATCTCGCCGTTTTCTCGCCTGATTATCTGGCAGAAAAGGTCACGCTTGTGGGCATTACCGCCGTGGGCATGATTTCGCCGGCGGGCGTTCCAACCCACGGCATCCCTCCACTGTCCGCACAGATTGACACCCTGGTAGAACGCATGGATGACGCCGCAGTGCGCGTTTTTCATCAGACGCCGTTGGGCAACGTACAGGTGGGTTACGCTTCGTTGCTTCTGGGGTCGGGCAGCTCGTTAGCCGGGCATCTGCTGTTGTGCGTGCTCGCGCATTTGGAAAAACTCTTTCCGGCGCAGTCATCACCGCTTGCCGTGCTTCGCAATGAACTGGTCTGGCAAACTACTATCGGACCGCTGGGAGGTGGTGCATGAACACCCACACCCCTCTGGGCATCACACGCGGCCCGGGCGAGACGCCCCATGAGTATACCTTCATCACGTCAGATCGCGATGAGGCCGCGCGAGCAGGTGAGTTCGTTACCTATACCATGACCATTTCAGGCGAGGCGCGGGAAGTGCTGGGACGCATTACCGGAAGATGCCCGGTGCGGTTGTTCCCCAACGGCTTTCTCGCCGATCCCAACGTGCCGCCGGAAGCCGTAGCCACACTCATCGGCTACACTGGACAGAACCACGACCTGTTTGAGATTAGCGTCAACATCCTGGGGTATTACGATCCGGGGTTAGGCGATTTCATCAACCCCCGTCTCCCGCCGCGTCCAGGCACGCCCATTCAGAAAGCCGCAAGCGACTTATTAGTACAGGTCCTCAGCAAGCGCGCGATTGGGCAGACCGGCGCAGCGCACGTTGGTTCGTTGCTCAGCCGACCCGCCGGCGATGTGCCCATTGCCATTGACCTGCGTGCCGTTACCAGCACTCATTTAGCCGTGATTGCCAGCACTGGCGCGGGCAAGAGTTACCTCGCGGGAGTGCTCATCGAAGAGCTCATGCATCCGCGCAACCGGGCTGCCGTGCTTGTCATTGATCCACATGGAGAATATGACACCCTTACCCAGCTGCAAGGATACCGCGAGTTTGCTGCGCCAGATGGCTACCGCCCCCGGGTGGAGGTCATTCGCCCAGAAGATGTCAAGGTACGCGTGTCCTCATTGACGTTAGCAGACTTACGCTATCTTCTGCCCGATCTTTCTGAGCGAATGCACTACGTCTTGGGGAAAGCTTTCCACATTGCCAAACAAAAGTTCGGCGAGAAGTGGACTCTAGCGCAGTTCCGCCTGGCAATAGGCGAGGCGGATAGAGAGATTAGCGGAAAGAGATCACTAGAAGAAGATTCTGAAGCCCTGGCAAAAGACGACTACGGCACAGCCGGCGCCGTGATCTGGCGGGTGAATACTCGTCTGGAAGATTCACGAATCTTCAATGATTTTGAGAGCTTGCCATTGACACGGCTCTTCCGCCCAGGGCAATGCACAGTTTTGCAGCTTAACGAGGTAAATCAACGCGAGCAACAGGTGGTGGTGGCGACGCTACTGCGGCGGCTACTTCAGGCGCGCATGGCAACGGAAAAGCGCCAGACCGAGCAAGGCGACGATGATTACCTTCCCTACCCGGCCTTTGTGCTCATCGAGGAGGCGCACAATTTCGCGCCCGCCTCGGCAGATTTGGTCAGCTCGCAGATTCTCAAGACGATTCTCTCCGAGGGGCGCAAGTTCGGCGTAGCTGTAGGACTCATCAGTCAACGCCCCGGAAAACTCGATGCCGACGTGCTCTCGCAGTG
>JAFGFB010000145.1 GCA_016931315.1 Anaerolineae bacterium
CGGCGGTGGTGGCGGTGGCGGCTCCGGCGTTGAGGTTAGCGTGGGAGGCACCGGCGTGAAGGTCGGGGTAGGAGGTCGCGGCGTGCGCGTGGGTGTGGACGTGGCAGTGGCGGTAGGTGTGCGGGTGGGAGTAGGCGTGCGCGTCGGAGTTTGAGTCGGCGTGGAAGTCTGGGTGGGTGTGGAAGTTTGGGTGGGCGTGGGCGTACGCGTAGGTGTAGCTGTAGCGGTTGCGGTCGCTGTGGGGGTCGCCGTAGAGGTTGCCGTCGGTGTGGACGTCCAGAAAAGCGGACCCGCCGGACCGCCGCCATTCAGGGCGCCCCAAGCCAGAAAACCGGCAATGATCAATCCCAAACACGCCAGACCCAGTAAAAGCACGAGGCGCCGCCGCTTGCGACGGGCTTGCCATTGCTCCAATCCAACTTGTGCCGTCGCCAATAATGCAGGAAACTCCTCGCGCGTGGGGAAACGCTGTTGCGCGGCTTCGGTTTGGCTCACAGCCTCGCGCCAGCGTTGGGCATCTATCGTACCCTGTAATTCAAGGCTAAGCCCGGCAACTTCCTGCTCCAAACGGAGGCGCTCGAGCCAACGAACGATGCTCTCCTGTGGACCCTGAAGTTGCACAAGAGTTTCGACTGCAGCGATGGCTTCGTCCCACTTGCCATTTTCTTGTGCATTCCGAGCCTGCGCCTGGAGTTGTCGTACCTGCCCCTCATGCGCGGCGGTGCGAAGAGCCGCAGCATCAGGATCATCCGGAGAAAGGGTGGCTAATAATCCTGAGATAACTGTCCACCGTTCATTTTCCAGAGCCTGCTGTGCCTGCTGGAGCGCCTCCTGCCGGCGTAATTGCCGGGTGATATCTGCCTGCTTCAGCTGTAAGTCTTGCCGTTCCGGTCGCTGACGCAAGGCCGCGTCGATATGCACAAGGGCATCGCTCCAATTAGCCACAGCACTGGCAGCATCCGCCTCTGCTAAGGCTTGCGCAACAGCCAGGTCAATATCCCATTCATGTTGGGCCCGCTCACGTAACTGTACAAAGCGCGATTCATTGCGCAATGCCAATGCCTTATCGCACAGGGCAATCGCCTGTTCCCAGTGTTGCTGTGTCAGCGCGGCTCGAATCTGGTCAGACAACTCCTCCAGAGCGCGCCGCTGTTGTAGTCCAGCTTCAGCCGTAGCCTTCAAAGCATCGCGGTTGGGATAATCAAGAGGTAATTCCGCTGACAAGTCCAAAAACCTCTCCCAGTTCTCATCTGCGCGAGCCGTTGCCAGATTCGTCCGGCGCTGTTGTTCAATCTCCATCCAGTCGCGCAACGGTTGTACTTCGGGGTGATCGGGTGGTAACTCAGCCACCAGAGCCAGCGCTTCCTCCAGATCATAAGCACTTTGCGCTTTTTCCAATCTTTGACGCAGCGCCAATTGCGCTACTGCCCACGCGTGTAGCTCCTCCTTCCGCGGATAGTTTGGAGGCGCGTCATCCAACAATGTAAGTACTTGTTGCCCATCATACTGACTTAAGGCAATACCCAGATCACGACCACGAGCTATTTCCTGCCTTGCCCAGTCGCGCCATTGCACCAAATCGGGATAATCTGGCGGCGCATCTTTCAACAAAGCCAGTACTTGTTCGCCATCATAAGTTTCAATCGCGGCATTCAACTTCCACCGGCGTGTGATTTCTGTGGTTGCCCAGGTCTGCAACATATCGCGTTCTGGATATGCTGAGCCCACATCCTCCAACAATGCACGAACTTGCTCGCCATCATAGTCACGAAGCGCTTTTTGCAGCTTGCCGGCGCGTTCTTGTTCAGACCGCAGCCATTGTTGCAAGTCCTCCACTTGGGGATAATCGTGTGGGAGTTCGGATAGCAAGATCTCCAGCTGTTCCAACTTATAAGCTGCTCTGGCTGACTTCAACGCTTCTTGACGCTCGCGTTCACGCATTAGCCATTCATATCCAGAATTAAGCCAGGGATGATCTTCAGGCAGAGTTTCCAACAATGCTTGAACGCGCTCGAAATCATACTGGCGGAATGCTGTATCGAGAGTCTCCTGACGCTGCAGCTCCTCTGCAGCCCATTGCCGCAAAGTGCCCAAATCGGGGAAATCAGTGGGCGCATCAGCAAGAAGGTCCAGTAGCCGTTGCCCTTCGTAAGCCCTCTTAGCTTGTTGTACGTGTTCGATACGGGCGCTTTCCGTTTCTGCCCATTGGCGTAGTGCAACCGTTGCAAACGGACTGGTTGGATTCTCCTCCAGAATGTTTAGCACCCGCTCACAGTCATAACTGCGGCGAGCTTCCTCGAGTGCGGAGCGCACTTCAATTTGGGTTTGTGCATCATCACGCAAAGCCCCAGCTTGCAGAAAATCGTGAGGGACCGGCGCCAGGAGCGATAATGCTTGATCGTAATCATGTTGCGCGAGTGCAACTTCAGCCTCCTGAATACAGGATGCCCATCCGCGTTTCCTCTGGAGCTGTTGATGCTGAAAAAGCAAATCGGGATGATCGGGTACCAATGTCAATGCTGCTTCAAGCTGCAAAAGAGCCTCATCCCATTTTCCCGCGGCGGCAGCCTGGCTCGATTTGGCGACAGACTGCGCTATCTGTTGATCGACCTTACGCCCGGTTTGAATGGTCTGCAGTAGTGGCTCAAACACCTCTGGCGCGCCGCCTAAAGCCAGCGCCGTTCTGCATGTTACTAAAGCCTGCTGCCATTCTCGCAAGGCTATTAGTTCTCGGGCTTTTGTCAGCGCCTCTTCCAATTCACGCTCCCGTGTACGAGCCATGTTGACGCGCGCCCGCACAGAAGCCGCAGCCGGATGATCTTGAGGAATAACCGCCAACAATGCGTCAGCATCGTCCCATTGCCGCGCCGCCACCAGGGTTTCTGCCTGTGCCACTAACGCCGCCCAGGTCACTTCCTGCTTCGCGCGTTCAGCGATTTCCAGATAACGTTCGACTCGCGGTGACTGTTGTAGTGCTGTTTGCGCCTTCTCCCAGCACGCCTGCCAGTCTTCTACCTGCGCTGACTGCATGGCGCGTGTCCACGCACCCTCTAATTCATAATCCAACTGCAACAGGCGTTGCGCTTTGATCATCAATAAGGTGATATCACCCTCTGTGGGCCAACGCCCAAGAATGCTCTCACATACCTGTACGACTTCGCGCCACTGCCCCTGCCCTGCCATAGCATAGGCGCGAGAACGCAGTGTATCCAACCCTTCAGGCTCGGGATACCAGTTTCCCCGGTCACTGACGACTTCCTGATCCTTCCACTGATCAACAATTTCGGCGGGAGGTGAAGTAACCGGGAAAAGCCATTGCGACCAATCCTGAAAGGAAGGGCAATCGCTCAGACGATTGCTATGCCATACCTGGGCAAGAGCCTCTGCAACCGGCACCCCCCACTGTTCCCGCAGCGAATTCTGCAGAATACGATATCGTTCGCTGCCACTCTGTTGAATTTCCGCCGGATCAAAATACTGCTCACCATAGGCAATGCGCCGCACACGATCATCGCACCAGCCCAACATCTCTACAAGCAAGATGGCGCCAGCAAAACGGTCTGCGTCTGCGCTCCACAGGCCTTGCGGTGCGGTCTTGTGCGCATAGCCCTCAGAACCTCCCGGCAATTTCTCCGGACGTTCGAGACCAGGAGCATGCAAATCCTCAACATCAATAAGCATTATCTGTGACCCAGAGAAATCGATGATCACATTTGGGCCGGAGATATCGCAATGTGCGATTTGCCGCTGTTCCATAGTAGCAAGGACGTGCAACCAATTCTGCGCCAGTCCGCGGCTCTGCTCAACGCTAAGAGGGCGCCCATCCAGGAGAAACTCCTGCCAGGTCTCACCCTTAACCCAGGACATCAACACAGCATAAGCCAGGTCAGGGTACTGACGCAGAGTACGCGCGTGTTTCTCCGGGGTAATCACTTCGCGCGCGCAAACCTGCAAACCAGGCAATCCAGAAAAAGGGCGCAATTGTGCAACCCCGGCGGCCACGCGCGGGGAACGAAAAGCCGGAGTGAATACCTTTAGTGCATAATATGCCCCATCGGATTGTACCTGGTACACTGTGGCGCGTCGACCTGTTTGCCCATAGGGCACTCCCGGTGCAGAGGGGTGTTCGGTGAATTTAACAGAGTCACTGCCCAGTTGGAGAATATCATTTACATTGGGACGAAACGCCATAAGCACACCTCGCGCTTCACAAAGATAATATTCCTGTCAGCTCTACCGAAACGATAGTCAGGGCAAACAAAAAAAGAGGAAAACACAACAAGAAAATTCTACCACATTTTTAACTTTGTACAACTCAACCACGATCAATATTTGAGCCGCTCAGTAGGTAGTATCTGAACAGATCTCACATCCTATTTCACACATACAGTATTTCTTCCCCCCACCTCCCCCAACCATTCCTGCAAGCCGGGCACATCGAAAAGCCGCTCAGCCAGGAAGCGCGCCTCCAGTTCCGGGGGTAGCAGCGGCTGGAACTTGCTCAGGCGGCCACGCGGGAGTGCACGCACCAGCGCCGCGAGCCGTTCGACGGAGAAGAAATCGGGGTCACGGATCGTGGATAGAGCCCGCCAGAGGTCAGACTCCTGGATTGGAACTTGCGGAGGCGACTTCACCTTCAATGTAAAGCTATCGCCGCTGATCTCACAACCCAACACGAGAGCCAGTGCACGCGCCAGCAGCAGATTGATGCGATCTCCCGCAAAGGTGTAGAGTTTCCAGGTGTCGCCTTCGTGTACTACCGGCAATGCCCCTGCCGTGACAATGCCCGCCCATTGCGCGCGAATCCGGTGCAGCCACTCCTGAGCACGTCCCGTAAGGAAGGGATAGACCGTGTCAGCCTGCAAAATCGCCCGGATTTCCCGGGCAATCTCGCGGCTGAGCAACGGCCCGCCGCCGCCCCACTGTGGAATCGCCCCCTGCGGCGCCGGCGCAACCACCATCACGCCCTCGTCCAAATCGAGCATCTGAACCTGCCAGGCGCGCCCCGCCAGGACGAAAACGAAACCGGGCTGCTCGCCGACCTGTTGGACGAACCAGGTCTGCAATGTGCCAACCACACGCTGATCGGTGGTCGTGACTGTGATTTCTTCAGGGGTCTCGAAAACGGAGTAGAGCGCCAGGAAGTTCTTGCGCCCGTATTGTTTCTCGCCGGTGGGGCCCAGCACCAGCACACCCTCAGTGGGCTGCACCACATCAGTCGCGATCAGGTGGTCGAGCAACTGCTCGAACTCGGTGCGGGAAATCTGCGCGAAGGCTTGGGTGCACTGGGCGAGCGCCCATACCTGCTCGCGCTGCACACCATAGAATTGTAGCGCCTGCGCCAACACTTGATGCGCCAGCACGTGCACCACCCGGCGACTGGGACTCACCGACTCGATCCAGCCCCGGCGAGCCAGATTGATGAGCGCGATAGCCTGCAATAGAGCCCTCTCATCGCCACAATAGAAATTCATCTCCGCCTGCGTGCCGGGCCGGCGCCCGGTGCGCCCCAGGCGCTGCATGAAGGATGAAACCGTCGCGGGTGCGTCCAGCTGCAGGATGGCATCCAGGTCGCCCACGTCAATCCCCAGTTCGAGGGTGCTGGTGCAGACAATGCACTGGCTCTCATCGCTATAGGAAAAAGCGGCTTCGGCTTCTTCGCGCAGCTCGCGCCCCACCGAGGAGTGGTGGACGTAGCTCAAGGCAGTTACGCCACCCAACGCCTGCTTGACGCCCTCAGCCAACCGGCGCCCCTCAACAAAGAAAAGCGTCTTGCGCCCCCGAGCCGCCGGAGCGACCCGTTGCGCCAGCTGGTTTTCGTCTTCATAGACATCCACCCGCAGCAAGCGGGCAGCGGGCGACCTCGGCGGGTCAATCACCAGCGCGCGGCGCTGGCTGGAGCCCTGCATCCACTCCGCAATCACCTCCGGGTCGCCCACCGTAGCAGAGAGACCCACCCGCTGCACGTCGAAAGACGTATAGCGCGCCAGCCGCTCCAAGACCGCCAGCAAATGCGCGCCGCGATCTCCGGCAGCAAAGGCGTGAATTTCATCAATGACAACGAAGCGCAACCCGGCGAAGAGCGCCGCTTTATTCACCTTCGGCGAAATCAGCATCACTTCCAGGGATTCGGGCGTGGTCATCAACACCTGGCTGGGGTCAGCCAGAAAACGCCGCCGGGCGGCGGGACCCACATCGCCGTGCCATTTGAAAGCCGTCGCCCCCACCATAGCGGTCAATTGCGCAAGGCGCGGTTCCTGGTTGTTCAGCAGAGCGCGGATGGGAGAGACGTATAGCACGCTCACCGGCGATAGGCGCTCGCGGTAGACCAAATCCAGAATGGGAAAGAAAGCCGCCTCGGTTTTGCCGCCAGCGGTGGGCGCAAGCACGACACAATTGCAGCCATCGAGCACGGCATGGATGGTCTGCTCTTGTACGGGACGCAACGTTGACCAGCCGAGCGTGTGAGCGATGCCCTGCTGCACGCGAGGACTCAGACGGAAGAACGCGCTGTTGCCGGTGATCATCAGAATGTGAGCGGTGCGATGCTCTCTTGCTCGACCGGTGTCAGGTCGGATAGAGCCGCGTGGTCGAAGTGATAAGCCGTTTTCGGCTCGTAATCGGCGTACTGCCGGGTCTTATCCAGTACATTGACAAAATCGCGCAGAAATTGCCGCGGCACCACATCCACCCGCCCGCCGAACCTGCTGGTGACTTCGGCTATCATAGATGCAATGAAATCAGCGTCCACCCGCTGCCGGTCTACAGGCGCGTAGGCTGCGGCATAGATGTGCAACACCTTGTCC
>JAFGFB010000146.1 GCA_016931315.1 Anaerolineae bacterium
AGTTTCTCCTCTTCAACAGCGGCTGCGGCTCCCACCTCAGCCGTAGGCGGCTTGAGTTCCGCCAGCCACTCCGGCAGTTCTTCCTCCGCTTCGGGTGCAGCCTCTGCGGCTGCTGGCTCGGATTCCGGGAAGGATAGCCATCCGAACATTTCTTCGGCTTCGGCAGCGCCGGTGGCAGTTTCGGCCTCTGCCGCCGCTGGTGGTTCCAATTCGGCCAGCCAATCGGGGAGCGGTTCGAGTGTTTCCTCAGCAGCTTCTGGTTCCGCTGCAGGCGACTTGAGTTCCGCGAGCCATTCTGGCAGCTCTTCGGATTCTTCAGCGGCTTCCATCCCTGCCGCAGCGGTCGCTGCGGCAACCCCCGCACCAGCAGCTCCTGCTGCCGCTGCTGGTGGCGCTAATTCGGCCAGCCAATCAGGGAGTGGCTCGATCCCTTCTTCCTCTTCGGCGATATCGCTCGTCGGGCTTTCCGCTTCGTGACCGGAGAAAGTTTCCCATCCGAACATGTCTTCAGATTCGGTCGCCTCGACAGCGGGTCCCTCAGCAGAAGCGGGAGCGGATGCTTCTAGCTCCTGAAGCCACCCTAAATCCGTGTCTTCTGCCGCGGAGGGGCCACTTTCGGGCGCGCCCGCTGCAGGTATTGCCTCACGTAGCCATTCCGGTAGTTCTTCGTCGATCGATTCTTGTTCAGCAGCAATTCCTGCCGCTGCAGTTGCTGGGGGGCGCAATTCTGCCAGCCAATCTGGCAGGGCCTCGTCGGCTTGAGCCTCATCTAAGGGCCGCGGTGGGATAATCTCGCTCTCTGCGGGTTGCATAGAACGCAGCCACTCGGGGACTTCTTCGTCGGCCGTCGGTTCGAGCGCGGCTTCAACCTCAGGTGGTTGAAGCTCTTGTAGCCAATCGGGGATAGCGGCATCTTCCGTAGCGGCAACGACCGGCTCGGCTTTCTCCGGCTCCAGCCAGCTGGCGAGTTCGTCGTAACCGACAATATCCTCGGGTGTTTCGCTTTCCTCACCCAGCCATTCGGCGCCTTCGCCCTCGCCGCCTTCTTCGGAGCTCAGATCACGTAGCCATTCGGGAATCTCGATTTGAGACTCGAGGTCGGCAGTCACATCCACCAACCGCATCTCCGCGTCGGTCATTTGGGGCATGGTTTCGGAAATGCCGATGGTAACCGAGGCCGCCTCCAGATTGCGGAACCAACGGGCTTTTTGGTCCACATCAAGCGCTTCCGGATCATAAACCAGGCGTTCGACGAGTTTTGGTTTGGCTGGCAGGGGTCCGTTGGCGCCAAAAAGCGCTTCAGCCACGCGGTTTTCGGGGTCCACTTCTTGAGCGCGTTGTACGTAACGTGTACTACCTTCTTGCCCACTACTCTGGAGCAAGACGCCTAACAGCAGGTTTGCTTTCAGGTTATAGGGAAACGCATCCAGGATTTTTTGGCAGTTCTCGGCGGCGAGCACAATCTGGTCGTCGCGCCAATAAGCTTCAGTGAGCGCTACTTGCAAGTCGGATCGTTCGGGGTGCGCTGTGACCAGGTTGCGCAATTCTTCGACGGCGCGGCCAAAGAGATTCCCACGCAGGTAGAGCCTTGCCAACCCTGTACGGCTCATCGGGATGTGGTCAGGCGTCACGCCATCCCGTTGCCCAATTAACCGCCGCAGCTCATCATGGATGGCTTCATCCCCTGACGCCAGCTCGAAAGCTTGTTCGAGATTCCATATAGCCGCTTCTGGTTTTCCCAGATGGTCATGTGCCAGCCCTAGCCCAATGCGCGCGAGAAAGTGCTCAGGATCTGCATTGAGGACGCGTCGAAACATATCCACAGCCAGCTCGGGTAAATCCGCTTCCAAGAGCATTTTTCCGAGGAGATAATAGGCGCCGAGATAGCGGGGATATTTGCTCAAAATGTGCCGGAGGTGGGCTAAAGCCTCTAAATAGCGGGCTTCCTCGATCATCTGGTCAATTTCGTTTTCATAGGCCTGCAAGGCAACTTCCGCCACGGAGTCCTCCTCAATAATTGATCTCATTGGAAGCGGCTAAACTCACTATGGAGATACATCCACACGGAAACCGGGCGAGAGCTTTCCTGAAACGATAAAGTCGCTCTTCTTCGTGCGCTGGTATCCCTGCATTTCGCGAGTCTATCCGTATCCCCAGGAACCAGGGTAGCGTTTGCAATACCCAATGTTACTATTACATTTCAATTATGCTACGTTTTAGTAGAAAAGTCAAAGGAAAATTAGCGGGTAACTGTTCAGCGTTTCTCCGCTTGTCACAACAAGAGCGGCTAAAGCCGCGATTTTAGAAAGTTTTTTTGGCTGCCGCGCGAAACGCCGTACTCGGCGCCGCGGCAGCCAAAAAACTCTTTCCGGCGGGCTTTAGCCCGAAATTTTCGCCTTACGATGGAAATCTGAACGCTTACATTAGCGGGGCGCGGTTATACCAGGTCGAGGTATTGCAGGCGCTGCCGCTCACGTAGAGGGCGATTCTCGGCATCTATTGCCAGAATGGCGCCATTGATGGCTCGCGTGCGAATCTCTCCGCGCGCAAACGGATTGCGCTTCAGCTGTGGGGCATCCAGGAGCCCTACTTGCACCGCACGCGCCAGTGTCTGAGGATCGCCGAGGGGGTCTGCGGCGGCGTCAGCTCCCAGCTGGCGAATCGCCTCAATCAGTACGGCGCTTTCTTCCACCAGCTCTGCCACTCGTGCCTGGACCACAGGGTCGGTCTTCATGTCGGGTTGGCCATATAGTGCGGTCTCGATGACCTGTTGCGCCATGGTGGAGGATTCAATGACCTCCCCGGCGCTGGCAGCATGATGGGCTTCTGTATAGCCCACAATATGGATAATTGAAGGGCGGAGGGCCATCTGCAGATAGATGGATTCTGCCAGGTGTGCTCGGGCGCGCGCCGCATCCACTGGATAACTGAGCAGTCCAGTGCGAGTCTGCCGCCAGATGCGAAAGCCCGCATCAGCGAAAGCTTCTGCCACCTTGATCTGTGCCAGCGCTTTAGCCAGGTCCATGCGATTGGAGAGTGTGTTCGGGCTTTCGAACATGTAGGTAGTGATGTAATCGCGGACGCCCGCCTTCTTGGCATTGTAGGCGTAGAGATACGAGGCGGTTACACTGATGACATCGGGCGCATCGCGCATGCCCCAATGATAAGGCTCATTGCCCTCAACTGGGATATCTCGTTCGCCGTGCCACGCCATCAGCGCAATATGATCGCGGATTGATTCCTCAAGCGCCTGCGGTCCGCGCCCATCCATTGCATTGAAGAAGAAGAGCGACGTGGCGCACCAGGCATTGTTGAGGGTGCGCTTGAGCATATCGGCATAGCGAATTAGCTCGGCCGTCCCCGAATAGGACCGCAGCAGGGGGTAATTCCCGCATTGCGCTGCTTCTCGCAGCTGCCTGAGGTCTTCTTCGCTGCGGAAAGGGACGCCGCCGGCGCCCTTGCTCTTCGGATTCTGCAGGTCGGGGCGGAAGAAGTGTTCCTGCGCATCCTGGTCGGCGCCAAGCGAGATGACATCTAGCGCGCCTGCCTCGGCGATCTGGGCGATCCCTGCCACGGTTGGGGCGATGGTGAAAGCCGGAATGCCGAAATGATGTCGCAGGATAGGGTAGGGGGCTTTCCATTGAATGCGTGCGATGGTATTTTGTGGTGGAATGGTTGCTTGCCCCGCTTGCCCGGTTTCGCCACGCAGAAAGCGAATCAGCGCGCCAGGGGCTTCACTGCCGTCAAAGACCGCTTCGAAACCACCCAGTTCACGGGCGATATCGGCCACGGGGGGCGTGCCACCGAAGACGAAGCGGCGATCATCCAATCCTGCCGCCCGAATAATGCCCCAGAATTCTTCGATCAACAAGCGAGCATTTTCTGGCGTTAGCCGATAGCTCACCCCAACAATATCGGGATTGAAATCGTGAATGGCATCTATAAAGCTCTCGATATCAGTTGCGGGCCCTGTGAAAAGCGTCTCGTGCCCCTGTTGTTCGGCGATTGCTAGAAAACGGGAAACACCTGCTACATGCACACAATCTCCCAAAGCGCCAGCCATCACACGCATCATTATCCTCCTGTTACAAACGCAGCCAGGCGACCATCGCCTTGCCGGTGCGGAGCAACGGCGCATACATGACCATCCGCCGTTGCCCTGTGAAAAAACACTCTCAAAACAGCGCCTTTAGGCGCAAATCCCACATCGAGATGAATTTTCGGACAAATACTAGCTCCTTGATTTGGGGTTGCTTCTATTTTTCCCCGGTATCTACATAGCGATGTAATCCGGTCACCGAAAGCCCTTTGATGCCAAGCTTCTCGGTGGTGCGACCCTTGTGCCAGTAATCGCTCCCCTGGATGATGTTCGCCAAGTGCACCATGGTATTGATCGTTGGTGTTTCGACGCCATATTGTCGCCCGATGAGCGCGATGGGGACGAGGCTGCATGGCACATCTTCGAAGATGTAGCGGTGGTTCATACGATTGGGCGCTTTGATACCGCCGTAGCCTGGGTTGGCGTGCATTGCCTCGAAGAGGTTAAGTCCCTCGGCAGAATAGGCGCGGTAAAGCCATTCTTGAGCCGTCTGTGCGCGGATGCCGACAGCGGAAGCGACGGTGACCCGTTCTCGATCGAGGGTTTCCAGTACGCGCGCGGTCGCGGGCGTTACACCATCCATGTAGAATTCGAAATCGCCGAGCGTCGCTTCAATCCATCCAGTATTGAGCAGCATCAGTGAAGGGTGGAAAATAGCCCCCATATTGTTGAGGCTTGTGTAGAGCACGTTCTTGGCAGCGAAAAACTGTGGGTAAGCTTGCCGAATGATTGCAACGGCTTCTTCGGTGCGCGTGGTGGGGAAGGCAGCTGCTGGCAGCGAGAATTTGGTACGGAAGATGCGCGCCTCTGCCGGTCCCATGCTTCGGGAAGCAAAGATGAAGGTTTCGGCCTCGCAGATGATGGGGTGGGTGGTGTAGCCGCCCGCCCGCAGTCCTTCGACAAATTCCAGGGCGCCTCCCGTGCGTCCTGGGTTGAGGAGAATGACCTGATCGTCCTTGACGTAGGGAGCAGCCTTTATTGCCGTATCCCAATGTGCTGAGGCAGGTAGGACTACCATTACCAGTTGGGCTTCTTCCAGCGCTTCACCAATATCTGAGGTTACCTTGCGCAGCGCACCAAAGGTTTCTCGTCCGTCTTCGGTCATCAGTTCGATGCCCCCACGGGTTGCGATGACCTCTATATTGGTAAAGGTGCGGTTGTAGAGCGTTACCGGGAACCCACGCGAGGCTAATTCGGCTGCCATTGCCTTTCCCCCGTGTCCTGCGCCAATGACCGTAATCCGCAATGTTTCTGTCGTCATCGTGAAAACTCCTTTTCTGGTAAAAAACACTGATCTATGTATCGAGGGGCACATACCCTGTTCTGGATCAGTTCTTGGCGAAATTCGCTTGCATCGCTGACAACAGGCGGGATTACAAGAGCAGGGGCATACGCCGAATGGTGTAAACCTACAAGTTCGCAGAGATGTTGTGCGTGCTTTCGCGCGCGTAGACTCTAGCATACCCTGAAAATATAAAACAGACAAGTTGGGGTTTTGATTGATTTTTGGCGGTGGGCAAAGCCCACCGCCAAAAATCAATTTTCTCCTGCGTCCCGTAGGGATGGCTGAGATTTTCACCCTCGTTTTGAAACGCACCCTAACCTTGCGTAAGTGTTCAGATTTTCATCGGCAAGAATGCCGCCGTAAGGCGAAAATCTCGGGCTTCAGCCGCTCTTGTTGTGGCAAGCGGGGGAACGCTGAACAATTACACCCCTGCCCGAGGTGGACAGCCTCACAGCTTGTGGTAGAATGTTTTTACGTATGGAGTTAACCATTGAACACAAGTTTGGCCCGCCACCGTCGTGTGGCAATACTACGGTTTTCCGTTGTATCGGGCACTTCTTTAAGGCCCCCTGCCGTAAATCACGGGGCGATTTTTCCACATCTTTCTCCCTCAACTCTTGCCATTCCCTTACCCTGTGCTAGAATGCCGTTGTTATACCCTTCCCTCAGAGGAAGACTAAAGCTTTGGAGGTAGGTCCCATGACTGATGAGGTCATAAAACAAGAAACTGTCACTCCGGCGGAAGCCGGCTCGGCTCCAGAAGCGCCCGTTTCGAGCGTGGTGAGCTTGAGCGATGCTGAAAACCGCCGGCGCGGCTCTGCCATGCTTACACGTTTGGCGAGCGTATTCGCGGGCCGAGGTTGGCTTGCGGGCGTCGTCATTGGAATTCTGTTGTTAGCGTTTTTGCTCCTGCCCCCGGTTTCGTTGGGGGCGCGCCTGGCTGGCGGTAGCGGCTATACGGCGCTCGATGCGGAAATGCCAGCCTTGAGCCATCCTGATGGCTTGACCGTTGCGGTAGACCCCGCAAGCTCTGAAGGTCTGCGCGTCAAGCTGGCTTCCATCCCGCGCGCCGATTTTCTGGGTGATGCGGCTCCGGAAGACCTGCAACCTGCCCGCGCGGCGCTGCCTTCGAATCTTACTCCCAAAAGCCCCTTGTATACACTTGCGGTTAAGGGAGATAGCAGCGGACCGGCTACATTGGATATTGTGATTCCCAACGAGGCCGAACCTTGGGAGACCCTGGACCTTTACGCCTGGGATGGCGCGACTTGGCGTTGGTTACCCGGACGCCTGGATCGTCAGCGGGAGGTGCTGACCGCGCAAGTTGAGAATCTGCCCCAATCGGTTATGGTCATGCAGACCAGTGCTGCGACGCAGAGTCTGGTAACAGAGTCATCCGATCTGTTGCCGCCCAATTATGCCACGCTATTGAATCAATTGGACCTGGTGGGCATGAAGATCGGAACCTTGGGGGCCCTAAATGGCGACCCGGGGCTGCTGCCCCCGGGCGGCGCAAGCCCACAGTCCGTGTTGGCGCCCACTCTCCGTAACTGGGTGCCCGGTCGCGATCCTAATCGCGAGCTGGTGACGGATATGCTCAGTGTGGATGCGGATCGTGCTGCACACATCACCAACCTGACCAACCTGGTGACAAATGGCGGTTATAAGGGCCTGGTGTTGGATTATCAGCGTCTGCGGGCTGAAGACCGTGCTGCCTATGCTGCCTTTGTGGCTGAACTGGCGCAAGCTTTGCACGCTGGGGGCGCCTGGTTGGCGGTGACGGTGGAGGAGCCGCAGAAACTGGAGAACGGCTGGGATACGGGCGGTTACGATTGGATTGCTCTTGGCGCCGCAGCGGATCAAGTGCGGGTGGCGATGCCCCTCAATCCACAGGCGTACTCGCCGGGCGGTCTGGCTGAGCAACTGGTTGCCTGGGGCACAACCCAGATGAGTCGTTACAAGTTCTACCCGATTTACACGACACTGAGCACGGATGGCGAAAAGACTCTGACCATGGATGAGACCCTGGCGCAGGTCGGTTCGATCAATGTGACGCAGGTTTTGACCGAGAGCGTTCTACCCGGGACCGCGCTGACCTTCAATCTGGAGTCCGGCGCGACCGTGGAGAATGATGCCCTCACCGGCGCCTCGCGCTTGAAGTTGGGTGAGACTTCGGTCTGGTTAGGCACTCCGCAATACCTGCGCTCGCGCCTGGACTTGACGGCGCGTTACCATCTCGGCGGCGTGGTGTTGCGCGATTTGTTGGTTGAGGGGAATTTCCCGCAGCTGGATCGTGCGGTGACGGATTACCTGACTCAAGCCGCGCCTGCGGCCGCACTTGCGGCGTCATCCGCGCCGGAAGTGGTGTGGACGGTGACCAAACCTGGCGGCGAGCAAACGCAATCACAAACCACTTTGGCTAACCCCGGCTTTGCGTGGTCGGCGCCGGAGATTACCGGCACCTATACTATCGCGGCTGCTGTAGCGGGCCTGGACCGGGGCAGCAAAGCGATTAATGTTGCGACTGTGGCCAAGGCTCCAGTCGAAGAAGAGGCGGGGGTTGCGGTTGCCGGGGCGAGTTTGCCTGCGGCTGAGGAAGAAGAGGAGGCAGGACCTCAGGAAGAGGAGGAAACCACTGCCGAGACTCCTGAGGAATTGGGCTTGCGTGCCAGTTATGTGGCTGATGTAACGGTACCGGATAATACCAAACTTGAGAAGAGTCAGGATTTCACCAAGACCTGGCGCGTGAAGAATAGTGGTAGCCAACCCTGGCCTGCGGATACTGTGCTGGCTTTCAGTGGCCAAGGGACACAGCTCGCGGCAGTTACAGAAGTGGCTGTGGGCAAGGTTGTCGAGCCGGGACAGGAAGTAGATCTTAGTGTGCTGATGAAGTCGCCCGCCGAAGATGGGACGTATCGCAGCACCTGGACGTTGAAGAGCGGCAACACGGCGATTCCCGGCGGTAGTTTCTATGTCCTTTTCAAAATTGGCGAGGAGGTTGCCGCGCCTGCGCCTGCGCCTTCGGCGCCGGTTGCCACAGGTCCCTTTGCCCTGGGTGGACACATTATGCAGGGCTTTGCATACGCAGACTACATGCGCAGCGCTGGTATGACCTGGGCTAAAGAACAGATTCGCTACCCCGACGATCCCAGCGGCATCATTGCGGCTGCGCACGCCAACGGTTTCAAGATTCAACTGAGCGCGCTTGGGCCATCAAGTATGGTCACGCAGGGCGGCTTTGAGGACGCCATTGCGCAATGGGTGGCAGGTATGGCTGCTGCCGGCGCTGATGCCATTGAAATCTGGAACGAGCCTAACATTGACCGTGAATGGGCTTACAGCAATATGACCCCGCAGGCTTACACCAACCTGCTCTGTCGGGCTTATGCAGCGATCAAGGCCGCCAATCCTGGCACAGCCGTGATCAGCGCGGCTCCTGCGCCTACGGGTGCTTTTGGCGGCGGCGGATGTATTGACCTGGGTGGCGGGCAGAAGCAATGCGGTGTTGACGATATCCCGTGGCTTGTGGGCATGGCGAACGCCGGCGCCGGCAGCTGTATGGACTACATCGGCGCCCACCACAACTCCGGCGCGACGTCCCCTTCGGCGACGAGCGGCCATCCTGCCGATCCGGCCAGCACGCACCACTCCTGGTTCTTCTTGCCGCAAACCCGTGCCTACTACAACATCTTTGGCGGGGCGCGTAAGCTTTTCTACACTGAACTGGGCTATGTCTCGCCGGAAGGCTACGGTCCAATCCCCGGGCCCTTCTCTTGGGCTGCGGCTACGACCGTAGCGCAACAGGCGCAGTGGTTGGGTGAAGTGGTACGCTTGAGTCGGCAGACCGGCATGGTGGCAAACGTCATCGTTTGGAATGTGGGTGCGCAGTGCTACGGCGATTGCGGCGGTGTGCCCGACCCACAGGCAGGTTACAACATCATTCGCCCCGATGGTTCGTGTCCGGCGTGTGCCGCCCTGGCAGGAGCGATGCAGTAGGGGCGGACCTACGTGTCCGCCTACGTGTCCGCTACGTGTCCGCCTACGTGTCCGCCCCGAAGAAAGGGTGCGTTTCAAAATGGGGGTGAAAATCTCAGGCGTCCTACATGACGCAGAAGAAGATTGATTTTTGGTGGTGGGGCAAAGCCCCATCACCAAAAATAAATCAAAGGAAAGGCGTTTGCATGATAGTCGCCTTGCTTTTTCCCCAGAGTTGGAACGCACCCCTGAAGAAACGCCCGTCCATGCCAATGGACGGGCGTTTCGTAAGCGTTCAGATTTCCATCGTAAGGCGAAAATTTCGGGTTGAAGCCCGTTAGAAAGAGTATTTTTGGCTGCCGCGCGTAGCGCGGCAGCCAAAAATACTCTCTAAAATCGCGGCTTTAGCCGCTCTTGTTGTGGCAAGCGGGGGAACGCTGAACAGTTAAGGCATTTCTTATGTGCTGCGCTGTGGTACAATACCCTTGAGGAGCAACACTACGATGGCTAAACTGGAACTCATCCGCCGCCTGTTGCGGGTACTCAGCAGCATCACTGCCGTAACACTGCTGCTTCTGCTGGTGTCTGCCGCGTTGCTGTTCTGGCAACTTCGGCAGACCTCTGAGTCGCATGCCCCGGTGCTCCAGGCAACCGGACCGCGCTGGCAGGTTCAGATTCCACCCACGCCGGTCATTGCGCCAACCCCGGTTCCCGTGCCCGCCTCAGCGGCCGCGTCAGACCGCCCTGGCGCTTCCCCTACGTTTGTTCCGTTATATCCTGGAATGCGCGCCGTATGGGTCGCCGACCTGACGGCCGATGGCTTCGGTGTGGAGGGCGACGCCGATGGCATCGGCAGCACCTTTGTCTGGGGTGAGACCTTCACCCAGACCTGGCGGATTGCCAACATCGGTGCCGAGACGTGGCCCACCAGCACGCGGTTGAGTTTCGTACGTGGGCATGCACTCGTGGGAAAGCCAGCGTTGCTGGCGGAAGAAGTCGCCCCAGGCGCCACCGTGGATGTCTCGGTGCGCCTGGTTGCGCCGCGGAAGACCGGTCGCTACGTGAGCGGGTGGGCGTTGACCATCGGCGGCGCTCGCATCCCGGGCAGCGATGTCTGGGCGGCGATTCAAACTACCGAACCGGCTTCGCTGGCGAATCTTGCGCCTATTCGCGGCAAATTCGAGCTGGGTGGGCATGTCTCGCAGGGCCTCGCGCACGTGACGCAAATGCGGCAGGCGGGCATGACCTGGGTCAAAGTGCAGGCGCGTTACGGTGAGGCCTGGTCCGGCGCGGGCGCAGATTTGCGCGCCTTCATTTCCGAAGCGCACGCTCAGGGCTTCAAGGTGCTCGTTAGCGCCGTAGGTCCCGCCGCGATGGTGACCGAATCCGGCTTCTCGCGCCGCGTCAGCGATTGGATGGCTGGCATCGCGGCTGCCGGCGCCGACGCGATTGAGGTCTGGAACGAGCCCAACCTGCCTCGCGAGTGGCGTGAGGGCTACATCAGCCCCCGCGCTTATACCAATCTGCTCTGCACTGCGTATTCTGCCATCAAACGGGCGAACCGCGGAACGTTGGTGATTAGCGCCGCCCCCGCGCCGACGGGTTATTTCAACGGTTGCACGGGCAAGGGCTGCGATGATGCTTTGTGGTTAGAAGGTCTCGTGGCTACGGGCGCTGCGGGCTGCCTGGATTATCTGGGCGCACATCATAACGCGGGCGCCACCTCTCCATCGGCGCGGACGGGGCATCCGGCTGACCCTGAAGGTAAGCATCATTCCTGGTATTTTCTGCCGCAGACGGAATTGTATTACGAGCAATTTGCCGGAAAGCGCCAGCTCTTCTATACCGAATTGGGCTACCTTTCCGCTAGTGGCTATGGTTGGATTCCCGAAGGCTTCAGTTGGGCAGGGAATATCTCTCCTGCGATGCAAGCGGCGTGGCTGGCTGAGGCTGCTGAATTGAGCCTTGATTCGGGCATGGTGCGCGCTCTGGTGATTTGGAACGTGGATGCGACCTGCTATGGCGATTGCGGCAGCGCTGAGGACCCCCAGGGAGGCTACGCCATCATCCGCCCTGATGGTGCCTGTCCGGCATGTGAGACGCTTGAGGCATTGGGACTCCCCTGAAATCCCACCTGAAGGTGATTGACTTCTCGTATGAGCCAGAGCATCAGCCCTCGCGACCGCCGTCGTGCTTTTGCCTTGAATGTTATCAATGGCGCCTTTTACACACTGGCGGAAACGCTCATGGACGCCAATTTGGTTCTCGTCCTCTTTGTTAGCCAGCTGACCTCCTCCAATTTGCTGTTAGGCGCAATGAGTGCTCTTAACAGCGCGGGGTGGTTCCTGCCGCAATTCTTCGTCTCTGGCAAAGTCCAGAGCCGCCCACGGAAAATCGAGGTCTATTGGGCGGTTTCGGGAATTCGCCTGGTTGCCTGGTTGGCGCTGGCGGCGGTGCTGTGGTTCGTGAAGCAGCCTGCCGTGCTGCTCGTGGCATTCTTTATCGCTTTTGCGATCATGAAGGTGATGACCGGACTGGGCGGCATCCCGTTTCTGGAGGTAACTGCAAAGACTGTTTTGTCCGAGCACCGAGGGCGGCTTTTCGCGTGGCGCTTTTTCACCGGTGGGTTGTTGGGATTGGGGGGCAGTCGTATTGTGCGTTGGGCTTTGATGCAACCGCTGCCATATCCTGGAAATTACAGCACTCTGATCTTTATTGCCGCGCTCATTGCCGCAGTGAGCTTCGTGGCTTTTTCGTTAATCCGTGAGCCGGCTGCTGCAGCGCGTTCTCCGGCGTCACTCGCGGTGCAATTGCGGCGGGCGCATGAGATTCTCCGCACGAATGCGGATTACCGACGTTATTTGCTGGGGCGCGCGTTTTTATTCCTGGGCGCAATTGCTTTCCCTTTCTATACCCTGGTAGCGCAACAAGTTCTAGGCGCCCCCCCCAAAGCGGTTGGCGACTATCTGTTGCTGACCACGTTGACCACCCTGTTGGTCAATTTGCCCTGGGGCGCCCTGGTTGATCAACGCGGCAAACGCTGGGGACTACAGCTGGCAGCATTGGGCTGGGCAGTGACCGCCTGTTTTGCCATCCTGTTAGTGCTGATTGCGCGTACGGGTTACCTGACGCGCTTGCCGTTCCCCGCATACTATTTGGCATACCCAATATTCGTTTTGCGCGGCATTTTCAACCCTTTAGAGTCGGTATGCGGTAGTAGCCTGTTGTTGGCAATTGCGCCTGAGCACGACCGCACGCTCTATCTGGGCTATGCCAACACGCTGCTGGGCGTTGTGTTGCTGCTCAGCGGTTTGGGTGGTGGATTGGTGGACCTCTTCGGCTTGCCGGCGCTTTTTGCGGTGACGGCAGGCTTGAATATATTGGCGGCGGTTTTCCTGCGCGGCATAAAGCCTGGAATTTGACATCCGCTTTCATTGCGGTATGCTCTTAGCGGCGGCGCAGTGAGTCGCATTTTCTCATAGCGGTCGGGACAACCCCGAACGCTTACGGCGATGTATAAGGAGTTGTATGTTCTACGATGAAGTCGAAATCTATGTAAAGGCGGGTGACGGCGGCAATGGCGCGGTTGCTTTCCGCCGTGAGAAGTATGTGCCCTACGGGGGACCTTCGGGCGGCGATGGTGGCAAGGGCGGTGATGTGACGCTGGTCGTCAATCCGCACCTGAATACCCTCTACGCCTTTACCAATCAGCGCGAATTTATCGCCCCAAACGGTGAGCATGGGCGCAACAAGGACCAATTCGGCGCCGGTGGCGCTAATCTCGTTATCCAGGTGCCCGCCGGTACGCTGGTTACCGATGCCGAGACCGGCGAATTTGTGGTTGACCTGACCCACCCTGGGCAGGAATTTGTCGCAGTGCGGGGTGGCAAAGGGGGACGGGGCAACAAGCGTTTTGCCACCTCCACCAACCAGGCGCCGGAGATTGCCGAAAATGGCGATCCTGGCGAGGCGCGCCGGTTGAAACTCGAGCTCAAATTGCTCGCCGATGTGGGGCTGGTGGGCAAGCCCAATGCCGGAAAATCCACGCTCCTTTCGGTGACCACCGCCGCTAAACCCAAGATTGCGCCGTATCCTTTCACCACATTAAAACCGCAGCTGGGTGTGGTAGCCTTTGGTCCCGACGACACCTTTGTGGTGACGGATTTGCCCGGCTTGATTGAGGGCGCCAGCGAGGGCAAAGGCTTGGGGTTGGAATTTCTGCGCCACATTGAGCGCACGCGGGTCTTGATCCATGTCCTGGATGCGACTGCGCCCGACCCTCTGGAGGATTTTGCCGCGATTAACGCGGAGATGGTGTCGTTTGGGCACGGTCTGGCGGAGAAGCCGCAGCTCGTGGCGATTAATAAGCTCGATATGCCCGAAGGTCGCGAGCATTTCCCCGCACTCAAGGCGGCGATTGCGGCTCAGGGCTACGAGGTCTTTGGAATTTCCGGGCTGACCCGTGAAGGCGTGCGTCCGCTGGTGGGGCGCGCCTATCAGCTGGTACAGGAGACGCCCATCCCGGAGGCTCAGTCAGTCGTCATCCCTCAGATCATCACCCCGCCGCCAGTCGAAGAGGGCTTCTCGATTGCGCGTGATGCCGAGGGAACCTGGGTTGTTTCGGGCGGCAAGGTCGAACGGGCGGTGCTCCGCACCAATCTCAATTATTTCGATAGCCTGTTGCGTTTGCATACCTATCTGGAACACCAGGGCGTCATCAAGGCGCTGCGCGAGGCAGGCGTAGAGGAAGGGGATATCGTTCGCATTGGTGAGTACGAGCTCGAATGGCGTGACGAAGAATAAGTTTGTGAAGCGCCAGGCTCCAGCCTGGCCCATTCAGGTGGAGGCATAATGGTTGATTCACATTTGAGCCGTGAGATTCGAGAACAACCGGCGGTGCTGCAAACCGTACTTGAGCGGGAAATGGAGGCGGTGTCCTCCCTGGCTGAACGCCTGCGGCAGCGCGCGCCCCGTTATGTCGTCCTGGCGGCGCGGGGCAGCTCCGATAACGCTGCCCGCTATGGGCAGTATCTTCTGGGAGCCTTCAATGGCATCACTGCCGCGCTCGCCACACCCTCACTGTATACCCTCTACCGGCGCCCACCTTCTCTAAAGGACGCTCTGGTCATCGGTGTGTCGCAATCCGGTCAATCGCCTGATATTGTTTCGGTTATCGCCGAGGGACGCTCTCAGGGCGCCTTGACTGTGGCGATTACCAACGACACGCATTCGCCCCTGGCGCAGGCGGCGCAGACCACGCTTGATTTATGTGCCGGTCCCGAATATAGCCTGGCGGCAACCAAAACCTACACCAGCTCCCTGATGGTCCTGGCAATGTTAAGCGCGGCTTGGGCTGGCGATGCTGAGCGGCTTGTGGCGTTGCAGCAGACGCCTCAATGGGCTGCCGCTATCTTGGAAGACCTGCCGCATGTGCTTCAAATCGCTGAGCGCTATCGCTACATGGAAGCCTGTGTGGTCACCGGGCGGGGTTTCAACTATGCCACCGCTTTTGAGGTGGCGCTTAAGCTCAAGGAGCTCACCTACATCATGGCGGAACCGTATTCATCGGCGGATTTCCAGCACGGACCTGTGGCGATTGTGGAGCAGGGCTTCCCGGTATTGGCTGTTTTACCTGAAGGCGCCGCCGCGCAGGATATGCTGACATTCCTCAGAAGCCTGCAGGCACGCGAACCGGAACTGTTGGTGATTTCGCCGCTGGCTGAGGCGTTGGCGCTGGCGCAAACGCCTTTGCCTTTGCCCGTGAGCATCCCGGAGTGGCTTTCGCCTTTGTTGGCGGTTATACCCGGGCAGATGTTCGCTCTGGGGCTGACCCTGGCACGGGGTTACGACCCCGACCACCCCCGTGGGTTGCGGAAGGTCACGCTGACGCGCTGAATGGGGTAGGCGGCTAAAGCCGCGGCCCAGAAACCTCTTTTTTATTGGCTTTTTGGCGATGCGGCACAGCCGCATCGCCAAAAAGCCCTAAAAATCACCCCTGGCGCACTTATTCCGAATTCCACCAGGCCGCGCTGAGGATATCCTCGCGGGGCTGCAAAACCTCGATCTCATCCTCTTTTAGCCATAGCACGGTGGGGCGCTCCGCGAGGTTGTAGTTGGAAGCCATGCTGAGCTGGTATGCCCCAGATACGGGCAGCGCCAGCAGGTCGCCGCGAGCGACCGGCGGCAGCAAGGTGTTCTCAATCAAGAAATCCCCTGATTCGCAAAATTTCCCGACCAGGTTGACCCGCTCGGTGGGGACATCTTCCATTCGCTCCGGCACGATTGCCGTGTAGCGCGCACTGTAGAGCGCCGGGCGCAGGTTATCCGCCATGCCGCCATCTACGGCAACCCAACGTGTTCCGTCGCCGCTGGTCTTGCAAGTGCCCACAGTGTACAGCGCCACCCCTGCCCGTGCCGCCAACCAGCGCCCAGGCTCCAGAATCAGACGTGGTAGCGGGTTCCCGTCGCGCTGGCATTCGGCCTGCACCGCCGCTGCAACGCTTTGCACCCATGTCTCGAGCTGCGTGTCGGGCGCATCCTCCGTGTAACGGACATGCCACCCGCCGCCTGGACTGAGCTCCTCCGGCGTGAAATTCTCGGCGCGCGCCAGAGCATAGAGCATCTGGATAGCTTCGACGTAGGGACCGACCTCGTGGATCTGTGAACCGAGATGCGTGTGCAGGCCCACCAGGTTGAGGTATGGGCTGTTCTGAGCGTAGCGAATGGCTTCAGCCGCCTGCCCACCGGCGATAGGAATTCCGAATTTCGTGGCATGATGCCCTGTCTGCCGGTAGGCGTGCGTGTCTACGGTGAGACCGGGCGTGATGCGCAACCAGATTCTGGGCGCGCGCCGTACGGGTGCACCTACGTGTGCGCCCCGCGCCAGGCTCTCCAAAAACATGAGCTCATCCAGGCTATCTACCACGATGGCTTGCAAGTTGAGTTCGAGCGCGGCGCGTAGCTCTGCCGCCGACTTGTTGTTGCCATGCAGGTGCAGTTTCTCCGGTGCGAAGCCCGCGCGTTGTGCGACGTGGAGTTCGCCCAGACTGACCACATCCACCCCCAGCCCGAGTGCGGCGAGTTTGCTGGCAAAACGCGGGGCGAAGTAGGCTTTGGCGGCATACGTGATCTCGGTGAGACCGGGGTACGCAGCAGCGAGCGCCTGTCGTAGCGCGGCGAGCTCTTGCCGCACGGTCTCGCCATCGTAGACATAGAGTGGGGTGCCCCACTCGCGGGCAAGCGCGCCGAGATCATGTCCGGCAATGCTGAGCCGTCCATCTGACCATCTCGCGGTTACGGGAAGCAGCCCCATGGGAGGGATTTCCCGCTCGGGAAGGACTTCGCGCTTCATGGCAGGTACCTGCCCAGACGTTGCCGCACATCTTCCGCAAAGGCATGGATAGCGCCCTGAACGTAAGCGGCAATATCGAGCGCCGGGTCGGTGACCAGGGGGGTGAGGTCCATGGCGAAGACCATGCCGGTTGTGGTATCGGTGGCATGGGAGGCATAGTAGGTCGCATTGGCGCGGCGCCGCCCCATCGTTGCCAGGTCATAGCGCTTGCCCCCGCAGATTTGCGAGTCAAAGACGCCAAGCAGCGCTGCCTGTAAGCTCTCGCGCGCCGAACAATCGAAAGCGACCTTCTCGGCGTCGAGCATCCAATCCAGCCCGCGCCAGACCTCACAACCGTAGACGGCGGCGGGGCGCAGCTCTGCCGGCAGGCTGCGTAGCGCGCTGAGCGCCTTGAGCGCCACGGCAACGTGTGTATCGTGCTTGTCTGCCAGGTTATGGGTGTAGACCACCTGCGGGCGCGTTGCCAGCAGAATCTGTTTCAGGTCGGCGACCACAGCGGCATTTCGCGGGTCCTTCACGCTGGCGCTGGGATGGTCGAGCAGAATTTGCGCCGCATAATCGCCCACGACCGCCGCTGCTCGTTGCTCATGGCGTCGTACGACCTGCATTTCAGCATCGCTATAGCTCGCGTAGAGGTCATCACGGGGCGAGCCGCTGCCGTTGGTGGTCACAATGCCGCTAAAGCGCTGCCCGGCGTTGTGGTAGCACTTCAGGATGCCGTCAATCGCCATGATTTCGATATCATCCTGGTGTGCGGCAAGCGCCAGATGCGTGGTGCTTGCCAGCGCCTCCTCCACGGGAGCGCCGTTGGGTATAAACACTTCTGCTGTCTCGAGAGTAAATTTCATGTTTCTTTCCCCTTGTTAGTAGGGGCAGACCTACGTGTCCGCCCCTGCAATATCCGGCAGGCTTGCTGCGGCGATAGACTGCCCCACGCGGCGCGTTTTTTCATCCGGCAGGTGCAGCTGAATCTGCGCCGCCAGCGCGGGGAACTCGGCTTCCAGGACGTTCCGTGCGCCCTCCAGGATGAGCGTGCCGCCATGTCCGGAAGTGCAGCGCCCCAGGATGAGCACATGCTTGATCTTGTAGAAATCGGCGTAGTGCGCCAGGGTATAGCCCATAGTCAACCCTATGCTGCGCCAGATATCCACTGCACCCGGGTGCCCGGCTTCGAGCGCCATTTGGGCGATTTTGAGTCTCTCCGCATCCGCGATATGGGTAGGCAGCGCGAGACCCGCGCGTGGCGCAAGCCGAAAGACGGCTTGCTGTGAGAAATACGAAGCCCCTACACCCTGGTCACCCGACCATTCTTCCACCACGGCTTGGGGGTTGTAGTCCACCGGCGCGAAAGCCAGCTCATTCAGCCAACCGGTGATGTTTCCCTCTGCATTGACATAACCGCTGGCTTCGCTGGAGCCCAGCGCGATGCCCAGGACGCCCGTTTCCTCCAGCGACATTGCGCCTGCCAGAGCGGTGACGTCGCCGTCGTTGGCGACCTCAATCGGTACCCCAAACTCCGCCCCCAAATGCCTGAAGATTTCGTGGATTGCCGCGTAGCGTTTGGCGGGCACACTTCGAAAGAGCGAGGCAATCATCGGGCGGTTGTTGATGATCACGCCCGCGGAACTGCCGCCGATGGCATCCACCCGAGGCAGGTGCGCCGCAGCGGCATCAATCGCCGCGCGCAGCTCCCGGTAATGATACTCTGGGTCGGCGTGTTTGCGTGGCTCCCAAATGACCTCCTCGCTGTAGACCGTCTCGCCGTTGATCACCGCGGAGACTTTGCGGTCCGATGCGCCCAGGTCAAAGCCGATGCGGCAGCCTTCCAGGTGCCGTCCGATGTCGCGGTAGCCTTCCAGGCGCCGTTGGCTGTTTTCGCACTCCGGTGGCACTTCTTCTGGGCTGCAGCTCAGCACTTTGAAAGGGTGCTCATAGATGCGTTGCATGAAGTCGAAATCGAAGGCGCGGCGCTGAGTACAGCGGGAGCCTTCCGGGGCATAACAGCGTTGCACGTATGCCCCGATGGCGGGGTCGCCGCCTACATAGACCCTGTGACCGCCCTTTTGCCACAATAGAAATTTGACCAGACGCTCCGCATAGGCGAGATTGGCTTCAGCGTGCGGATGGTCGCCGGGAAGGGCAATGGTCTCGAAACGCGAGCAACTCCCATCCGGTCGCTCTAATCCCAGCACCAGCGGCGCAGCGCCAACAGCCTGGGCTTCTTGTCGCAAAGCCCGGTTCACCAGTACGGGTGGGCAGAATTCCGGGTCCAGGGGGGGAACAAAAGCGGGTTGGACTTGAAAATAGGGGATCACAATGCTCCTTCTCTGTGGCGCCTGCATGACGCGCCATGTAGGTGTTATGTGTGTTAAGGGCTTGATCTTGTGTGCAAGGCTTCGCCTCAGCGTCGAAGTTTCTCCTTAGTGTCGAAAGCGCTCTTTGCCAGTTTTAAGGCGCCCAGGGCTGGTTCGGCTACCAACGTGACCGGGTCCAGCGCCAGGCCCATCTCTGCCACCGCCTCGAGCAGTACGGCGGTCACACGTCGCCCCTGAACGAGCACGCTGCCCGCCAGGGCGCACGGGATTGCCTGGGCTGACCCGACAAGTCCCAACTGCTGCGCGACGGCTTTAAGGGCTAGCGCCAACTCCTGCCCTGCCTGGCGCAGGATGGCGCGGGCCACAGCATCCCCTGCCCCAGAGGCCTCTGCGGCAGCTTCTACCAACGGCGCTAAGGCGGCAATCTCCGCGCGTCCCGTATCGCGTTGGGACGCGTACACGTATTGTACCAGATTTTGTGGTTGTGAAAGCTTCCAGTGCGCCAGCAGGCTTGAGGTGAGCGCAGTCTGCGGTCCTCGCCCGTCTGCGGCGTGGGTAACGGCGCGTAGCGCTGCCAGCCCGATGGCGTAGCCGCTGCCCTCATCGCCCAGCAGATAGCCCCAACCGCCCGCACGTGCGCTGCGCCCATCGGGGGCTTCGCCATAAGCCAGCGAACCGGTGCCGCTGATGAGCGCGATACCCCAGCCCTTTGGCGTTCCCGCCGCCAGGACGAGCTGCGCGTCGGTGACCACGGTCACCGGTGTATCAGGAAAGGTCTCTGCCGCCCAGGCTTTGATGTTAGCGCGGTCCTCTGGGCGTCCCATTCCTGCCAGCCCTAAACAGAGTGCGCCGGGGCTGGCGCCAACGGGATCGTAACCGGCAGTCTCCAGCGCCGCGCGGATAGCGCTTTCCAGCGCGGTTGTTGCCGCTTCCAACCCTACCGCGTGATAATTCGATGGACCGGCTAAAGCACGCCCTATGATTTGCCCTTCGAGGGTGGCGACCAGCGCCAGGGTTTTGCTCCCTCCGCCATCTACCCCGATGAGGGGCAATGGCCCTGGCAACGGCCTTTGCGACAGCCTCCCAGCTGTCGTTTGAAGAGCGTCATCCGCTTTCATTGCCAACAGCCCTCACGCGCTTTCCTTGAGCGCACGCCGCACGCTGCCGTGCGCGTTCTGTAGCCGTGCACGCGCTGCTGACGGGGTGGCATCCGTGAGCGCGACCACGATAGCGGTCTTGACCTCGCCATTGCAGCGGTCTAGCAATGCCCCAGCATCTTCGTCGCAGAGCTCGGGACCAATTGACGCGCAGGCTTCCCGCACGATGCGCCGGGCGCGCTCCCGCAGTTTCGCGTTGGTCGGCTGTACGTCTACCATCAGATTGCTGAAGGTTTTGCCCAGGCGGATCATGACCCCTGTCGAAAGCATGTTGAGCACCATTTTCTGAGCCGTGCCGGCTTTGAGCCGGGTAGAGCCGCTGATGGCTTCAGGACCTACAATAACGACCAGGCTGATTTCAACCAGCGTTTCAAGCTCTGGGGCATGGTTGCAAGCCAGCCCGATGGTCAGCGCGCCCCGCTCTCGGGCTTCGCGCAGTCCACCCAGCACATAAGGCGTGCGTCCGCTGGCAGCGATGCCAACGATGCTGTCCGTTGGACCCACATCCAGGTTTGCGATAGCTTCCGCGCCGGCAGCGCTGCTGTCTTCTGCGCCTTCGACTGCAACTGTGATGGCCTGTGCCCCTCCGGCAATCAGCGCGATGACGAGTTCTGGCGGGGTGCCAAAGGTGGGCGGGCACTCAGAAGCATCGAGAACCCCAAGCCGCCCCGAGGTGCCCGCGCCGATGTAGATGAGCCGTCCGCCTGATAGCATTCGCTCGGCGATGGCGTCAATGGCCGCCGCGATGTGTGGCAATTCTTCACCGACCGCCTCGGCAACGCGTCTATCCTCGGTATTGATCATGCGCACCATGTCAAGTGTCGGAACGATATCAATATCCACCGTGGCTGGGTTGCGGGCTTCGGTAAGGGCGCTGGGTACAGCGGCGCTGAGACTGCGGCTGTCGCCTTGAGGTGAGTCTGGCTGTTGATTGTTCATGCCTGTTCCTTCGCGTTGAGAATTAGGGTTGCCCGATCTCCTGGCGCCCGGTGTGTAGCGGTGCTATAAGCTGGCATCTACCCTTGCCTTCCCGGAGTGATGCTGCCCAGGATGACGGTGCTCCGCGCACCGGTCGCCGTGGGGAGATTGCCCGGACGTCTATGCCAGGTCTCGTAGGCGAGGATGGCGAAGATGAGCGCTTCCTTGGCTGTGCTGGGCAGACCCACTTCATCCGAACGCAGGAGTGCCGCTGGCGCGATACGTTGCCGCAACATGGCGCTAAGCGTGGGATTGCAAGCCCCACCCCCACTGATGATGACCTCGTCGGGAAAGTGGGGGAGGAAATCGCGGTAGGCGCGGGCGATGCTTTCCGCGGTCAGGGCGGTGAGGGTTGCCACGATATCGGCAGGTGCCAGACCACGCTTGCGCCCCAGCTCCCAGATTTGCGCGCCCAGCTGAGCGCCAAAATGCTCCCGCCCGGTGGTCTTTGGCGGGCGCTCCTGGAAGTAGGGATCGGCAAGGAGTTCGGCGAGGAGCCGGGTATCAATCTGCCCTTTAGCCGCCAGCATCCCATCGTGGTCGTAAGTCCAGGCGCCCTCAGTGGCGCGCTGTGCGGCAGCATCAATCAGCATATTGCCCGGTCCGGTGTCGAAGGCGCAGGGAAGGTGGGGGCAGACCTGCGTGTCTGCCCCGCGGACCTGCATGTCTGCCCCGCGGGGCTGCGTGTCTGCCCCGCAGACCTGCATGTCTGCCCCGCGGGGCTGCGTGTCTGCCCCGCAGACCTGCGTGTCTGCCCCGTCCGCCTGCCCGCCGGTAGGCGCGCCTACTGGTGGCAGGTAGGTGACGTTGGCAATGCCGCCGATGTTCTGCACCGCGCGGTGAAATGTGGGGTGGCTGAGTAACAATGCATCCACATAAGCGACCAGGGGCGCGCCCTGCCCCCCCGCGGCCATATCGCGCGTGCGGAAATTGCTCACAACCGGAAGCCCTGTCATCTCCGCGATGACCGCTGGCTCGCCCAATTGCAGCGTAGAGGCGTCATTTCCCTTGGGGATATGCCAGAGCGTTTGTCCGTGGCTGCCGACGAGATGGGCTTGTTCTGGTTTCAGCCCGGCGGCAGCAAGGGCTTGCAACGCAGCATTCCCGAACGCCCGACCCAGGGCAAAATTGAGTTTGCAGAGATGCTCGGCTGTCCCCGTCTGCGGACGGAACCCGGCAAAGATGGCTTCACGTAAAGCGGGAGGGTGGGGAACCTGCACGTGTGTCAATAGCTCCCATGTCAATGCGGGTGGCGCACCCTCGATGTTTACCACGGCGGCGTCAATCCCGTCGGCGGATGTGCCGGACATGAGGCCAATGACGATCATGGGTGTCTGGCTCCCGTGCTGGAAATGGTTGCATCAGGGGGCAGTGCTTCCTCTACAATGCTGCGATGCACTGCTACCCGCAGAGCGCCAATCCCGCGTCCCTCGCGTCCATGATAGACCTCGTTGGTGAGGAAGGCGACGACCAGATTGCGCTCCGGGTCAATCCACAGGGAGGTGCCCGTGAATCCCGTGTGCCCGAAGACGCGCTGGCTGAAAGGGTTGCTGCTTGCCTCTGGGTCGGCGCTCCACAGGGCAAAGCCCAATCCGCGCTGCACCCCCTCATATTCTGCTTGAATGCGCGTCATCTCGGCAACCATTGCCTTACTAAGCAGTGGTGCCCCGCCATCGAGAAAGCATTGCCCCAAGGCGGCGATATCAGCCGCGGTGGAGAAGATGCCTGCGTGTCCGGCGATGCCGCCCAACTTCCAGGCGTTCTCGTCGTGTACTTCTCCCACAATACGGCGCCCACGCCAGGCGCAGAATTCGGTGGGGGCGATGTTGGCAGGGTGCTCCTGTGCATCTGCCAGCAGGGGGCGGAAACCGGTGTGCTCCAGTCCCAGAGGCAGTATCACCCGGTCGCGGATGGCGGCATCGAGGCGCTGTCCGGTGAGCATTTCGATGCTCATGCCCAGCAGAATCAGCCCGATATCACTGTAGATGATGCGACTACCGGGTGGGTAGGAGAAGAAAGTCTCCAACGCCATTCGACGCGCAGCATTTGCGTCCGTTTGTTGCCATAGCGGGCGCCACGCGGGCAAGCCGGAGGTATGGGTGAGCAGTTGGCGAAACGTCACGCGCCCGGCATCTGCGGTGGCGACCTCACCCGGCACATTCACGAGGGCGCCGGGTTTGAGTGGGTTTTCATAAGGCTGGATTGGGCGCAGCCCATCGAAATCGGGCAGCACGGTCTTAACCGGTTGATCCGGGCTGACCTGCCCCTCTTCTACCAGGGTCATAAAGGCGGTGACGGTGAAAAGCTTGCTCACCGAAGCCATGTCGAACAGGGTGTCCATTTGGGTTGGTTGCTGTCGTGTTTCGGGATCGAGCCAGCCATAGGCGCCTTCTAACTGCACCGCGCCATTCTGCCGCACGACCAGTTGTGCAGCGGGTGTGACGGTCTCTACAGCCTGGGTCAGTAGCTCGTGAATGGCATCGGTCCTCATTTCAGAGTCTCTCCTGTGAAAAAACGCGTTTGGGCAATGGCTCCCTCTTCGCCCACTATGGTACTCACTCTTTCGGGAGCTCTTTGACGACGACGTGATACTGCCGGTAGGGCGTGAAGCCGAATTTGCCGTAGAAATCTGTGAGGCTGGTCCAATCAATGATGCAGCCCCGCACGCCCAAGTGCTTCAGATGCCGCGCCGCCCCATCCACCACTGCGGCGCCGTAGCCCTTGCCGCGAGCCGAAGCCGCAACGCCGAGGGGACCGAATTGCCCCCAGGGATGTGGCAGGCGGTGCGGGTAGAAGCGCTCGATGGGACGCAGCGAGTCCTCCAGCGTGAGCTGGCAGAATCCGGCAGGCTGTTCGGCATTCACGGGCCACAGCAGCATCCAATCTGAAGGGCGACCGCCCTCCCGGAAGAACTCCTGGCACTCGAAAGTCCAGCGACCGGGAAATTCGTGGCTCAGGAACTCGAACAACGCCACCCGGTCTGCTTCTGTCTCAACCGGGCGCAGGATGGGAGCGCCGGCGGGCAAAGGTGGGTCGGGATAGGCGATGAGGTCATTCGCCACGTCCCATTCGATGCCTTCTTCGACGTAGCCCCGGTGCGCAAAAAACTCGTAAGCGGCGGAGCCTGGTCCGGTGAGCAATCCCGGCGTAAAGGGTCTCAGGCTGCCGCCGGATCGAATCTGGCGCGCGCCATGCGCTTCGAGCCATGTCTCAGCCCACGCCAGCAGCGCGCTTCCATAACCTTTCCGTTGCGATGCAGGTGAAACCGCGAGCGCGTCTATCCATCCCAATTTGTAAGTGGGATCGCCGGTTGTGGCGCTTGCCAGCACAAAGCCCACGGGCTCACCTGCGGCTTGCCCATCTTCGAGAGCCAGCTGCCCTGCCTGACTCACCCCAGTGGTGAACCGTGTGTTGAAGGCCACGAACGCCGGTGTAATGGCAAGATCAGGGCCGCACGCTGCCGTCCAGAGCGCTGCGGCAGCGGCATGGTGTGTCTCCAGCTTAAGGTCAAAGGGCATCAGTTTCATCGCTACCTCTCAGTTTTTGTGAAAAGCCATTTCCAGGTCTTGTACGACTTGTGGTAATTCTACCAGGGAATGGATGATCGCAACCGGCCGGATGCTTTGCTCGGCAGCGTAGGGATAGGCTGCCGGGCGCACGACGGGGTCCAGACTGCGCAGAGCTTCTGGCAGGTTTCCCTGCTTCCATACGGCTTGAAAACCAAACGCCCGCGCCGGCAGCACATCATCCGTGTAATAATCTCCCACCATGAGCGTGAGCATTGCCCGTTGGGGCCAATCGCCGTAGAAGGCGCGGTTGCGCTTGAGCGCTTGATGGCTATCCGGTGTGAGGATAGCGTTGAAATACGCCAGAATGCCCAGCGCTTCCAGAATCGGCTGCTGGTATTTGCGCAGCCCCTTGGTGGCCAGCACTATGGCGCGCTCTGGTGCGACTAGCGCTTGCAGGGCTTCCAGGGCGCCAGGGTGGAGCACGGCATGCGGCGGTCCCGCATGCGTTTGAATCAATGCTTCGACATTTGTCTTGACCGGAATGCCGAGCCGTTGGCCAATGGTCTGGAGAATATCGTCCCAGTCCATCGCTTGGGTTGGCGGGCAGGTTGGATCGGCTTGCCGGCGGGTGTTTTCCTCGAAGAGTAGCTGGCGCAGCGCCGCCGGTTCTAGCCCCGAAACAGCCAGCTCCTCCAGGATCGCCGGCAGCACCACCGGCCTAAAAGGACCATCAATGAGCGTCCCGTCCAGGTCAAAGAAAATGACCGTCTGGTAAGGTGTCGCTACAGGGTAGGCGCTGCGTGCTGTATCAGTAGTCATGCGGTTTTGTCAATCGGCTAATGTGACCGGCAGGCGCCCCTGCGGCAGGACCTCGCCCCGTAGAACGCGCAGTAGCGCTTCCAGCGTGGGCGGATTCAGCCCATAGGTTGCCAGAAGGGTTGCCTGCTCCGGCATCGTTGTCAGATCGTAGGGCGTGCGAATTGCGACGACAATCACCGGGGATGAAGTCTTGACGAAGGCTTCGACTAACTTGACCTGTTCCGAAAACCGGCTCGCATCAGCCACAGCCACAATCACCGTTCGCCCATCTCGCGCCATGCTGAGCGCGCTCTGTCGCTGCGCCCGCGTCGGTTGTTCATCCACGACGATGAACGGCACATCCAATTCCCTGCCCAGACCGTTGGCAGCGGGCGTCTCCACGACGAGCAGTTTTGAACCGGGCGCCAGGGGTAGCGCGGCAGGGCTTCCTGTGTGGACCAGCGTGATGGACTGATCGGCTACGGCGCGTGATAGGGCTTTGGTTTCGGGCGTGCCGCAGGTAGCCTCTGCGAGGGCCACATCCACCATCTCTGGGCTGAACAGCCCGAAGGCTGCTTTGGCTTGCAGCACCCGGCGTACCGCTTCGTTCAGGCGGCTTTCTGGAATGCGCCCGTCCTGAACCCAGGTCTGGATTTCGCGGAAGGCGGTGCGGTGCAGCGTGTGGTCGCGGTTGAAGAGCAGCAAATCGGCGCCAGCCTGCAGCGCGGTTGCCGCCGCGACCGGAACCGGATACCCGCTTTGTGCTAGCGCGCCCATTTCCAACGAATCGGTAACGAGCAAGCCCCCATACCCCAGCTCATCGCGCAACAGCCCTGTGAGTACCTTGGGAGAGAGCGTTGCTGCCAATCCCGGCATGGCATCAATCGCAGGGAAGGTGACATGCGCCGACATGATTCCTGCGACATTCGCACGCATGGCTGCTTTGAACGGGACGAATTCCACCGCTTCCAACCGCGCCCGTTCGTGCGGCACCAGCGGCAGCGCGACATGCGAATCCACGCTGGTATCCCCATGCCCGGGGAAATGCTTGCCAAAGGCGAGCACTCCCCCGCTCTGTAAGCCATCCACAAAGGCAACGCCGTATTCCGCCACCAGCTCCGGCTCCGAACCGAAGGAGCGGATGCCGATGATGGGGTTGGCGGGATTGTTGTTCACGTCAAGAACGGGCGCAAAATCGGTATTGATGCCTACCGCACGCATCTCGGCAGCCATCGCCTGTGCCACACGGTGTGCGTTTTCTACATCGCCGGTTGCTGCCAGCGCCATCGCGCCGGGGAATTCCGTAAAGCCCTTGTTCTCCGTCAACCGGGCAACACGTCCCCCTTCCTGGTCAATCGCGATGAGCAATCCTGGATGAGCGCTTTGCCCCGCTGTACTCAACGCTGCGGCATTTTGTAGCGCATTGGTCAGTGCAGCAACCTGGCGCGGCGACTCTACATTGCGCGCAAACAGAATCACCCCGCCCACATGATAGTCCTCGATCATTTCCAGTAAGCCGTTATCCGCTTCTGGTCCATCGAAGCCAATCACCATCACCTGCCCGATTTTTTCTTCCAATGTCATCTGTGCCAGCAACGCTTCGATATCCGGACTCGGTGTTGGCGTCGGTCGCGGTGTGAAATCTGGTTGCGTCGTCGTTGGAACCGTCGTCGTCAGCGACGCCGCCGTCGTCGTCGCCGTCGTCGGCGCTGTCAGCGTTGGTGGTGTGTTATCGTTTGGTGTGGACATGCGAGTGCAACCTCCTGTCAGGGTGAAAAGTAACAAGGGAAACGTGAGAAGGGCCCGTGAATGTCTTTTCATGTTTCGCTTATCGCCTTTGGGGGGTAGAGACGACCCTGTGGGGTCGTCTCTACCTGGTTCATTTTCAAAACGTCTTACCGCAGCATATAGCTTTCGGCAACGCCGGGGACGTAGGTGGCGCTAGCCCAGAGATAGTAGAAGAGGGGCGGGTACATCACGTTGTAGGACGGGTTGCCGAGTCCGACAGGCAGGCTGCTGGTGGTGAAGAGGTTGAGGTCGTAGTTGGGGGGTTGGGGATAGGGATAGACAGTGTGGAAGGTGCCATCGCCGGTAGCGGCGGGCTTGAGCGTGCCATCGAGGAATTGCTTGGCGATGTAGAGATCCGCCTGGTTGTTCTGGTAGATGGGGTCGGAGAAGGGCAACCAACCGGAGACGCGGGTATCGTAGTTGATGACATCGGTGGAGTAGCGTTCGAAGAGTGCCAGGACGGGGAGTTCCTCGTTGACGATGCGGGCGAGGCTGGCGATGGCGGGCTTCTGAGCTTCGGTATCGAAGCCGGCTGCGGCAGCGGTGAGGAGGTCGGGGATGTAGACTTCGTCGCCGGTGGCGGGGTCAACCTGCGTCCAGGACCAGTTCATACCCTTGAAGGCATCGGTGGCCTCGGGGGCGTTGCGGGGGGTGTTGAGGTAGTAGTTGTAGGCGGTTTGGGGGTGGGGTGGGTTGTAGTAGATGGAGAGGTCCACAAGGATTTGGTACTTACCCTCTTTCTGGGCGGTGGCGCGTTCGGCGGAAGGATAGCCGCGGACGGTCGCCTTGATGCCAAAGGCGCTGAGTTGCTGGGCGGCGTTTTCGGCAGAGCCCAGCCAGTCGGCGAAGTCGGCGGGGACGGAAAGTTCGACCTCGAAGGGCTTGCCGGTATCATCGAGCCAGGTGCCGCTGGCGTCCTTGGTGAAGCCGATGCCGGTGAGCAATTCCTCCGCCTTATCCCAATCCTTGGCATAGGCATTGAGTTCGGCGATATCGGCAGGGGAGAGCCAGGTGGGGACCTGGAGGTCGGTGAAGCCGGCTTGATACTGGATACCCTTACCGGCATCGCCCATGGCAACGGTGGCATTCTCATCGCGGTCAATGATGTAGGCAAAAGCCTGGCGGACTTCCTTCTTGTCGAGGGGGTAGACCGCCTGATTGAACCAGAGACCGGGACCGGTGCCGGTAGGACCGGTGAAGATTTGGAGGTTGGGCATGGTCTTGATCTGCTGGACATCAGAAGGGGTGTAGCCGTGGGTGCTGTAGTCCACCTCATTGGAGAGAACGAGGGGCAGGGAAGCGGCAGTCTCGCCGTAGTAGAGCAGGATTTTCTCGAAGTCAATCTCGCTGGCGTTGAGCCCGGTGGGGTTCTTGACCAGTTCGAGTTGGGCTTCGGTGACGGATTCGGGATCGAGGATGAAGGGCCCGTAGGCGACGACGGTCTCGGGCTTGAAGGCGTAGAGGTCATCCACGAGCGCCTTGGCAGTATCGCCCTTGGGGTCTTCGCCCTTAGCGCGGAGCGCCGCCGCCTGATCCATCCACTTGCCGTAGACGGAGTAGGGGGCGGGCTGGTTGGCGCGCAGAATGAGGCGCAGCGCGCGGGGCGAAGCCGCTTTGATCCAGAACTCGACGGTGGTGTCATCCACGGCGACCACGTCCTGGAGATAGCTCCAGACGCTGTTGTTCTGCGCCCAGTAGATGTTGTAGGTGCCGACGAGGTCCAGCGCGGTCATAGCGGAGCCATCGCTCCACTCCTGTCCGGGGCGCAACTTCACGGTCAGAATGTTCACCACCCCCTCGGGCCATTCCCGTTCGACAGGAGTTGGTTCGGGAGTGGCTTCCTGGGTGGGTTCAGGGGTCGGCGCCGCAGTCTCGACGGGTGCGGCTGTGGTAGGCGCCGGCGTTGTTGGCTCTGGGGTCGCTGCAGGTGTTGGGCTGCAAGCTGCCAGCAGAGTCGTCAACAGCAAAACGATTGTGAACAAACGGTACTTACGCATGGTTCCTCCTTCAGAACTTTGAATCGAGCAAATAACTATGGGGTTTCAGGCATAACAAAGGTTTAGGTCCGTTCACCTCCTTCTGGACTCAGTGCTAGAGCAAGGGTATACGACAGATTATTGGAGAAAATAAGACCGCCATCTTGCAAACGACCTGCATCAGGCGTTAACCCTCTGCGTCTTTTTTC
>JAFGFB010000147.1 GCA_016931315.1 Anaerolineae bacterium
ACGCAAAGTGTTGGCTTTTGTCGAATACTATAACCGCACCATGGCCAAGCCGTTCAAATGGACCTATCAAGGCAAGCCGCTGACGGCCTAATCGGTGAGAAATTTATGCCAAGATGTACTAGCCGCCTACCTGATAACCTGATGTCGGCTAATACTGCAGGTTGGATCTTGTCACGAGTACGACTTTGTCACTCTGGCAAGTTATTGAGAGCAATGATTTCACGGATTTTTGGGAGAGCCCAATAGTTCAACAACAATGTTGGGACTACAGCGGCCACTCCTGCTCCAATATTGCGAAAACCACCTCATTACTCCAAGCGTCGCGCCACCAGCGGGTCGCACGCAACAACCCTTCTTGCTGTAGCCCCAATCTGCGCATGACCCGCAAAGAAGCGGCATTTTCGGCGTGGGAAAAAGCTACTACTCGATGCGCCCGCAATTCTGCAAAGGCAAAGGCCAACAACGCGCGGGCCGCTTCGGTGGCGAAGCCCTGCCCCCACAGCCGGGGATGTACCGCCCAACCGATTTCCCACTCGCGGATGGCGGGGTTGAGCTGGGCGAGCGTGACCCGCCCGCAGACCTCCGCCTCCGAGAGCCGGGTGAGCGCCAGACGATAATGTGTGCGCGGCGTTTGCTGGGCTTCGGCTTGCGCCCGCTCTACATAAGCCTGCGTGTCTGTTTCTGTCGGAGCCGCAGGTTCGTAGTAATACAGCGCAGGTTCCGCTTCCAACGCGCGGAATGTGGCCCAATCGGTAGGCTGGAATTCCCGTAATACTAACCGCTCCGTCGTGAATGTGACCACCCGTGACCTCCGTACCTAATTTGCCAGAAGCGCCTGATACTGCGCGATAAACATTTCTGCGGGCAGCCAGAAGGCTTCCTGCACGGCAGCAAGGCCCGCGGATTGCTCCAGCCGCCGGAGCAAGTCACAGCCCAACCGGTAGGTCAGCCGCGCCGGGCCGAAGCAGAGTTCCAAATACTCCTCCCGCGCCAGCGGCGTGGAGCTTTCCAGGCGCGCTACCGTGCGCCAGTACGCCGCCCGGTGCGCCGCCATTTGCGGCGGGTCGTTCAAGATGCGATAATCACGCTCTTGTAATGCACCCTGCTCCGTGCGCAAACGGAGCGGGGTGTAGACTGCGTAGCCTTCGTTTTGCAACCAGAGGCAGAAATAGGCGCGCCAGTCGGCGGGGGTGTTGACCGCTGCCAGCGGGGGGATTTCATGCGCGCGCTCGTAGAGGACATGCGTGGCTTCGTGAATGAGATAATAGAGCATTTCGGACGGCTCCGCCAGGTAAGCCGGACAGTTGCAATTCATGCAAACCGCGCCCTGCAAGCCAATGCCCATATCGTAGCCGACGATGGGGTAAATCGGGAAATCCAGGTCGGCCTCCGGCCACAGGACGTGCAATTCGGCGGTGGCGGTAATGCTCCAGGCCACCGCCTGCGCCCGCAGCACCTCCAGCAACGCCTGGATGCGCGGCAGGTTGGCCGAGATAGCGTTCAGCCCATAGAACGGCGACGGCTGCCCGGCCAACGCGGCGACTACATCCTGGGCGGTAAGTCCCGTCCCAAATTGCCGGGCGTGCTGCCAGACCGTCTGATACGCTGGATGGGTCAATACTTGCGCCAACGGTATATCGCCGGCCAGATAGGCCAGGAATTGCTCTGCCCCGGTGAAATCAAAGTACATCAGCGCGCCGCCTGCAATTGCGCCAGCAGATTGATCACCAACGGGGTCAGGTGCTGGCGAATGTCGTCCCAGTCATGTTCGATCTGGACAAAGATGTCACCCGGAGGCAAGTACAACCGCTGGACGCCGAATACCGCGCCATTCGGCCACTCTGGACCCGCCGACATGACCCGCATTTGCACTGAGGCAAACGCCAGCGCCAGCGGGTCGAGCAGGGCCGTTTTGTAGTAGGGTAACGCTTCTGCCGTCTGCCCGCCGTGCGCCACCAATCCAATCGGTTTGCCGTACACGACGGTATGATATTCCTGATTTTGACACCAGTTCAGGTAGCAGATTTCCTCCAATTTTTCCAGCAACATCATCAGTTTGGAAGGCAGCGGCGCATAATGCGGACAGACTACAAAGACCGCGTCAGCAGCGGCCAGCCGCGCATGAAGCGCATTGAAGGCCGGATCATAGACACATTCCCCGGCGGTCAGGCATTGCCCGCACATCAGGCAGGGCGTCAGCTCATAGTCAAGCAGCGGCAGGATTTCGACCTGCGCGTCATATTCAGCCGTGACCAGATCACGAATTATCTCGCAAGCGCGGGTAGAAGCGCTGTGATCCCGCGCCCGCGCGACGTTTGCGGCTGAAATACAGGTGATGTTCATTGTGGTATCCTTTCTGTGGTGGCACAGGTGAGCGATTTTGTTCCCAAAACCGGTCGGCGCTCAGTGAAATTCAGCCTTCAGGATGGCATAGAGTTCGGAATCACACCACTGCTCTTTTTGCCAGGCATAATGACGCAACAGCCCTTCGTGGGTCATCCCGCATTTTTCCAGCATCCGGCAGGCGGGGGAATTGCCCGTGATGACCAGCCCCTGGATACGTTCCAGTCCCACAATGCTGAAACCGACCGCGAGCACCGCGCGCAGCGCTTCGCTGCCAAGTCCCTGCCCCCAATAACCGGAATGCAGCACCACGCCAATTTCAGCGTTCCAATGCTGAGGGTGAATGTCCATCAGATGCGCTGCGCCAATCAGCTGGTGTGTCTGCGTCAGTTCGATCCCCCAGGGGCCGTCTATCCCGCTTTTGTATCCAGCCAGAACGTCCTGCAAATAGGCGCGGGTGTCAGCCAGCGAGGTGCGTGGCCCCCAGCGCAAGTGTTGCACCACCCGTGGATCGCTGGCAAAAGCAAAATAGTCTTTTGAATCTTCCTCGCGCAGTTTGCGGAGCAGCAGGTGCGGGGTGTTTAACGTGGGGAGGTGTTGGTTAAATTCACCGATGCTCATGTGCCATTACCGGAATGCCATGAGGAGCAATTCCAAGCTACCGACGGTGTTCAGCAGCCAGTGCGCTGTCACGCCGATGCGCAGATCCCGTTTGCGATTGACGATATAAACCAGCGGCAAAACCGCCAGGGTGCGCGTCGCCAGCTGCCAGGGTGACCAAAAGTGGTACAGGGCGAAGAGAAAGGCCTCGACCAGCGGTGTCCAGCCCTTCATCCAGGCGAGACGCGGGAGCAGGAAACCGCGAAAGTAGAGTTCTTCTACATACGGTCCAACAATGCCCGTGAGCAGGAAAATCACCAACCAGTTGATGAACTGGATCGTTTTGTTGTATACACTCATATCTTCATTGATAAAAAACCAGTCCGGCAGCCAGGCAAACAGCGGGAGCAGAGTTTTATCCAGCCAACCGAGCAAGGCAAAACAGAACACCGCCCCGAACAGCGCAGCAAACATCAACAGGGCAAACTGGGCTGGGGGTGTCTTCTCGCGATTGAGGACAATCCCCTCCAGCGAGAACCGCCCGTTCCGCCGCTTCCCCTGCCAGAATAGGATGCCCAATTCCAGCGGCACAAGCACGAATAGCACCGCCAGCGAAATGCCAATGGCCGAGGGCAAACCCACCCTCCGAATGAAGGGCGTGATGAGAACATACCCAGCCAGAATGACAACCCCAGGCAGAAGATGATACGCGATGGTCGTGCCCAAACTGTGTTGTGAAATGCATGTTTCGTCCATGTTTCCTCACATTGAATTCAAAACGAGCAGCCCCAAAATATCGCCCAATAGGTGTGCCAGCCAGACCACCCACAGGTTATTGCGGCGTGCAAACATTGTACCATACAGCACCGCATCCACGACGATCAAGCCGATGTCCGTAACAACGATGAGTCCCGGCCCCGGAGCGTAGTGCGCCAGTCCAAACAGGAGCGAGGCCACACCCACCGCCGCCGGCGCATTGATGAATGGCGCGAGTCGGCCTTGAATCAACGTGCGGTAGGTCATTTCCTCGCCGATAAGTGAAAATGCCAGCAAGGGCAGCAGCCCCCCCAAACCAATCCCGCTCTCGAATGGCAGCCGCACCTGGACGTGCGCCAGGAATTCGGGGAAATACGCCTTCGCCCACAGCGCCGTCACTGGTTGGATGATAAATCCCAGCAGGAGAAACAAAATCCAGTTGGCGCGCAAATCTGCCCAAAAGGTGCGGAAATTGAAACCGAGGTCGCCCCAGGTGCGGTGGCGCAGGCGGCGCTCAATCAGCAGGTAAGCGACCGGGATGAGCGCGAAAATCGTCTTGGCGACAGGAACGAACCACATCCCCAGCAGAGTGATGGCGGTGACAAGAATGGTTTCGAGCAAAATGCGATTGATTTTCATGGTTTTCTATGCTCCAGTTTCAAGAACAAAAACACGGCACCCAGCATCAATCCGCTCATCCCGATGATGCCGGTCGGGTTTGGGCCAACCAGCGGACTGATGCTCAAAAATGAGATAAAAACCGGCAGTTCGCCAATCACATTGCCTGCGCCATGCAGGATGGTGGCGGGCAGGATGCTTTCAGCGCGAATGGTGACATACGCCAGCCAGGTTCCCAGCACCACGCAGACCAGGGTCATCATCAGGATACCACTCCACGGCGCGCTCCAGTAGTCTGCACCGTAGTTGAAGCCAAAGTAGATCAGCGGCGCGTGCGCCAGTCCCCACAGGAGACCATGGAGCAGGGTGGCTTTGCGCTGGCTGGTTAGTTTGAGCAGGATCGGCAACAGGTAGCCGCGCCAGCCGAGCTCTTCGCCGAGGGCGAAGATGTGAACCGGCAAAGCCAACGGCGAGATGAAAATAAGAGCGATGCCCACCAGGATGACCGTTTGGGGTGTCAACAACAGGTTTTCAGGCGCGCCATATTGCCCATACTGCGCCACCAGGTTGCGGGCAGTTAAGTCCAAATCCTGCGGGAACAGGGTGAAGTACAGCAACCCACCAAGGAAGATGGCAATGCCGGGCAGGAATGCCGCGAACAGGTAGGTCTTCCAACTTTGGCGGAAGTGCGGCTGGAGATACCACGGCGATTTGTCCCGGGTGATGACCCGCGTCAGGATGGTGGCGGCGACAGGCAGCACGCTGAACAGTCCCCAGACCACGGTGTAGGCGTCGGGCAGGAGCAGGGTTGCCAGCCAACCGAGCAGCAGGCAGCCGTAGAGGATACCCACATACAGAAAAACACGTTTTTTCAAGAGAGCAGTTCCCATGATGATGCTCCTGGTTTGATTTTATAGTTGGCTATCAACGTAGCGCATGGAAAAGTAAAGGTAGGGGGTAAAATATTTATTCCAGAAATTGCCTCCGGCGAGATTGGCAGTTTCGTGTTCCACAAAAACGCGCTCAAAGCCTTGTTGCTGTGACCACTGAATCGCGCGCTGCAATAGCACCACCCCCGTCCCTTTGCCACGTATCTCCGCTCGCGCATACGCGGACTTGATCTGGGCGGTATTTGTCTCCTGGAGGAGGAAACCTTCCCCTCCAAAGGTTGACTTCCCAACGATGAGATACGCGCGCGGTTCGTCCCGCTCATAGGATACGAAAAACACATCCCCGTTCTGGGCATGTGCTTCCAAATCAGCCAGGGCAGATTGGCGATTAGTTGAGCGCGAGAGGAAAATCGGGGAGTGGGGATAGTAGCGGATATGCTCGATGTGAAGATCAACAAATTTGCTGATGTCCAGTTCTTCCTTGACTGGTTGATCCTGTCTTATATCAATCACGGAAAGGTCGCGCAGCCGTTCTGCGACGAGCGCTCCAAATCCCAATTGATACAGTGTTTCCTGGAGAAGTGTGTCGTGTGCAAAATGTCCGATCAAGTGGAGATGGTAACTCTGGTTCACCCATTCCTGTGCCAGGGATTGATACATGGTTTGATACAGCGCTTGTTTTCCATCTGCAATGGCGGCATGACTGTATTCAGGGACGATTACCGCTTGCTGTCCTTTCCAGGCAAATTGACCGCCGGTGAGCATATAAGCCAGCAGACGACCACGCTCGACCGCTGCGACGCCAGGGTTAGCGAGTTTGGCTTGCAGCGCATACCGGATCCAGACGGGTTCGTCCATCGCACGGGACGGCAAACATGGACTTTGTGATCGCTCATCACGATAAGTCTGGATGAACAACTCCACTGCGGGTTGAAGGTGTTCCGGCGTGAATGGGACAAGTTCGTAAGGCATATCTCAATATCCTTCAATCACCTGGTTTTTAATTGGGTCTGCCGCGCCAGGATTGCCACGCTCATCAAGACCAGCGCCAAACCGAGATACAACTGCCACGGGCTATTCGGTGTCATACCAAGAAAGTCAATGGCGGGGATTTTGTTCAAGATCAGGTACATCCACAACACATAAACGATCTCGAACGCCTTGCTCGAGCCGGTTAGCACGCCGAAAGTTAGCGCCAGTGAGGGGACGAACAGCGCACCAACCAACCAGGCGAGGAGGCTGTGTGCGTCACCCATCATCAGGAATTTGACCAGCGCGCCCGAACCTGTCAGCGCCATCAGGGTGAAAGCCGCCAGCCACGCCGCGGGGAGTTGGGTCAGCACGGGGCGCGGGGCGGAGAAGACCATCTCGCGCGTGTTATGGCACGACTCGCGGCTGCCGAGTCGGCTCAGGAGCAGGATCGGCCAGACCCAGGCAACCACCAGCAGGATGCGCGTCACATCGGGGGTGCTGGCGAGTTGGGCGATGACCAGCCCTGCGGCGACAACATACCACCACCAGCGCTGTCCTTTCAAGAGCAGTTTCAGTTCGGCGAGGTAAAGCGCGTCGAAGCGGAAGCGCGCTCGGCTGGCGGGAAGTGGGGTCAGGTGGATGTCGGGGCTGGCAACCGGCTTGGAAACAGTAGCCGGCGCGGGGGAGTCCGAAGCGGTTTTCTTCCGCCTGACAGAAAGCCGCGAGGGGTTGAAGCGGTCAAAGAAAAGGGACGAGGTCAGCACAATCCCCAGTGCCACCAGCAGGAAAAAGCCGCGTGAAAGAAAAATGTCACCTGTCCATTCAATGCCGTTCCACAGGAAGATGTTTGGCGCGGGCAGGCTCGTGATCGAGAAGGCGAAACCACCGGCGGTATCGGGGTAAACCGCCCGCGCGGCGCGTGAGACGCTGTCGCCGATGATTTGCCAGCCGGTGAAATCGATGTAGGGGTTGGCGATTTTGCCGGACGTGCCGATACTGTCCACTTCGCCGCTAAAAACCAGCGCAAACATGAAGGCGAAAAAATAAATTACGTTACCCAGCCCGCCGCGCAGCCAACCGATGCTCTCGAATAGCACCGCAAAGGCGGCGACCAGCGCCACGCTCGGCAGGGCAATCACCATCAGCGGGGCGCCGAGCGCCAGCAGGTCGAGGTCGTGCGTGCCGAGCAGCAGGTTCATCAGGATGCCTTCGACCAGCAGGATGACGACCGCGATGCCCAGCACGGCGAAGTTGCTCAGCCACTTGCCGAGCATGTAGAGCGGGCGGCTGAGCGGCGTGGTCGCCATGATCTGCCCCACGCCTGTTTCGTAGTCGCGGCTGACCGAGCCTTTGACGATGTAAAAGCCCACCCAGCCGAGCAGCAGTGAGACCGTGACGGTCATCGTTGCGCCAACCCAGGCGGAGTTGATCACGCCGGTGTAATCGGGCGGCACGCGCATGCGCATTTGCCCGCTGGCGGAGAGATAGCCGAGCCAGACCACCAGCCCGAGCATGATGAGGAAACTGTAGCGGCGGATGCGCTCGAGGAAGTCGGCGCGCGCCATGTGGTAGATAACGCGCAGTGTTGTCATTTGGATGCTCCGCTCTGGCTGACTTCCCGCAAATAGACATCTTCCAGGCTGGGGGTGACTCTCTCCGCTTCGGGCGCGGGAGCCGCTTCGCTCACCACCCGCACTTGGATCCCGTTTTCGCGGCGAATCGTTCCGCTGACGAGGTGACTCTGCTTGAGCGTGGGCAATGCTTCGGAGGGGATGACCCACTGCCAGACTTTGCCATCCAGCAGCGCGAGCAGTTTTTCGGGGGCGGCATGTTGGCGTTTCTGTCCCTTGTTGATGATGACGAT
>JAFGFB010000148.1 GCA_016931315.1 Anaerolineae bacterium
AATTGTCACCGGGGTACCCGATTCCCGCAAGTACGCCCTGCGGTTGTTAATGTGTAAGTAGTTGTTAGAGATATTTTATACAAGGAGCTCGCATGACTCGTGAGTGGCAACGCAATCTATGGAGTGTGTGGGTCGCGGAGCTGCTGGCAATTATGGGCTTCGCCTCATTCTTGCCCATTTTGCCCTATTATGTGCAATACCTCGGCGTAGAAGGAGAAGCAGTAGCGCGGTGGACGGGACTTGTATCCTCTGCCCCCGCGTTTGCGATGGCTTTCTTCGGTCCGATATGGGGTAGCCTCAGCGACCGCTACGGGCGCAAGATGATGGTGGAACGCGCGATGTTCGGTGGAGTCGTTACCATCATTTTGATGGGTTTTGTGACGAACGTGGAACAGCTCGCAGCGCTGCGCTTGCTGCAAGGCGCCCTCACCGGCACAGTCGCCGCGGCAACGACGCTTGTCGCCAGTTCAACCCCACAACACCGCCTGGGCGAGACACTGGGCAAGTTACAGGTCGCGATTTTTCTGGGGCAGTCCTTGGGACCTTCTGCCGGTGGAATCGTAGCCGACGAACTTGGCTACCGTGCGGTATTCTGGATCACCTCTGGATTTCTGCTCATTGCCGGTCTGATCATTCTATTCATGGTGAATGAGAACTTTAGCCCACCGCAGGACCTGGGTAAGTTGCGACTGCTGGGACAAATGCGGCGGGACTTTGGTTTGATTTTCGCCAGTGCGATGCTGGCACTGGTGCTCTTCCTGCGTTTTGCGCTGCGCCTGGGCGTGCAGATGTCCTCCCCGTTTACACCATTGCTGGTACAGGAACTCTTACCGGGTTCAACGCAATTAGGGACGTTCTCGGGCTTGCTGGTGACCATCTCCGGGATCAGTAGCGCCGCTGCCGCGCCCATACTGGGGCGCATGGCGGACCGTTACGGAGGACGGATGATCCTCCTGGGCTGTGGCCTTTTGGGTGGCGCGGCGCTGGTGCTTCAGGGAGTTGCCGCCAACTACTGGTTGTTGCTGGTCTGGCAAATCTTCATGGGTATCGCGATTGGCGGTACCCTCTCAGCACTCAGCGCCTACATCGGGAAACTGGCGCCTTCCGGACGCGCCGGCACCGCCTTTGGCTTGGATTCGACCGCCGTCTCCCTGGCTAACGCCGTTGGCGCTTTTGCAGGCGGGTTGCTGGCAGGCTGGTTCACCCTGCAAACACCCTTTATCGTCGGCGGCGTTGTGATGGTGCTGTTTAGCTTCCTGGTGCTGCGGTTGCCGCGGGACCGGGAAAACTATAACCACGAAGAATCTGAAACGCAAGCAACGTCAACCTAGCGGTGGAAAGTACTCAAAATCCGGTGCATGGTATGCAGCGCGAGCGCGGCGCAAGCGCCGCATAAAGCGCCCCCAACGTTGCCGCCACTCGGGGGGCAACGGGCGATCGCGCAGGCGGCGCAAATCCCCCAGCACACGGTGCGCCTCCGCGTGCCCGATGTTGATAATGCGTTCATGCTCGCTGCTATCTACCAGAAAGGTGCTCGTGTTGGGCAAATCCACCCCGATCAACAAATCTGGAGGGCAACAGCGCACACGCTCTCGATTCAGCACATCGAGTGTATGCCCCACCGCGCCCTCGGCAATGAGAATCGGCTGTTTCCAGTCGAAGGAGCGAACGTTAATCGGCAACAAAGAACGGAAAGAAAGCCGCGGGTGCGCCTCCTCAGGCTTGTGCAACTCAAACTGAATGCGAATGGGCGTATCTACACCGATAACGCGATCCACGCCCATCGCACGCGCCACATCGCAGGGGAAGTTGTTCAATGTTCCGCCATCCACCAACCAACGCCCTTGATGATGCACCGGAGGGAAAACCAGTGGAAAAGCAGAGGTGGCAAGCAGGGCTGGCATCAGAGGGCCTTCACGCAACAGCACCAGGGCGCCGCTCTCCAAATCTGTCGCCGTCAAAACTACAGGGATTTTGAGATCTGCAAAGGTGAGATCGTCCCGTCCCAATAGACCGGCGAGAAAACTCTGGAATTTGCGCTGCCCTATCAAGCCCCGCCCGTGAAGGTCAGGGGTCGCAAAATCCAAAATACTGGCTTTGATTGCAGCCGCGCGCAAGGAACTTGGAGTAATACCAGCAGCATAAAGCGCGCCGATAATGCCCCCCATACTCGACCCGGCAATGGTATGCACCGGAATCTGCGCCTCTTCCAACACCTCCAGCACACCAATATGCGCCAGTCCGCGGATACCGCCGCCGCTCAATGCCAGGCCCAGGGTCGGTTTCGAGTGTGGCATATAAGCCTCCAGAAAATTCGTGGTACAAAAGAGAAAAGGACTCTGGCGGAACCTGTCTTTGCGCCTTAATGTTGCCCTTCTACCTACAAGACCCGGCAGCCTGTACCGGCTACCGGGTCCATTATACTGCCTTTTGGGCTTTCAGAGCAGGCTGCTGACCGAAATCACATCGGCATGATTACCGCCTATGCCCCGCACAATGCCGCTGAGTACAGCAGTTTTGAAGCGGGAACAAGGCACAGCCAATTTTCACAGCGAGCCTTATAGCGAGCCCGCCCGAACTGCTACGAATGCCATTTTGGGGACGCGCTACGCACGCCCCCAAAATGCTTTTGCCAGGATGAACCAGGCAAGCGCGCTACGCCTTATCCAGCAAGATCAGCACCCTTGAGCAATGCTTCCTTATTCGGTTCCAACCATTTGCGCTGGCGCTCCGAGAGGTGCTCTTCCAACTGTGCCATCACCAGCTCTAAGCTGACAATGCCCGTCGCCTTGAGCAACGCCCCCAGAGCCACCAGATTCCCCATACGAACATTCCCCAGCTCAACGGCGATATCGCTCGCGGGTAGAGCTATCACGCGGATATCCGTACGCTCACTCGCGCGCGGCACGAGGGTGGTATTCACGACCAAGACGCCACCCGGCTTGACCAGGGGTTCATATTTGTCCATCGAGGGGAGGTTCAGCACAATCGCCGCCGAAGGATGCCGAATGATAGGTGCGCCGATTTCTTCCTCCGACACAATCACCGTACAGTTAGCCGTACCGCCGCGCATCTCCGGACCGTAAGAGGGAATCCAGGTGACGTGTAAGCCATCAGCCAGCCCAGCATAAGCCAGTAACTGCCCGGCGAAGAGCGCTCCTTGCCCACCAAATCCCGAGATGATGATGTCTTCGTGACGCATGACACCCTCCTATACTTTCAGCGCGGCGACTTCGTCGCTCACGCGGGTATCGCCCAGCGGGAACTGGGGAATCATGTTTTCCTTTGCCCATTGCATCGCGGCCCAGGGATCCAGGTTCCAGTTAGTGGGGCAGGTGGAAAGGACCTCGACGATGCTGAAACCCAAGCCATGCTGCTGCGTCATAAACGCGCGCTTGATCGCCTTCCGGGTCTTGTTGATGCCTGGCAAATCCAATGCCGATTGACGTGTAGCATAGGCGACGCTGGGAATGGCTGCCATGATTTCGCTGATGTGTACCGGCAGACCGGCGATTCTGGGATCGCGACCAAAGGGGCTGGAGGTGGTCTTTTGTCCTGGCAGCGTCGTTGGCGCCATCTGCCCGCCCGTCATGCCATAAATGGCGTTGTTGACGAAGATGGTGGTAATCAGCTCACCGCGATGCGCCGCATGGATAATCTCGTTGGTACCGATGGCTGCCAGATCACCATCACCCTGGTAGGTGAAGACAATCTTGTCTGGGTTGACACGCTTGATGCCGGTTGCCATAGCCGGAGCGCGCCCGTGCGGGGCCTCCACAAAGTCGGCGTTGAAGTAGTAATACGCTAGCACCGAGCAACCAACCGGCGCCACGCCGATGGTTTGTTCACGTACGCCCAGTTCATCCAACACCTCAGCCACCAACCGGTGAATGACGCCGTGGGTACAACCGGGGCAATAATGGGTATTTCTCTTGGTCAGCGATTCAGGATACTGGAAGACCAGTTCCATCGTATCGGGAATGGCGTTCATAGTTTCTTTACCTCCGCCAGGATTTCATCAGCCAGCGGGACGACGCCGCCCATTCGCCCGTAGAAGTGGACAGGCACCTTTCCCGAAACGGCCAATCGCACATCCTCCACCATCTGCCCAGCGTTCATCTCTGCCGCCAACATCACACGCACCTGCCCCGATAGCTCGTTCAGCCGCGCAGAGGGGAAGGGCCACAGCGTCTGCGGGCGGAAAAGCCCCACCTTGAGACCCTGCTTGCGAGCCTCGCGCATAACTGAGAGGCAAATGCGCCCGGTGGTGCCATAAGCGACCAGCAGAATCTCGGCATCCGCAGTCTCGTATTCCTTCCAACGAATCTCATGCTTCTGAATCTCCGCCAGCTTGGCCTGGAAACCCAGATTCATGCGCTCCAACCCTTCGGGTGAGAGGTCGAGCGAGGTGATGATATGCGGATCGCGCCCCTTGGCGCCAGATACCGCCCATTCAGGGCGCGGGCGCGGGAAGGGTTGCATCGGCGGCAGTTCAGCGGATTCCATCATCTGGCCCAGGCTGCCATCGCCTGCAATGACAACGAGAGTGCGATATTTCTCCGCCAGGTCAAAAGCCAGGCCCATCATATCAATAATCTCCTGGACGCTGGCCGGCGCCAGGACAAGGGGATGGAAGTCACCATGCCCGGCACTCTTGACCATGAGGAAGTAATCGCTCTGCGATGGTTGAATGTTACCCAGCCCAGGCCCACCGCGTTGCATGTTGACCACGACCGCGGGCACATCCGATCCGGCAATGTAAGAAAGACCCTCTTCCATCAGGCTGAAGCCCGGTCCAGAGGTAGAGGTCATCGTGCGGACGCCGCAGCAAGCCGCGCCGTAGACCATGTTAATTGCCCCGAGCTCACTTTCTGCCTGAATGAAAACCCGGTCCTCCTCCACCATGCGGCGCGCCAAATGCTCCAGCGCTTCGCTTTGTGGCGTGATAGGGTAACCGAAGTAGGCTTCAAGCCCATAGCGAATCGCGGCCTCGGCGAAAGCCTCATTACCTTTGAGTAATTCTTTTGCCATGGCTTCCTCCTTATTCCTTGGTGGTCGCCGCGCGCACGCGACGCTCGCGATAAACGGTGAAGACGACATCGGGACAAATCATAGCGCAGGAAGCACACCCGATGCACTTCTCCGGATCAGTCACCATGACGGGATGATAGCCCTTTGCGTTGAAGGTGTCAGGGGAAAGAGCTAGAATCTTCACGGGACAGACATTGGTGCAAAGGCCACAGCCTTTGCAGCGATCCACATCAATCACAACGAATCCTTTAGCCATGCAAGCTCTCCTTTCCAATACTAGTGAGCGATAAAACGAGAAGGCGACAAAGCGAGAAGGCGATAAAGCGCGCAAGAAGGTGAGACGGGAAACGCTGAGGTCAAGCGTTAGACACCACCTATCCCCTCCTATCTTCTACACCGCGCCATTCCCCTTCTGCCCGGTTACAAGCCCACCATCGGCAATACGAGCGTGAGCAGCACCCCGCCTGCAATGACAGAGCCTAACTGCCCGGCGGTATTCGCGCCCATGGCGTGCATCAACACAAAGTTGGAATAATCCTCCTCATTTGCCAATTTCTGCACCAGGCGTCCCGCCATAGGGAAAGCGCTGATGCCTGCCGCGCCAACCAATGGGTTGATCTTCTTTCCCGAAACACGGTACAGAAATTTGCCGAAGAGCACCCCGGCCGCCGTATCCAACCCAAACGCAATCAGACCCAGGCCCAAAATCTTGAGGGTATCCCAGTTGAGGAAACTTTTAGCAGTCATCGTACTTCCAACAGCCAGACCCAGGAACAATGTGGCAATGTTGATGATTTCATTCTGCGAGGCTTTGCTCAGTCGCTCAACCACGCCCGCTTCCCGCATCAGGTTGCCGAGCATGAGCGAAGCAATCAACGGGGCAGCCTGGGGAACCAGAATGCCCACGGCAATAGTGACGATGATGGGGAACATAACCAAAGCCAGTTTGGAAACTTCGCGCGGCGCGTATTCCATGTGCGTGCGGCGTTCTTCGCGAGTGGTGAGCAGGCGCATAATGGGCGGTTGAATGATAGGCACCAGGCTCATGTAAGAATACGCGACGACAGCAATGATGCCCGCCATTCCCGGATTGGCTGGCAGTCCCGCCGCGGTAGGATATTCGACCAGTAACTTGTTGGCGACATAGATGCTGGTGGGCCCATCAATTGCGCCAATGATGCCGATGCTGGCAGCTTCTGGGAGTTTGAAACCCAAAAGAACCGCGAGGATCAGGGTACCGAAGATACCAAACTGCCCGGCAGCCCCCATCAGCGCAAAGACCGGTTGTGCCAACAGGGGACGGAAATCCATCATCGCCCCGACGCCCACAAAGATGAGCAAAGGGAAGAGTTCGGTAGCCACACCAGCTTTGTAGAGGATGTAAAGCATCCCGTTCTCTTCCGGATTGATCATTGCCGAAAGGGGTAGATTAGCGATGATAATCCCAACGCCAATCGGCAGCAGCAACGATGGCTCATATTCCTTGACGATGGCGAAATAGAGTAGTACCCCACCGATAAGAAGCATCACAATATTGCCAGGGTTTTGCAGCAGGTCCAACAAGCCCGCCATGAGTTCATTGATCGGGATATTCACTGCTTTCTCACTCCTTAACGTGATTCTGTAAAGGCGCCGCCAGTCGCCGGGCTAGCTGCCGGGCCGGGTCGGGTGCCGAGCCAGCTGCCGGCGCCTGCTCGTCTGCTACCAGACACCGCATCAGATACATGGGACGCGCACGCTCAAAGCCCAGGGCCTCGTAACGCAGTAGTGCTTCGGTGTTGCCCTGTTGCACCATCGTAAACACTGTCAGTGAAGGCTCTTCCTCCAATAAGCTCTGTAACAACGCCGCGACAATGTTCGCCGTATAACCGCGCTGGCGATAATCCGGGTGTACCGCAATTTTGCCGATTTCGGCCACCCCCGGTACGCGGGTTCGGGTCACGCCCATCGCCACGAGAGTACGCCCTTCCCAGATTCCCATCGCCGGTCCACGCTCGAAAAGCTCTTCACCCACTGTAGAAATCTCCGCCTTCTGCGCCAGCGCCTGCATGGCTGCCAAATGGCGAGGCTTAAGCGGAATCGCCTCCCCCGGATCCAGACGCTGCCAGGAGGTTGCATTCGAGGTCTCACCGGCAAAAACCAATTGCCAGGATGGACGAATTTCGATGACGGCAAACGCCTGTTCGGCAATCGCACGTTGCTCCGTAGAAACCAACAAATGCACCTCACTCCCCGGCTCCACCAAAAAGGTAGTATAGGTGCGCAGTAACTCCGGCGATTCGCCCCAAAAAGCCAGTTCCGGGAAGCGTGGACCATGGTAGCTCACCACCGACATAGCAGGCGAGCAAACGATATCACACTCTTCCGAAAGCGCGGTGGCCGCAGCCACAAAGACGAAGTGGGCCAGCGTCCAATCGAGATTGTCGCGCAAGGCTTCAATCTGGCAGGCCAGCTGGGTAATCGCAGCAGCGGCACCAGGCATGGCGGCGCCGGATACAGCGTTTGGCGAACCGTTGGTCTCCATAAGTTCAATCCGCGATGAGGAAAAGTGGCGTACCGTGCTGAACCTGTTGGCCAATAGTGACGTAGACTGTCTTCACCACCCCACCAAAAGTGGCGCGAATGGGGTTGTTCATCTTCATCGCTTCAAGGATGCAAAGATCTTGCCCCGGTTTTACCGCATCGCCCACCTTGACTGAGATGACGGTGACCACGCCAGGCAAGGGCGCGGTCACATCTCCAGCTGCGACTGCAGTGCGTGCAGGAGCTTGAGGGGCGGGACTGGCAACGACGGTTGGTGCGGTCACTACAGGCGCCATCCCAATACCCGGGCTTTCTTCTTCCACCCAGACCTCAAGAGGCTCGCCGTCCACCACCGCATGCACCGGGCGTTCCCGCGGATTAGACACCTCTACAGTGTACTCTTTTCCAGCAACAGTCACACGATAGACTGGCATAGTCTTACTCCTTAGATAAATTACAGCAGCCCCCTCGAGCCACCCATAAGGGGCTTCTAGCCCCTGGCTTTCCAGACTCTATCAATCAGTAATCCCGCTGGTTCAAATGTCGGCTACGAACATGGCTACGCCACTGGTCTGGCGCCACATTGGCCGGTGACCGGGTCGCGCGTACAGATTGTGCGCGAGCAACAGCAACTGCCGCTACGGCAGCGAGAGTGCGTGCATCCTCAGTGTCCGGGAGTGTCGCAGGCGCCGGAGACAGCGTTGCGGCGCCTGAGGCAGCAGATTCCTCAACGGCGGCCACGGCTTCGCTCGATTTTCTGGGCTTGAGTCCACCCAGCACATACATTCCAAGCACCAGCGCTCCGATGGCGGCGAACGTCATCCCCATGCCGATGGCTGTCAGCACCAGCGCCTGTCTCAGCAATTCAGCATCCACAGTGAGCTCCTTTACATGGGCATGACGCCATGCTTCTTCGATGGCATCTGCCGGGCAGGCTCGCGCAATGCCCGCAACGCAGCCACGAGGACCGCACGAGTCTGCGCCGGTTCGATAACAGCATCCACAATCCCCTCATCCGCGGCACGGTAAGGATTGGCAAATTTCTCACGGTATTCAGCAATCAATGCCGCGCGCGCAGCTTCGGGGTCCTCAGCCTGGGAAATTTCCCGACGATTGAGAATATTCACTGCCCCTTCCGCACCCATCACGGCAATCTCGGCAGAGGGCCACGCAAAGTGCAGATCGGCGCCAATGCCTTTACTGCTCATCACCACGTAAGCGCCGCCATAAGCCTTACGTGTGACCACCGAGATTTTAGGAACGGTAGCTTCGACATAGGCATAGATGATCTTCGCGCCGTGTCGAATGATGCCGCCATGCTCCTGATGCGTTCCAGGCAGGAAACCCGGCGAATCCACAAAGGTAATCACCGGCAGGTTAAAAGCATCGCAGAAGCTGACAAAACGGCAGATTTTATCCGAAGCATCAATATCAATGACACCCGCCATGTACATCGGCTGCTGCGCCACCACTCCCACCGGCTGTCCATCAAGCCGCGCAAAACCAACAACGGCATTCTGCGCCCAACCCGCTTGCACTTCCAGGAAAGAGCCAAGGTCAAAGACCCCCTCAATGGCCACACGCATATCGTAGGGCGTGTTGGGATCCTCGGGTACCAACGTGTTCAAACGCAGGTCAATGCGGTCGGGATGATCGCTAGGCGGAACATAGGGCGCATCCTCGATATTGTTAGCGGGCAGGTAGCTCAGCAAACGCCGCACCAATGCCAGGGAAGCTTCCTCATTCTCCGCGACAAAACTGGCAACACCGCTCTTGGTGAAGTGCGCCATCGCGCCGCCGAGGCTCTGTTGGTCAATCACCTCACCGGTAACGCTTTTGACCACATCAGGACCGGTGATGAACATCACCGAGGTCTTGTCGGTCATGATGATGAAATCGGTGAGCGCCGGGCTATAGGAGGCGCCGCCCGCGCAAGGCCCAAGCATGACCGAAATCTGCGGGGTCACGCCCGAAGCCAGCGCGTTCCGGCGGAAAATTTCGCCATAACCCTGGAGTGAGCTCACACCTTCCTGAATGCGAGCGCCGCCGGAATCCAGCAAGCCAATGATGGGGCAACCGCTGTTCATCGCCATTTCTTGAACCCGAACGATTTTGCGGGCGTGGGTAAGCGAGACAGAGCCGCCATAAACGGTGAAGTCTTGAGCATAAACGTAGACGGTGCGCCCATCAACCTCGCCATAACCGGTCACCACGCCATCGCCGGCGATAGCGTTTTCGCCATCGGTCGGGCTGACCATAAAAGCCTGCAATTCCTGGAATGTGCCCGGATCGAGTAACATCTCGATACGTTCACGGGCAGTCTGTTTACCCTTGGCGTGTTGACTGGCGATGCGGTCAGCGCCGCCGCCTTCCTGCGCGCGCGCTTGTTTCGCGTGCAATGCCGCAACTCGCGGATCGGTCATTTGATCCATACTTCCTCCCTATAGTTGGTACTCAATCAGCAGAAAGGGGTTTTTCACCCACATAAATCACGGCTGTACCCAACATGCGCTTAATCACTTTGATCTCGCACAGCCCCGCAGATTCCATGTGCTGGGCAACCTGTTCTGGGCGCAGAAAATGCTTTACCGAGAGCGGCAGGTAGATGTAGGCATTCGCATCCCTGGAAATTACCCGCCCAATCCAAGGTACCCAGCCGTTGAAATAGGCGCCAAATAACACGGACATCGGGAACCAACGGGGCCAGCTCATCTCCAAACAGACCGCCCGCCCACCCGGACGTAGCACGCGCACCTGCTCCACAATAGCCTGGCGCACATCCGGTACGTTGCGCAACATAAACGCCGAAATGACGGCATCAAATGCTGCCGCCGGAAAGGGTAATGCCAGGCCATCACCAACACTCCACCATGGCGCCCGAGTGACCTCAGCAGATTTTGCCTGTGCCCCACGCAACATTGCCCAGGTAAGGTCTACCGCTACAATATGCGCTTCCGGGTACTGCTGCCACGCCACCAGCGCCACATCGCCCGTACCGCTCGCCACATCGAGTAAGTCACCTGCCGGCGGCAGTTGCGCCCGTCGCACAATCTCGCGGCGCAAACGCTGGTCTTGCCCCAGAGAAATGATGCGATTGATGGTGTCATACTGCGCCGCGATACGCGAAAACATCCCTCGCATAGCGGCTTTCTGCTGTTGATCTGTGATCACCGCGCCTGTTTGGGGCGTTGAGGGATGTTCTACCGGGCTGTGGTCTACTTGGGACACCAGCGTTCATCCTCCTGGAAAAGTGCATCAGAGATTTCAGACAGATTTCACCTGCTGAGGAACATGCCGTCATTATAGTCTTATGGCAAGAGTGTCCCTAGTGGGAAGTGTCACTTTCCCTATTGATGATATTCACCTCAAACCATCCTCAGCCTGCTGCAACATTTGGTCAAGGGGCTCCAGCAATTCTGGCGGGAAAGTCACCGCAACCGGCATGTCAAGAACGAGGCGATAGGTCATCGAGATGGGGAAATCCGCCTGAACGGGAATCTCAAATGTCGTACTTACGGGAACAGAGCCGGATACAGGGATGGAGATTTCCTGCCGGCCCAGAAGAGGTATATTGAACGAGGTATTAACCTGCGTGGAAAAAGGAAAAACCGTGTTGAGCGGCACTCTGAAGGTATCGCTGATTTTCACGGTATCGGAGATAGGCACCTCCTGATCAATGGCAATCTGTAACTCCAATGGACGACCACCCAGTGTCTGTAACTCGGCGCGCAATGTACTTACCATCTCTTGTACTTGCCCCTGTGCGTCCTGCAAGCCCCGGTACATGGCGCCAAGCCCGTAGAGCGCCAGGCCATTGAGCGCCAGCGAGAGCGCCAACAATATCCAAAGCAAGGTGACGCCGGTAAAGCGCTGCTTGACAGAGCGCTGCTTATCAGAAGAGCGTTCTGGCAGGGAAGCGCCGGCGTCAACCAGGGTTTCAGGGAGAGTGCGCGTGCGGTAAGCATCAGGGGGTGGCGTTGTCTGAGTCATTGGCGAGCTCCTTGGCGATAGTAGCCAGCAAATCTGGGTGACGCCAAACAACGGCATCAAGTTGTACTGCAACCGCCCCGAGAGCCAGACAGGCGCGGGCATCAGCAATGGAAGTGATTCCGCCACAAGCGATGACGGGAACCGGTAGGCGCGGAATCCAATAAGAGAGTTGTTGTAGCAACAGCGGAAAGACCGCCGGTCCGTAAAGCCGCCCGCGCATCAAAGGCAGAGGCTCATCGTCGGAAGCCTCTGACAGCGGCAATAGGCCGCGCGGAGGAGAGGTGAGCGTGAGCGCATCAGCGCCCGCCTCGGCGAGAGGTGATGCCAGAGCCGATACCCCAACAAAAGGAACCCGCACGATGACGGGTAAGTCGCTGTTCAAGCAGATGCTCCGCAGCAGGGCGAGCGCCTTTTCAACAGATGTATGCTCATCTAAACCCAGCTCGATGCCCTGAATGGCGGTTTCACCAGAGAGCTTATCCATAACCTCAGCCATCTCTGCGGAAGTCCCCGCCAGAACATGCAAAATCACGGGCACACCAAGCCGCTCCCAAAGGTCACGATATTGCCGCAAGATGGCGCTCAAACCGGGGTTCGGATGCCCGGTGTGAATCAGCAGGTGCTCACCGCGCACGGCGATGCGGGGAGGATAAGCCGCGCGGCGGGGGTGCAGACTGACTGGATGTGTCACTAACGCACCCAGGCAACGGTAATCTACAAGATCACGATAGGCATCACCATAGCCAAAGACGCCCGCTGCTGGCAGCACGGGTGTGGCAATGGGCAATCCGAATTTATGGTTGGGCGCGAGTTCAATCATGGTAAAAATCCATGGCTAAGGGAGCGCAACACCCAGAACCTTCCCGCTCGGGGCAAGAAGGCTGCAAAGGCCCCCTAGAACACAAAATCCAAAACATCGAAGACAGGTCCATCCGTGCAGGCGCGGCGCTCCCCATTAACGGTTTGCACACGACAGATTTCGCACGCGCCAACACCACAGGGCATGGCAACCTGAATGAGCACCTGGGCGAAATTCGGCGGCGGATTCAGCCGCTGCTGCCGCACCATCCGTGCGAGTTTGGGATAGAACGCCGGGTCACATGAAGCGCAGAGGCGATCCGCCCATGGTATGGCCTCCAACAAAGGCGAATCCGCGTTGTGACAGGTTTCAAGCGTGCCGGCATACCCCACGGAACCATCCTGGGTGATCAGGTGCAATTCAACCGAGGGGGGAAAGCGCTGCGCCGGCGGCAAAAGCGCTCGGGTGGGAGCTGCCAGCACCAGCGTGACCATCGGCGCCGCCTCGAGCAAGGGCAATAGCGGGGAGAGCAACTGCGCCTCAGCTACCAACAACAAGCGCTCAACCTGTTCAGTTTGAAAGCCTCGACCAAAAGGACCGAGCAAATCCACAGATTCGCCGGGCAACAGCCGTTGCACCGGGTGCCCAGGAGGCACAAGCACATCGAAGCCCTCCGTATGGAGCGCCGCCGGAAAGAGCACCTCACGCAATGGAGCGCCAAAATCCGCCAGCAAAAAACAGCCGGGGCGGGGCGGATTGACCATCTCAAAACGCACCCGCCAAAATGGCGGTTCGGGATGCGCTTCACGGAAGACAGCTGTGGTATGTTTGCTCATCGAAACCATATTCCAAGCCACGAGTGAGGGGCAATGAAAGCCCACGTGGCGCAGCTCCCCTTAGTCGTTGCCTGCCCCTCAATTTCACATCATCCGATATGGATTGCCTTGCCAAATACGCCGTGCGCAGCTTCCATGACCGCCTCGTTGAGCGTGGGATGCGCGTGCACGGTTGCAGCAATCGCGTGGGGCGAAAGTCCGGCAGTGTGCGCCAGAACCAGTTCCGGCAGCAGCTCCGTCGCCTCGGGTCCCACAATGACGGCGCCAATAACCGTGTGGCTCTCTTCTTCAGCGACCACTTTGACGAAGCCCGCGTTCTCACCCAACCCCAGCGCCTTACCATTGGGTAAAAAGGGGAATTGCCCCACCTTCACTGTCAGCCCTTGTTCCAGCGCCCTGGCTTCGCTCAAGCCAAAGGAAGCCACCTGCGGCGTGGTATAAGTTCCACGTGGCATAGCGTTGACGTCAAAGGGCTTGCCTTCCTGCCCGGAAAGATGCTCTACCGCCAAAATGCCCTGCGCCGAGGCCACATGCGCCAGGGGCAGCAGTCCGTTCAAATCGCCAATAGCGTAAATGGAGGGGATATTTGTCTGCATGAAGCCGTTCACCTTGACCCAACCGCGCTCGGTTGCGACGCCTGCCGCTTCCAGACCCAGGTCTTCACTGTTGGGGCGCACCCCAATCGCTACCAGGGCAATCTCGGCCTCCAACGCGGCTTCACCCTTCGGTCCGGTCACCCGAACGGTGACACCCGTCGCAGTCTTCTCAATACCCTCGACGCGAGTGGACTCGAGTGTCTTGATCTTCTGTCTCTTGAGCGATCGTGCAAGTTCTTTCGCCGCATCCTCATCCTCGGCGGGCAGAATGTGATCCAGCATCTCCACCACGGTGACCTGTGCCCCATAAGACGCCCAAACGGTGGCAAATTCCAGGCCAATCGGACCCGCACCGATGATCACGGCAGAGGCGGGCAATTCGCGGCGCGCCAACGCATGCCGGGCAGTGAGGATGACCTCGCCATCCGCTTCCACACCGGGAATAAGCCGGGCACGCGAGCCGGTTGCCAGGATGATGTGCTGCGCTTCCAGCGTTTGCGTACCGCCCTCGCTCAGTGTGACTTCGACACTGGTAGGCGACACCAGGCGTCCGGCGCCCCAGACCACATCAATAGCGTTGCTCTTCATCAACAGTTCGACGCCCTTGACCAACCGTGCGGAAATCTTGCGGCTACGTTCGACAGCGGCGGCATAATCCAACGTGACGTTTTCCGCCGCGAAGCCGAATTCCTTGCCGCTTCCGGTCACAAGTCGGGCAATTTCGGCATTACGCAGCAGCGCCTTGGTGGGAATACAACCCCAGTTCAAGCAGACGCCGCCCAGATGCTCGCGCTCAACCAGCGCAGCCTTCAACCCCAACTGTGCAGCGCGAATGGCTGCGACATACCCTCCTGGCCCACCACCAAGAATAATCAGATCGTAAGGTTGATTCATTAATATGGTTCTCCTATCATCTCCAGGTAACATACAACGATAAAAGCGACTGCTCAGTCAGGGTTTGCCGGTTGAGACACAGATATGGCCCGAGCAGCATTTGGGAAGGTGTTTCTGACGCCATGCAGAGGTCATCATACATCACGCCGCATCGGCACTGCCGCATCAATATCTAAGTGAATTTCAGCCAGCATGGTTTCGCAAAGAGCAAGCTTAAAGCGTTCCTTTTCCCACTCGGTTCGCATCCCTGCCGCTAATCCGAACGCCCTCCCCCAGAAGAGCGCGCCTCGGCGGAGGCATGACACGCGAAAGAATTCACTAACTGCTCCACAGCATCAAACATTTGTTCCTTGGTCAAAGCGGTGGTATCAAAGAGAATAGATTCCGCGGCAGGGCGCAACGGTGCAGCAACACGACTGCTATCAATCTCATCGCGGCGGCGAATTTCGTGCAACATCTGTTCAAAAGAGGGCGCGCAGCCCTGCTCCGTACGATCCAAAAGGCGGCGGTGGGCGCGTTCCTCTGCCGAGGCCACCACATAAATCTTGATGTCGGCATCGGGCAACACGACTGTGCCAATATCGCGTCCCACCATCACCACCCGCCCTGGAGCCGCAATACGCCGCATCTGTTGGGTGAGCGCTTCACGCACACCAGGATAAGTCGAGACCGGAGAAACAGCGCGATCCACCTCGGGGCTGCGAATTTCCCAAGTGATGTCCTCACCGCCAAGCGCAACCGTGTACTGACGACCATCCGCTACAGCTGGTGGCAGAACATCAATCTGCACGTCTTCCGCAAGGCGTGTAATAGACTCCTCATCGCTAATGTCCAATCCCTGTTGCAGAGCGGCCCAGGTAACAGCACGATAGAGGGCGCCGGTATCCAGATAAAGATAGGCAAGACGCTGCGCCAGGTAATAGCCAAGGGTGCTTTTCCCCGAGGCAGCCGGGCCATCTATGGCAATGGTCGAGGGCTTACACATGATCTGAGGTTATCGCTTCTTCCGCACCGGGAGTGTTGTGCGGGGGGGATAGGAGTCACGAGAAGATTCACGATGCCCTTTAGGACGGCTGGAATCGCGTCCGCCGCCGGTTCGCGCACTGTGACGCGGGGGGCGCACGCCACTTGCGCCGACACGCTTGCCGGTAATGATCTTGACCTCGCTAACCGTGAGCCGGCGCCAACGACCAGAAGGCAGATCGCCGAGTTTTAGTGGCCCCATCTCCACTCGAATAAGCCGCTGCACGGGATGGCCCAACGCAGCCGCCACACGACGGACAAGATGGTTGCGCCCCTCATGAACGGTGATACGCAGCCAGGTTTCGTCATGCAGTTGGGATTCCACCTCGACCTTGTCAAAACGCGCCGGGCGTCCATCCAGCACGATACCACGCCGCCAGCGTTCCAGTACTTCCGCAGGCGGCTCGCCGCTCACCAGCGCGCGATAGACCCGCGGGTGCTCATAGCTGGGATGGGTGAGTTGCTGGGCAAGGTCACCATCATCGGTGAGCAGAATAAGGCCCTCACTCTCATAATCCAGGCGGCCCACGGGATAGACACGCTCAGCAATACGCACCAAATCCAGAACCGTGCGGCGTCCATGAGGGTCCTGCACAGTGGAGAGAACCCCTTGTGGCTTATGCAGCATGATATAGGTGTAGACGGGGGACTTATATCGAACAGGCTCGCCATCCACAACAATTTTCTGGGTTTCGGGATCAGCGCTATCACCCAAGCGCGCAAGTTTCCCATCCACAGTCACACGGCCCTCTTCAATGAAACTCTCACACGCACGGCGAGAACCATAGCCAGCGCGCGCAAGGATTTTCTGTAATCGTTCAGTTGCCATAGCTCTTATTATACCTGTAGCGCATAGGAAAGCGAATCTGTAATGGCGGGCAGACGACAAACACTTTTTGGGGGAAGCACTGTGCCCCCAGAATACCCTCAGACGCTCAAATCTCGTACTTATAAAAGCGACCGGCTTCTCCTGCGCAGAACCGGCTGTTTTGTGTTTTTCGATATCACCCCAGTGAAGAAGGGCTATCCTCGAGCTGCCATTTGAGCCAGCGCTAACGCCCCCAACACACCAGAACGACCGCCTAATCCTGGGGGAACAATGTAGGTATCGCTGTGCTCCAGAATTTCAGCCGCCTGCACATAGCCCGCCAGCAAAACCAATACCTCGCGGCGAACAAGAGAGAATAAATGCGCCTGTTGCATCACGCCGCCACCCAGAATAAGCCGCTCAGGCGAAAGCGTTAGGATGAAATTCACCAGGCCCAAGGCGATATAATGCGCTTCGAGCGCCCAAACCGGATGATTTTCGGGCAGGGTCTCACCGCGCTGCTGTAGACGCTGCTCCAACGCGGGACCTGCTGCCAATCCCTCGAAACAATCGCCGTGATAAGGACATGCGCCGGGAAAAGGATCAGCCGCCCAATCATGGGGAATGCGAATATGGCCCATCTCTGGATGCACCAGGCCATGAATCAGCCGCCCCCCGACCATTCCACCGCCGCCCAAGCCGGTGCCGATCGTCAGGTAGATGAAGGTATCCAGCCCCTGCGCCGCGCCCCAACGGTACTCGCCCAATGCCGCCGCGTTGACATCGGTGTCAAAACCGACCGGGATTGGGAAGACTTTGCGCAAAGCGCCCACCACATCCGTATTCGCCCAGCCGGGCTTCGGTGTAGTGGTGATAAAACCGAAGGTTGGTGAAGCTGGATTGGGATCCACCGGGCCGAATGAACCGACCCCCAAAGCCATCAAAGGCTCCCCCAGACGCGCCCGTTGTTCCTTGAAGAAGGAAATCGTCCGCCCGAGCGTCTCCTCCGGCGTCGTTGTCGGGAAACGCGCCTCGGCGCGTAAATCATCCGGACCGGTTCCCACCGCACAGACAAACTTTGTCCCCCCTGCCTCAATCGCGCCATACAGTGACATACTCACCTCCCAAGCGGTTATGTGTGTCAGCCACGCAAAGAGCGTGACCAAAAGCCGGTACAGCCATTTTAGATTGCCGCCTCAAGGTCCCACACCTCAAGACGGCGAAAACGCGGTTGCCCGCCGCGTGCAAAAGGACGCAATCCCAAACTATCCGGGCGCGTAGGATAGATGCGCACCGCAAAACACACGCGCTCATCCACAAAGACCTCGATAACGGAATGGTCCACGAAGACGCGCAGCTGCACGAAGGCGCCAGGCTGGGGGCTAAAGGGGGCGGTGAAGACTTCATGGAAAACCTCGACGCTCAGACTTGCGTGCGTAGTATCCACATAGAATAGCCCACGCGCAGCATCGTAAGCGATGCGGGTGAATTCCTCAGCGCCAGGCGCGACGCAGACATCCAGACCGATCTCCGCGGCAGATAACGGATCAAATTCGACCCACAGTTCCAATTGCTCACCGCGCACGGGCGCCAACGCTCGAGCTGCCGCGGGAAGGTCGAGTTCGATCTCAGTACAGAGAGTCTCACGACGCAGTTGGGATAGTTCGGGCGCAGGAGTCTGCAACAGACCGCCATCCGGGGCCAGAGAGAGCAATCGCGGCAGCGACATCACGCCAGCCCAACCAGCGGCAAGTTGCGCAGCCTGCGCGCGCCGTTCCCAGAGCCAGCCCCACATCAATGCGCGGTGTTCCGCATCACGTAGCACCTGCGGCGCGTAAAAGCATCCACCCCAATCCACACGGCTTTGATGGCGCGGCGCGAAATGCTGCGCGGCATAATCGCCCACAAAAGCCACCGGATAATAAGTCACTTGCTGATCCCACACCGAAAGCATGAGAACATGCGCCCCATTCAGAGGGAGGAAATTCGGGCATTCCCACATTGAGCCGGTCCAGACCGGAAAGTCGTGAACCTCAGAGGCGCGCAACAAGGGATGCAGGTATTCCCAATGCAGAAGGTCAAGCGAGCGGTAGAGCAGCACCACCCCGCCCTTGCCCACATCCTGAGAGCCAATCACCATATACCAGCCATCATCAGCACGCCACACGTAGGGATCACGGAAATCCCGATGCGGTCCGGCATCAATATCGGAGGGCGGCGCAGCAATGAGTGGCTCAGGGTGCTTGTGCCAGTGCAGCAGGTCAGCAGAACCCGTCGCCAGCAGCTGCCGTTGCGGGCTAACCCCGGTATAGAAGAGCAAGGGGATACCGCCGGCATTGACCGCACAGCCCGACCAACACCCCTCAGCGTCCAGATCGCCGGGCGCTGGCGCCAGAGCAATAGGCAGATGTTCCCAGTGACAAAGATCAGTGCTGCGGGCATGTCCCCAATGAATGGTCCCATGAAAGGGACCATGAGGATTATATTGATAGAAGAGGTGATAGCCCCCTTGCCAGTGAATCAAGCCGTTGGGATCGTTCATCCAGTTGGCTGGGGGCAGAAAATGATAGCGTGGTCGATGCCGGTCCAGCATAGAATCGCCTGGCGCTGCACTCATAAAGTCACTCCTGATTCTGGTTACGAACATAACCCGGATTTCGAATTCACAGAGTATGTGATACACGTCTTTTGGAAATTGTCCAATCGCGCCCACACTGCAATGGTTCAGATTTCCATCGGCATTTAAGGATTTACTTCGGTTAATTGCGTTATAGGCTCGCAGCCCTCTCACACCGCCGCAACCTCGGTCGTAAACAATGCCTCGTCGAGCAACCACCCCCGTTCGCCCAATGCTTTATCGCCACGTCACTCCGAACGTAGCAGCTTGCCTCGAGCAAAGTCGAGGGGTAGCGGCGTGAGGAATCTCAAATCCCCGGTTGCCATCCACCGCCAAATGCAGAGATCTTCGACGCTACGTGCACCAGTAAAAATGCCCCAAAAGGTTGCATTCCAACTGGGGCAAAAGTGAGCCGATTGTCACACAAAAGTTCTCTCTTTGATTGATTTTTGTGATGGGGCTTCGCCCCACCGCCAAAAATCAATTGGGTGTGTTTCATTTGAGTTAGGCGGCAACAGCCAGGATTTCCGGGGTTA
>JAFGFB010000149.1 GCA_016931315.1 Anaerolineae bacterium
CAAAATATAAGACTGCAGGTTGTACGGCAAACTACTGAGGGAAACCAAAAGAGGTTCTACAAACAGGTAAAGAGAGTCCTTTCCTGATATGTTTTGCTGCCGCGCGTTGCGCGGCAGCAAAACATATTTCTCCTAAGCGAGTCCCTTTCGAAACCCACTCAAATCTCGGTTACGACGCCCGCGCCGGACGCAAACGACCGCGCTCCTCCCACAATCCCACAATGTGAACCGCCACAAACATCGAAGTAAAAGTTTCGCTGAGCATACCCACAAGCATCACGGCAATAAAGGGCTTGAGGGTATCTCCCCCAAACAACAGTATCGCAATCATCACAAACATAGCATTTAGCTGTGTCGCCAGCGAGCGATGCAGCGTCTCCATAATACTGCGATTCACGATTAGGGAGAACGGTTCGCCACGATGGCGCGGGATATTCTCGCGGATGCGGTCAAAAACGACAATGATATCCTGCACCGAGAAACCGATCACGGTGAGAATCGCCGTGAGAAAGAGTGCATCCGCCTCCCACCCCTGCAGGAAACCCATGAGCGCATAGAAACCCATGGCAACAATCACATTGATCAACATCGCCACGACAGAAGCGACACCATAACGCAACGGATTAGGGATTCTACGGAATGAGAACCAGATAAACGCCAGCACCACCAGTGCAGCCACACCCACCGCCTGTGCAGCGCTGCGCGCCACCTCTGCCCCTACCGAGGCTTCCACCGTATCCACTACGGAGTTGCCACGATCCACGGCAACTGTACTTTCATCCAGTCGCGCCAGCACCGCATTGACCTGATCGGTGGTCGCAAAACTGGTTCGAATCTGCCACGAATAATCAGTGGGATCACCCAACTGTTGCACAATCGTACCGGAATAACCTTCTGCAGCAAAAGCCTCGCGAATGGTCTCCTCGCTAACATCAGTCGTAAATCGTATCGAGAAAAGGCTTCCACCCTTAAAATCAATGCCGACGCGTAACAACTGCCCATAAACAGCGTAAGAAGCCAGCATCCCAATCACGCTCAGCACAACAAGCGCCCCTGCCAGGATGAAATAGGTTCTGCGATTGCGGACAAAGTCAATCATCTCATCACCCCCTAAATTCCCAGAAGCCAGGGGTAGCGCCGAAGCCGTTCTTCCCCCAACAACCCCAGCGCCAAACGCACAAAAGTCCGGGTCACAACCAGCGCCGTAAACATGTTGATCAATGTACCGAGTGCCAACGTCAACGCAAACCCCTTGACAAGACTCGCGGCAAAAGCATTTCCAAAAAACCAGAGAATCGCACAGGTCAGCAACGTCGCCAGATTGGAATCCCGCACCGAAGTCCAGGCGCGACTAAAGCCCGCCTCTGCACCACGTTGCAGCGAACGCCCGTGACGAAGTTCCTCCTTCATGCGCTCAAAGACAAGGATGTTTGCGTCTACGGCCATGCCTGCTGAGAGCAAAAAGCCGGCAATGCCAGGAAGGGTCATCGTTACCGGCAGCAGCTTATAAAAGAGCAGGTTGAGTAACACATAGAGGGCAAGCGCCAAATCTGCCGCCAGACCATTCAAGCGATAGTAAATCAACATAAACAGAAACACCACTACCAGGCCTACAACACCCGCGCGGATGCTCTTCTCAACTGAGAGCGCCCCCAGAGAAGGGCCAATAGCGCGGTAGCTTTCAATTTTCAGTGGAACGGGCAATGCACCATAGCGCAACTGAATGGCGAGCTGCTGCGCGCCTTCCGAGGTAAATCCTCCCGAGATTTGAGCCTCACCATCGGGAATAGCATCGCGAATGGTAGGACAGGAAAGGATGGTCTTGTCCAACACCATACACAGAGGACGCCCAATGTTGTTGAGGGTATACTCATAGAAACGCTGCGTATCGGCAGCCTTGAAGCGAACAATCACCATCGGTTGTCCCGAGGTGTCATCTATCGTGCTGAACGCCGAATCCAGGGCATCGCCAATGAGCACCGTCGTATAGGTACCAGGTGGCACTACGCCTCCCTCAACCAAGCCATAGGTGGTGCTCACAACCCGCCCAGGCTCCAGCGCTGCATCCCCAGCACCCGCTGGAGGCTCAACAAACTCGAGCAACGCCGTGTCCCGAATAGTGTCAATCGCCTGCTCCGGGTCAGCGATGCCGGGAAGCTCGACAATGATGCGGCGCGTGCCCTGCACCTGCACTACCGGCTCGCTTAGCCCTAACCCGTTGACACGCCCCTCGACGATTTGCGCTGCCGCGCGCATCGTTTCAGCCGTCAGAGCCTGCTGATCGGAAACATCAGCCACCATGAGAACCTGCAAGCCACCCTGCAAATCCAGGCCCAGACGAAAATCCAAAGAACGCGCGGATTCCGGTTGCCACGCCAACAATCGCTTCAACCACTCAGGATGCTCGGACGGCACCACCAGGTAGCTAGCGAGAGCAGCCAACACCAACACTAATACTAATGAAATTATCGTCTTTTTGTTCATGAACCCTCACCAGGATAATAAGTTCCATCGTTCAGGAAATTCCTGCCTGCGAACTCAGGGGTGAATTATAGCCTGCCGGGACCTTTTGTCAAAGACAGAATACCGTCAGAAAGAGTGTTTTTGGTTGCCGCGCAAAACGCCGTACTCGGTGCCGCGGCAGCCAAAAACACTTTCTAAAATCGCGGCTTTAGTCGCTCTTGTTGCAGCAAGCAGGGAAACGCTGAACGGTAACAAGAGAAAAGGGATTTTTCGCCCTGCGCGGAATGTGTTATACTGAACCGATATATGAAAGAGGCAACCAGCGATAGCAGAATAGCACCATTTTTCATGCCCGGTGGAGAACCCGGTATTTTGCTGATTCACGGCTTTCTTACTGCACCGGATGAAGTACGCCCACTGGGAGAGTTCCTGGCGGCGGCGGGCATGACTGTTTACGGAATATGTCTGCGTGGACATGGCACCTCCCCAGAAGACCTGGCACAAGTCCACTGGCAAGATTGGGTAGGTGATGTGCACGCCGGGCTAAACAGACTACATGCGCACTGTAAGCACCTTGGCATTGCCGGAGTCTCGCTGGGGGCAGCATTAGCCCTGTATGCCGCCACCGAAAACCCCGTTAAGAAGATTGTCGGCTTTGCTACACCAGGTCGCAGTGCAACCCGCGGGATACCGTCTTCCTGGATAGCCCGCATCGCACACGCTATTCCCTTCATACCCAAAATTGGCTCCGATATGCATGACGCCAAAGCACGTCGCGAGCGTTTTATCTACCGGCGGATTCCACTACGCGCAACAGCGGAGATGGCAAATCTCTTCGAGGCGTTCGAAGCGCGTTTGCCTGAGATACAGACCCCCACATTGTTCGTGCATGCCCGCCACGATCGCGTCGTGCCAGCGCATATCGTGACGCAAATCGCTGCGCGACTCAGTGCTCCCCATGAGCTACTCTGGCTAGAACGTGGGGGACACAGTGTCATCCTCGATTCTGACCGCGAACGCGCCTGGCAGGCGGCTCGAAGTTGGTTTGGTAACACCAGAAACTCTACTGCCTAAAACAAGATGAACAAAACACAGACCGGCCTATTGCTACTTCTGGTCACCTTCATCAGCCTGGCGCTTGCCTGGAATATTAGCATTCCTGCCTACGAAAACCTTGACGAGATGGAGCACGTCGAAGTCATCCGCCACATTGCGGTCACCGAAAAACTTCCCATCCATGGAGAAGCAGAGGTCGCCGGGTTTCATGTGCGACAGGAAGCATCCCAGCCCCCGCTCTATCACCTGCTCGGTGCAGCATGGGTTCGAGCGTGGAATCTACCCCTGGAGGCGCCGACAGCAACAGCCATCCCCGGAACCTTTGTCGCCTGCGGTTCCGGAGACACAACTTACAACCGTGTCACCTGGAGCCGTAATCCGTATCTTGAATTCCCCGGGCAAGGTCACCGGCGCACAACCCACAGCCTGCGGTTGCTCTCTACGCTGCTCCAATGTGTCACTATCGGCGGTACGTGGATGTTGGCACGTCGCATATCGCTACGGAGCTCCGCCCGCCTCCTGGCTGTCGCGATTGTTGCCCTCAATCCTCAATTCCTTCTCGTCGCCGCTGGCGTAAACAACGATAACCTGGTCACGCCTTTGGCGACCTGGGCGCTAGTGCTACTCTTGGATATTTGGAAGCGTGGTCCCACCCCGCCACGCCTCCTTGGCTTGGGAATCCTCACAGGACTTGCAGCATTGAGCAAACTCAGCGGCATAGGGCTATTGGGCCTCGCGGGGATCACGCTTCTGGTCTATACCTGGCAGAAGCGACCGCCGTTTAAGCAGCTCCTGGTCTGGGGATTGCTGACCGGCACACCAACCTTACTCCTTGTCACGCCATGGCTAATATGGAATTGGCGCATCTACGGTGACCCAACGGCGCTCACGCCCATGCTTGAAATCGTTGGGCGCACTACTACACGCGTGGATTTTTGGGGATCGTTCCAACTGATGCTCCGCTCTTACTGGGGACAGTTACCCTGTGCCTTCTACCCCCGTGCACTCTACTGGCATTTTTTCATCCTATTGGGCGGAGGGCTGCTGGGATTGCTCCTGCAATCGCGTCGCGGGTTTGTCACACAGGCAGAGCAGCTCATCTTAGGAGGATGGTTTGCCATCATCGTCATCGCATGGATTCGCTGGAACGCCCTCACGCCGGCAACCGGCGGGCGGCTACTCTTCCCGGCGGCACCAGCTCTGGCAATCTTGCTAGCCATAGGGTGGCAAACGCTTCACCGGAATCTGGTGCGGACCTGGAGTGTAGTATTGCCCCTTGGCGCCCTATTGACCTTGCTCGCCGGCGCCATACCGCTCTTCACACCACCGCCCCGCTTGAGTGCGAACACAGCGATGACTGCCACTTCCAATATCACCTTCGGCGCAGGCGATATCGCTTTGGAGAGCTACGAAGTTAATTTGGTTAAGCCCGGTCTTGCCTGTTGGCTAGTGCAAAGCAGCTATTGCCGCCCCGCGCTCGAGCTCACGTTATACCTGAAAGCGCCTCACCCCCTGAGCCAGGATTTGGGCCTGGCAGTACAACTTGTTTCCGCGCGTCCCGGTGATAATACCCTCCGTCTCGCCTATAATGCCTGGCCAGGGCACGGGAATCTTCCCACCTCCGCGCTACCTGCAGGGCAGCTGTTCCGTGAGCACCTCCTTTTGCCACTACCAGAAAGCGAATATCCCACACAGGCGTGGAAATTGCAAGTCGCCTTCTTTGATGAAAAAACGAATTTGAGGCTGCCGGTCGCAATCGATGGGGAGCCGGTGGGCGATGCTGCGGTGCTGGAAACCCTACGAGTTCCCGGAGGCCAGAACCCATGCGCGGACCTCCCTCCTTTGGAAACACCTGTGCTTTTCAATGAGGCCATCGCACTCACGCACGCCGTAGCCGAACCGGGAGCGAGTGGTTGGGAGGTGCAGCTCTGCTGGGAGAACCTGGCGATGGTAGACGTGGATTATACTGTCTTTGTGCACGCTTACGCAACCGATGGCACACTTCTGGGAACCGGTGACGGTCCCCCCATGGCACAAGCCTTCCCTAGCCAGCTGTGGCAGCCTGGAGATCGCATCCTGGATATTCACGCCCTGGAAGCCGAACAGACGCCTGCCAACATTGCGGTGGGATTGTATCACCCCCAAACCGGTGTACGGCTAGAGGCTTTCTCAGGGACAGAACGACAGCCGAACGATGCTGTAATAATCTGGTCACCATAAAATGGCAGAGGATGTGGCAGAATCATGCCAGGTGTTTAGAACGCAACGTCATCCATATAGCAACAGAAGAGAACAAAGTCGTCACTGACGCTTAAGCAGCGACCAATTTCATTTGAAAAGAGGTAAAATCCATGATAACATCCCGACTTAAATTCATCTGGGCTTTTGTGTTACTTTGCTGCCTGTTGGTAATTCAACCCAACTCCTACCCTACAGTCCAGGCAAATAATGGCAATGTGCTCGTCAACGGTGACTTCGAAGAAGAAGACCCTGCTACTCACGGCTTCATCTGGTACCCACCCAACCACTATCTGGCGCCACACTGGTTCCGGTGGTGGGTTAATAGCTGGCCCTCACAGCCACTGATTCCCGAATACGATGACATGCGACCCACTTCGGGGCGCTGGCCCCCTGTTAGCGGTGTGCACTCGCAGGTTTACTTCAAATGGGGTAGCAATTACCAGGCAGGGGTCTATCAAGTCGTCGAAAATCTCACGCCCTGCGTTCCCTATGAGTTCTCGATGTACGTCAACAGCCGCGGCAACGAAGGCACTGAACCTCATGCGCGCATCGCGCTTGACCCACAAGGCACACAGATTACGCTCGACCATGTCCATAACGACCTCATCGGGGGGCAAATGCCGCCGCTGACCGCCTGGTCAGCCGAACAGACGACGCTGTTCACCTGGGATCGCTTAGTCACAACCGCGGAGCCACTGGGCACCAGAATGACTGCAATCACCTTTGCGAACCCCATCTATTACGGGCCTCAGACGCCGTGGTATGACACCTGGTGGGATAATGGCGTTCTCCAACAAATCGCCTTCCCCAATGGCAAATTGCCAGAACCGGCTTCATGGAGTCCTGGTGATCAAGTGAGCCACAGCATCAACGGTGATATGCTCAATATCAGCTGGAATACCAGTGTGCCTGCCTCAACGCAGGTCTGGTACCAGATTATGCCTGCGGCAAACCCCATCACGACAACCTTACCAACAACGGGGACCGTATTCCTCCCCCTTGTAATGACGGCTGAACAGTGGCAAATCACCCCATTAGACACGAATCCCACAACCCAACACAATGTGAGCATTTCGGGAATGGGTGCGCTGCAATCCGGTGACAAGATCATCTTCAAGGTGCTTTCGCGCCGTCCCGGCCCTGATGCCTGTGTGACAGAAGGATTTGGGCCTATCGAAGTCACGAAGCCGTAAATACCAACGACTAACCAAAGTAACACGCTTATAGCGGATGGGAATCAATTCCCATCCGCAAAAAAGCCTTTTGAAAAGCATAATCGGTCTTCTGTACCATATCCGGTCTGTATAGGTAAATTAAGGAAGAGCTGTGAAACGAGGGTTTAGACACCGCAACGTAACGCTGGTCCTACTTCTGACTGCGTTTGCGTTGCGTGTATGGGATCTTGGCGCACGCAGCTTATGGTACGACGAGGCTTATCTGTGGTGGAGCACCACACAGGTGCCTTTCGGCAAGATGCTCGCACTAAGCATGGGCGAACTAGTGCCCCCCATGCACTATCTGCTTCTGCGCGCCTGGCAACCACTTGCCGGAAGCAGTGAATTTGCACTGCGCTTCCCCTCGGTACTCTACGGCTTGATCGCGCTTGCGGCAATGGCCCGGCTGGCTTGCCGGCTAACGGGCAGCCGTTCTGCCGCATGTTGGGCGCTGTTCCTCGGTGCAGTGGCTACCCCGCTCATTTGGGCCTCACGCGAAACCCGTATGTATGGCGCATACATTACCTGGTCCCTTGTCGCCGGCATGGCATTGACCGAGACACTATTTGCAGACAATCCTCGCACCCGCCGCCGCTACGCCTGGTTGTGGGGAGGGGCAACGCTCGGCGCCATGGCGAGCTTAACCCTTTCGGCATTTTGGCTCATGGGTCAGGCACTCTTCGCCCTGGTGGTATTGGCTCGCAAACCATGGTCAATAACACGCGCATGGATGCGTGACATGATTTCACCCGCAGCGATTGCCGGATTGCTATTTCTGCCATGGGTAACTGGCGCGTTGCCATCACTGGGCACGAATGCGACCTACTGGGAAGGCCACCTCCCAATCGCGGAGTTTCTGCGCATCTCTATCGCTGGAATAACGGTATTCGACTATCTGCCGGTAGAATGGGAAATTATTGCCGGAGGTTTGATCCTTCTTACAGCGCTCCCTCCCCTGCTTCTCAGCCGGCGCTGTCCGTATGCGGGGCTTTATCCGCTATTGCAGCTCCTGCCACTCGGAATTATCGCCATCGTTTTCCGCAACCTGCCGAAGTGGGGTAGCCGTCACGCCTCATCGTTCGCACCATTGCCAGCATTGGCGCTGTCCATAGGTTGGGGCTTGACGACGCACATTCAAAACCGGGGCGCCCGCATCCTGTCGCGCGCAGGCCTGGGAGTGTGCAGCCTCATCTTCATCGGCATCTCGATGTCAGCCAACGTAAATCTGCTCGCCAATCCAGATTACGCTACTGAGGACTGGCGCGGGGTTGCTCGCTATATCACCGAGCAGCGTACAGCAAACGATGTTATCATCGTCGAGACCGGTTCGGTCTTTCCCGCCTGGGCGTATTATGCCGGCTTTGAAAACCTGCTGCCATTGCCCGATGACGAGCTACTCAACGTCAACAATATTCTGGACTACACGAATAGCGCTCCTGTCCTCAACTCACATCTCCAAAACGCGCAGCGCGTTTGGCTCGTCAGTTGGCTCAATCACATCACCGATCCCACAGGCATTATTCCGGCGCTATTAGATGAAATCGGCACAGAGCTTTCCACGCCGGAGTTCCACGGTCTGGGCCTGCGCTTGTTCGCGCTTGAACGTCAGCCCGATTTCCCCTCCACCCCACCATTGACTGAGCAACGAGATACGTCCACATTGCCCAACCTGGCGTTATGGGGCTACCGAGTGCCCCAAGAGCCCCAACCCACGGGGAGTACGCTAGATATCTGGACTTTCTGGATCACAGAGAAGCCAGAAACTCACGATGACCGCTTCTATCAAGTAACTCTGCGTTTGCTCGATGCGCGCGGGGATGAATGGGGACGTTACAACGGCACACCAGGCGGCGGCGACTATCGCCCGTCGCGGTGGCGCGCAGGGACGCCCGTTCTCGGACGCTACCCGCTCATAGCGGATCCCTGGACGCCGCCCGGCGCTTACACCCCCATCCTTACCGTGTCCACTGCAGGGGAGAATGCTGCCACGGTAGCCCTGAAACCGATTGCCCTGCTACCGGCTGAATCGCCACCCACGTTGCCCACAAATGCCGCCCCTGTCGAGCAAACAGGCGCGAGTGAGCAGCCTGCACGGCTGACATTGCTTGGGGTTTGGTTGGCTAAAGATACGGCATTTCCCTGCGACACAATCGAGGGTTGGGCATTTTGGGAAAGCGTTGCCGCCTACACGCCACAAGTGGAGCGCAAGTTGATATGGGCGACCCTTGCACTGGAGGAACATGCAGTAACCCTCCCCGTCATAAAAATCGATACCCCAACACTGCCCGCCGGAACACGCTTTGCGTCACAATTCCGGATTCCAATCACCTGCCGCGCCCTGGATGTAAACGCGCCGTTGAGCATCAACCTCCTGACGCACTCCGGCAAGCACTTGGGGCAGTGGCGAGGGCCCGAAATCCGCATCACTGCCGGGCGTGTATTTGATCCGCCAGCCAACCTGCTGCCCGTCAACGGAGAGTTCGGCGCCAACACCGCTGCCCTGATGGGTTATCAGTTACAATCTGAACTGCGCGCAGGGGAAGCATTCACCATCACCCTCTACTGGCGCGCAGGGGCAACCGGCGAATCCCCCTACAACGTCTTTGTCCACGTCGTACATCCCACTGCTCCCTCCCAACCCATCACGCAGCACGACAGTTGGCCTGCCCTTGGCGGCAAGCCGACAAATACCTGGGTACCCGGCGAAATCATTGCCGATGCACATCCGCTGACAGGATTGCCCGCCGGGACCTACCATCTGCGCATCGGCTTGTACAACGCAGATGGGCGCCTCCCTGTCACTAATGCTGAAACAACAGCATCAGCAGAAGATGCTGTCACCATCCCGATCCATGTGGAGCCGTGATGAAACGCACCTTTCCAGACCCACACCCGCTTACAGTACTCTTGAGCGCCTTTGCTGTGCTGGTCTTGCTGCACGGTTGGGCTACGCCTCTCTTTGAAGCGCCCGACGAAGTCTGGCATTATGCTTATGTTCGCTGGTTAGCTGAGGGACATGGCCTGCCCTCGATGAGGGATGACGCCAGCGGCGCAAACCAGGAAGTCGCACAACCACCGCTCTATTATGTCGTCGCGGCGCTAATCAGCACCCCTTTCCCCGATGAGGATTTGCAAGCGCTGTTCTGGCACAATCCCAACTTTGGCTATCAAGCGCCAGGAACCGTAGCCGATAACAAGAACATGCTCATCCACACCGAACAGGAGCGCTTCCCTGGCAGCGGGGCAGTGCTTGCTCTACGAGTCACGCGGCTCACTTCATTCATCTTCGGTGTACTGACTATCATTGCGGCGTGGGGGCTCGGCCTTGAGGCATTTGGCAACCGGCGCGCAGCACTACTCACAGCAGCGCTGGTCGCTTTCCATCCCCAGTTTGTCTTTATGAGCAGCGTGGTCAGCAATGATAGCGCCGCCGCTGCGCTCTGCACTGCAGGACTCTGGACCGTGGCGCGCATCCTGCGCCATGGAGTCACGCTCCGCAACGCGATAATCGCAGGTCTCGTGGCTGGATTGGCGGCTTTGACCAAAACGAGCGCGCTGCTGCTGCTCCCGCTTGCAGGTTTGTGCCTCCTCTGGCAGAGTTTTCGACAGGCAAGACAAGACATTCCAGAAAAGCGCAACTGGCTCCAACGCTATCAGAAGACGCTGCAAGCAGCCCTGGCTTTTGGATTAACGGCGCTACTCACGGGTTCCTGGTGGTACATACGGAATCTGCTGCTTTATGGCGATCCGCTTGGCATTTCCAATCACACGCAAACACTCTGGGGACGTCCAGCGCCAGTCGCGTTAGCCGCCCTCGTTCCGGAACTGCCATTGCTGTTGCGCTCTTTCTGGGGGGCGTATGGATGGGGGCACGTCTGGTGGCACGATTGGGTCTATGCAATACTCACGCTGGTCGCACTGGGGACTTTAGCCTGGGGCGCCTACCGCCTGATCAAGCGCAATCCAACCACGAATATGGCACGCGCTACCACTATGACCACCACACGAGCCATCTATCTCCTCTGCACCTTTTGGCTGCTGGGAGTGTCCGTGGCGCTGCTGCAATGGATGCGCCAGGTAGAGGCGCCCCACGGACGTTTGCTCTTCCCCGCCATTGGCGCGTGGGCGATGCTGCTCACAGCAGGTCTCGCCGGCGCAGAACGGAGCCAACGCCGGCGCCAGGCGCTGGCAGTGCTCCTGTGGGTCATAATTGCAACACTGGCGCCAGGCGCGCGGATTCTGGCAACCTTTGCGCCCCCAAAACTGATTTCGCCCACCACCATTCCGGGCAGCGACACAGCAGTGCGCTATGGGAATGAGGCGCTGCTTCTAAGCGCCAGGGTCGAGGGTAAGGTGAATCGCGTTTCCCCAGGTGATACCTTCGTCGTAAATGCTTGCTGGCAAGCCGCGCGCCCGATTTCCAGGGACTATACTGTGTTTGTACAGCTCCTCGGTCCGGAAAACAGCATCATCAGCTCGCGGCGTACCTATCCGGGTTTGGGACGTTTCCCCACATCGCTGTGGCCCACAACACACGCTTTCTGCGATGCCTACCGCTTGACCCTTCCAGCTGATGTTGATACCCCACTCCGCACGCTGCTAGAGATAGGACTCTTCGACGCCACAACGGGTGAACGCTTAGCAGCGCAGATTGGTGAAAGCCCGCTCGAACCTCCCGTGGTCTCCACAGTGGTTGTAGCAGCCCAAGCTTCAAATGCCCCGCAAGCGCTTTATCCACTCGCGGCACAGTTTGAGAACGCGATTAGCCTGCGTGGCTACGACCGGGAACCTGTAGCACAGGCAGGCAGCACACTAACCGTGACCCTTTACTGGGAAGCCCATGCCAGCATCGAGGACTCGCTCATTGCCTTCGTGCATCTATGGCAACCAGGAGAGAGCGCCGCTTATGCGCAACACGATAGTGAACCGCGCAACGGACGGTTTCCAACCACGGTTTGGCAAACCGGCGATATAATTCCTGATACCCACACTCTGCGCATCCCTGCAGAGCTTCCTCCTGGCGAGTACCTCCTGTGGGCAGGTCTATACCGCGCCAGTGACGGAACCCGTATTGCAGTACAAGAAGACGGCGCACCGCTCCCCAATGCGCTGGTCCCCCTGGGAAAGCTGCAAATTACCGCCCAAGAATGAAACCCCGAAAACCCTGCAACCTTTTGCGTGCTTCCGCGTAATTGAATTACGTGAAAGCAGACAGCAACCTGCCGACACGGCAAGCGGTTAAGGAAAATGGAGGGAAACAATGATTGACACTACGACGGTTCCGTGGTTTCTGTGGCCTTTTGCGGTGCTCTGGAATCTGGTATGCGCAATTTTGCAATTGACCGGACGCCTGGTTGCCGCAGTGCTGGGACTGGTGCTGGTCATCGTGGGCGTGATACTGACCCTCACGGTTATTGGTGCCATTGTGGGTATCCCCTTCGCCATATTGGGAATCATGCTCATGCTTCGCGCAATCTTCTAATTAAGGGGAATACTCACAAAGACAAGGCGAAGTTGCCTGCAAACGGAGGAAGCCGAGCGGTTACTGCGCCAGCACCGGCATGAGCGCCTTCAGCTTAACCAGCACAAACACACCGTCGTGATGGAATGAATTCCACCACGACGGTGTGTTAATCTTGTACAGCGCTATCAGTCTGTTACAAGGGTCAATTGACCTTCGCGTACATCTACGCGAATTTGCGCCCCTTCGGCAAAGCGCCCCTCCAAAACCGCCAACGCTAATGGGTCCTGCAACTCACGCTGTATAACACGCTTGAGCGGACGCGCCCCGTAAACCGGATCGTAGCCCGTATCCGCCAGGTAAGTCCGCGCCGCATCGGTCAAGGTCACAACGATTTGACGCTCAGCCAACAGCCCCTGAAGGTGGCGCACCTGAATATCCACAATCTGCGCCAGATCATCGCGAGTGAGATTGCGGAAGAGGATCACCGCGTCAATGCGGTTCAGGAATTCCGGCCGAAAGGCATGGTCCAGTTCAGCCAAAACCTGAGACCGTGCAGCTTCCACCCCGAGCTCTTTGATCCAACGGCTTCCCACATTACTGGTCAGGATCACGATGGTGTTCTTAAAATCCACCGTACGACCATGTCCATCGGTCAGGCGACCATCATCGAGCAATTGCAGCAAAACGTTAAAAACCTCGGGATGCGCTTTCTCAATCTCATCTAGCAGCAACACACTGTACGGTCGTCGTCGAACAGATTCCGTCAACTGTCCCCCTTCTTCATAACCCACATAACCTGGAGGGGCGCCGATAAGCCTGGAAACCGTATGCTTTTCCTGATATTCACTCATGTCAATGCGAATGAGCGCGTCCTCGGTATCAAAAAGGAACTCCGCCAATGCGCGCCCCAATTCAGTCTTGCCCACCCCAGTAGGTCCCAAAAACAAGAAGGAGCCGATGGGACGATTAGGGTCCTGTAGCCCGGCACGCGAGCGGCGCACGGCATTGGAAACCGCAGCAACCGCCTCATCCTGTCCAATAACACGCTGGTGCAAACCCTCTTCCATACGCAGCAATTTCGCACGCTCACCCTCAAGCAACCGCGACACAGGGACGCCCGTCCACTCCGCAACCACGCGGGCGATTTCCTCCGGGCTAACTTCCAACCGCAACAGCGGATGCTCACCCTGCGCCTGGCGGAGGCGTTCTTGAGCCGCCTCCTGCGTCTTCTGTAATTCTAAGGCTTTGCCATAACGCAATCGTGCAGCACGCTCCAAATCAAAAGCGCGCTCTGCTTGCTCAACTTCCACCTTCAAGGCCTCCATGGCTTGTTGCGCTGCCTGCAACTCCTGTATCAACGATTTCTCCTGTTCCCAACGCGCCCGCAATGCGCGGTTTGTTTCCTGCAGGTCCGCCAATTCCTGTTCCAGCTTGCCCAAGCGCTGCTTGCTGGCGTCGTCATGCTCCTTTCGTAACGCCTCACGCTCAATTTCGAGCTGCATGATACGACGGTCACTCTCGTCCAGTTCCTCCGGTTTGGAATCAATCTCCATCTTCAGCCGCGCCGCAGCCTCATCCACCAAATCAATCGCCTTATCGGGCAGCTGCCGGTCCGTAATGTATCGCCGGCTGAGGGAAGCCGCAGCAATGAGCGCCGGGTCCTGGATGCGCACACCATGGTGTGCCTCGTAACGCTCTTTGAGTCCACGCAAAATGCTGACAGTATCTTCGACGCTCGGCTCGCCAACGTAAACGGGTTGAAACCGCCGTTCGAGCGCAGCATCCTTCTCAATATACTTGCGATACTCATCCAGCGTGGTGGCGCCGATGGTGTGCAGCTCTCCCCGGGACAACATGGGTTTGAGGATGTTTCCGGCATCCATTGCCCCCTCGGCTTTGCCCGCACCCACAACCGTATGCAGTTCATCAATGAAAAGCAAAATTTGCCCTTCTGCGCGCGCCACTTCGTTCAGCACCGCCTTGAGGCGTTCCTCAAACTCACCACGATATTTGGCTCCCGCAATGAGCGCCCCCATATCCAATTGGAAAATGCGTTTGTCCTTCAAGCTCTCAGGCACATCGCCGCGCACAATGCGTTGCGCCAGACCCTCGACAATGGCCGTCTTGCCGACCCCCGCCTCACCAACCAACACGGGATTGTTTTTGGTGCGGCGAGAGAGAATCTGCATCACCCGGCGGACCTCATCATCGCGCCCAATAACCGGGTCGAGTTTGCCTTGCTGCGCCAAAACCGTCAGGTCGCGCCCGTAGCGTTCAAGGGCGGCATAAGTTCCCTCTGGCGTGGACGAAGTAACACGCTGCCCGCCACGAATGCCCCGCAAAGCCCGCAGCACTGCATCACGCGAAGCCCCAAACGTTGCCAAAAAGCGTGAGATATCGCCCGCGCTTGTATCAGCCATTGCCAACAGCAGGTGCTCCGTGCTCACATAGTCATCACGTAAGCCCTCCGCCTCACGCTCCGCAGCCTGCAACAACCGCGAGGTGGCAACCGCAAGACCTACCTGAGTGGTACTACCACGCGCCTGAGGGCGACGGCTCAAAACCTGCCGTAGATCACCACTTAAGCGCTGCGGATCGCCGCTAAGCCGAAGAATCACCTGTGGCACAACCCCTTCAGGTTGGTCTAGCAACGCCAGTAAAAGATGTTCAGGCTCAATCTGCGGGTGTCCATATTCAACAGCAAGGCCCTGCGCCCGCAACAGCGCCTCCTGAGCTTTTTCAGTATACCGGTTCATATCCATAGCGTTCACACCTCGATCATGCAGAAATTTCCTGTTTGATTATTATTTTAGTCGAATAGTGTTAGAATCACATTAGATGAGCACCGGGGGTGCGTTCCAAATCTGGGGCGACAATCTCAAGCGTCCCTACGGGGCGCATAAAAAGGTGATTTTTCGCAGCGGGGCTTTGCCCCGCTGCGAAAAATCACTCAAAGAAAGGCATTTGCATGATAATCGGCTTG
>JAFGFB010000150.1 GCA_016931315.1 Anaerolineae bacterium
GCTCCAAGAGTCCGCTGAAACATCGTTTCGCTGTTCTTGAAGCCGTTCACCATATGGGTGAGCCATGCATCCTGCAGTTCTTTAGGTGCGTTTTTGAATGTCCCCGGTGTGGTAGGCATAGGCATCTTTGCGCCTTCTTGTGTCTCAGGCTTTTCACTGGACACGTCGCCAATCGTGAAAGGCCGCTCCTTCTCAAAACTCGGATTCGAAGCACCGACTTTGTATAGATTGGGACTTTGGTAAAACGGCATATTGTCGACGATTTTCTTCCAGAATTTCCGGATATCGCCCTTAAACTTGCCGTCGTTCCAGACGCGCAGCAGGATGCCGGTGAATTTTCCGTTGTTGTCCCCATCATAGGAGAGCTGGTTATCTTGACAGCCGGAGATCAGAATAACGCTGGATTCAACGAAAACCCGGTCGCCTAAGGGATGCTGTTTTTGGATAGCGTCGTAGTCAGCCTGGTGGCTGGCATAAGTGCCTTTCTGAACGCTAGGGGGCATAACCCTGAATGGACTCGGCTCGTTGGTTATGATGTCTTTCGCCATCGGGTCTTTCGCCATCGTCCCACTGTGACAACTGTCAGAGAGCATAAAGATACGCACACCTTTGGCGAACTTGCCCCACAACGCATACAGTTCGTCATCCACGAGCTGCCGGTCGAACAGACACCATGTCTCATCCATCTTGTCTTCTTCCTCGCGATCCAGGTCTGGGACCTGCCCCCCGTGCCCCGAATAACTGATGAGGAAAATGTCGCCATCCCGCAGATCCGCCGCAGCTTTGGAGATAGCACCGGCAACGCTCTTGGCTGTCGCCGCATCGTCCAACAGCAGCAGGGTCTGGAATCCACGCTTTTCAGCAATAGCCCGCATCGCTTTCGCGTCATTGATGCAACCTGCAAGTTTGCCATCCCACGGATTGCCATCCGCATCCTGATAATGATTGGGATCAACACGATTCAAACCAATGTGAACAGAAATACCCTTTGCCATCGCAACACCTCCTTAAGTTGTAAAATAAGATACTGGTTTCAACGCCTTCATCCGATGCCATACTCTTGATCGACTTCCTCTTCAAACGCCTCTAAATCCGTAACATCAACGATCACATCAATATCTTGTTTAGGCCCAACCAGGTTAAACGCTATGTTGCCCTCGAACCTTACGTCAATGGGTATATCTATACCCCCTCCAGGAATCTGGCTCTCGAGTTGGGCCAGAAACTGTTCAACCACCGTCGCTTCAGGTGCATTGAGCGCCATGTAAGCCTCATGCGCCTGTTCCAAACTCTCGCGCGCGGCAGAGAAATTACCGTCATTCGCCTGGATCACCCCTAGCAGCGCCAAGGCCGATACCTCAGTCAAGCGGGCCTGCGCCTGTTTTGCCAGGTCGAGCGAGCGGTTGGCAGCATCCAGGGCTTCTTCCCATTGCCCCCGCCATACTGCGATGCGCCCCAACTGGTGCCAACAGGCTGCCTGTAATCCCACGTGCTGCATCGTTGTGGCGGCATCCAACGTTATACAATAGAGTGTTTCCGCTCCCGTCAGCTCGCCCTGACGATGCGAAATCACGCCAATCTGGTATTGATTCGAGGCGCTCCCCAAGGCGTTGCCCAATCGCAGATTGATCCGCAGCGCTGCTGCATACTGTTTACTGGCCTCGTCCAGAGCTTCTTGCGCCAAAGCGACGTTGCCCAAAGCGTGCAGCGCCAGTGCCTCCCCCAAGACATAATCCAGGTCTTTGCATATCACCAGAGCACCTTTGAAAGCCAGCAAAGCATCCGCATATTTCCCCTGGTAATAGAGCAAGTATCCCCACTCCAGCTTCAAGATGGCCGTCTGGTGCATGTACCCTAATTGATCGGAGAATTCAATAGCGGCCTGGTAATCCGTTTCAGCCGCAGCATAGTCCCCTGCTCTGCGCGCCAGTTGCCCCAGGGCGCGATGGAGGCGCGCCTGTATCTCTTTGTCGCCCACACAGCGGCCCAATGCCAAAGCCTGCGCGTACTGCTCTTGCGCCAAAGCGGGGTCGCCCTGTGTCGCGATAATGGAGGCCAATTGCTCGCGCGCGGCGGCAATGTCGCGCGCTGGCGCTTGCTCGCCCATCCACTCCAATGCCGTTTCCAGGCGCCGCCGGGCTTGATGTAGATCCCCCATCAGCGCCGAAATGCTACCTTGACGGAAGAGCACTTGTCCCCTGCCGACCATGTGATTGTGTTCCTGATATAACCGATCAGCCTCATTGAGCGCGTCTTGGGCCAGTTCGTACTGCCCTTGCAAAATGCGAATGACGCTTTCGTAACATCGAATCCAGGCTTGATCGATTGGACGTTCCAACTGGCGCGCCGCTTGACTGGCATCTGCCAAGCTATCCAGCGCTTCCTGCCAATGACCGCGCACACGCAGGTAATCGAAAAGATAGCTGGCCAGGGCGATGATTGCCTTATGCTTCATATGGACCTTGAGCCAACTGACGATGCCGGTCAGGTTGTCATGTTCTTGCCCCAGCATTACGTAATCGTCCCGATATTTCTCGGCATACGCCAGCAGCCAATCAGCGACCCACGTTTGTTCGCGCTGCACCATCTCCGGATTTTCTGAAGTAGCTTTCTCGCGCGCCAACAGACCCAATAGCGGGTGTAAGGTTAAACGATCTGATGTCATCTGACTCACCAGACCCAGCGCCAGCAACTTATCCTTGGCCAGGAAGTATTGCGGATCCATTTCGTCGGCGCGGAGCGCGATCACTGGGGCGCTGAGGGCGGGGAAACACGCCATCCTCACCAGCATCTGTAATGCCATAGCAGATCCCTGGATGTTCTGATAGGCAGCTTCAAAAATGAGGCTGACTTCCTCATGGTCGGGGATAATAGTCGTGGGCACGATCTGCAGACGCCGCCATAGATTCTCAAGCGAATCGCTACTTTCAGTGTATGTCAGCGCCGTCAGCTTGATGGCCAGCGGCAAGTTGCCCATCTCCTTACATATCTGATCAATGTGTTCTTGTTGATCAGGTTGAATGTGCTCCCAATCTAGATGGGCTAACAGCGCGAAAAGGCGAACGGCTTCGTCTGGGTGCAATGGCTCAACACAGAGTTCATTGGCGCGCTCACCAATGCCAGCGCGGCGCAAGCCATTCAGAATAACCGTGCATTGGCCGGCAGCATCTAAAAATGCGCGCGCGACCTGGGCATCCTTCACTTCATCCAAACCGATTAAACAATCGGAGCGTTGGGAGAGCAACGCGCGCAAAGCATTCACTTTCCCATCGCGTCCCTGCGCCTTGGCCACACCAAGATCGCCAAAATAAGCGGCGATGGATTCCAGAGCCTGTTCGGCAGTCATATCTGACACCCGATGCCACAGGTAGCCATCCTCAAAAGTCTTCCCCTTGAGCAATTGTGAGAATAACTCTGTGGCCAAACTCGTTTTGCCTACACCATAAGACCCATAGAAATAGTATTTCTGACCTTCCGCGGCCCTCGCTCTCACGCGTTCCAGTTCGTCATCACGCCCAACAAGTGCGGTCTGAAGCGGCGTTGGCGCGATGTGGGGCACAGTCGCCACGTTATGTTGAGGCCCTGCCTGACCGCCTATTGAGTCAGCCTTGACGCCGATGGCAGAACCCCACAACTCATTGACGTTCTGTGTCACATAAGTATTAATGACCTGCTGTGCCGGCACAGTTCCTTTTGGATCAGTTGGTCCGCTAATTTTGGGGAAAATGATGCCATCCTCAACCCGTAAATACAGGGTAATCGAAGCCCAATCACGATGGGCGAGATCTGTGCGTTGGTAGATAGCCCGGCGTCCGTTGGCGATGGCCTCATCAATAGTCTGACCACTGAGCACGCCTTTGTAAAGTTCCTCAAGCACGATCAGGACATTATCACCCTCGAAGGGAAACCGGGCAGTGACCACCGCCGCAGTACCGGCGCGAACCAACTCGGCGGCAACGCTCGCCCAGGGATCTATCTCAGCAAATTCTGACGTTTCACAGGCGTTTAGAACAGCCAACTGGACATGCGCGTCGCCCAATAGTTTGGCGAAGGCGTTGGCCTCAAGGGGATCGCCTATTGAATTACCCCCCCGATCAAGTAAAATCCTTCCCGCGCCGCTATCGGAGTCACCACAACCACTGAAATGGAAAATATCGGTTGGCTCTCGCAGCACTTCTTTCAGGGATTCTCTGTTGGTGCGCTTGAGCCAAAAGTATCCTAAGGAAAGGTTGCCGAGTGCGCGTAACCTCTGCTGTATAGAGTCTTGATACTCGCTAAGTTCGTGAGCCTCTTGAGGTGTAAGCATAGCCGAGGCTGACACAATCCGGTATGGACGACTTCTGTCAAACTTTGCTTCTCTCAGGCCAATTGCTTCGTGGCGCACGATGGATATATCAGGGTGCAGAGCCAAAAACCCCCAATCATCAGGCCCATCGACGTATTCTGAGGTGGGCAGGTAGAGATATTCCCAGGGGAGCGAGCGCAATTGCGGAGCTTCAATGATCAGCCGCAATCGCAGACGTTGCCCACGCTCGCGCACAATGCGCAGACTTTCGTGCAGGCGCTCACGGATAGAGCCGGGCAGGATTAAATCGCTGAGGGTCATTCCCAACTGACGGACTTGTGCTTTTGTCATCTGCCGCTGGGAGACCGCATCAAGCAAGTTCACAGATTGTCCATCCGATTCGACCACGAACAAACCTGGATCGTAAGTACAGGTTTCATGCTCATCAAATCCCGGCGTGCCGCCAGGAACCAAGCCATTCACACGCACGTGGTACTGCTGTCGTCCGTTGGAGATGCGGCTAACCTGAACGATGAAATTACGATAGGATATCGGTTCCATAGCCCCTCTTTATTAACAAAGAATCACAAAATTCAGTGTAGGTACGGGCTTGTGATGAACACCGATTTTTGCCAAGGTGGTCATCGTTTTTCAACACCACTGGCATCTCCAAATTGTAGGGATGAAATCGCTAGATTAGGAGATGTAGTTTGGATTTGCTAACAGCTCGTTGTTGTAGAAGGGAAGTCCGTTCGCATAAGCTCTCATACAGTAGGTGGTTGGAATATGTGTCGATGTGCCACAGGAGGTATGGATTTATGGTCGAAGGTTGATGGCTGAAATTTTGGGCGACAAAGAACTGGGGAATTGAGTTAATGACTAGCTTAGGGCAGCGGGAAACGATAGTGTGAAACCCAGACTGATCCTGCCTGGCTAACACAATATTGGGCTGGGGCACCGGCTTGAAAGGCGCCTTAATAGTTACACTACTGACGAAATCAATAAGGTATTCACGAGTTCCTTTTGCTGGCCCCCAATGATTACTTGTAATATGCATTGGAGAGCCTCCTTTCGCATCATTACGGTGAAACAGGAGGCACTATAGAAGGTGTCGATCCGTCAATTACACAGAGGCTTATTGCCTATGTCAATTGGCGACATCGTGGAGAAGAATACATCAGGGAAGCCAACAATAAAACACTATCAACATTATTGTATCGATTGGTGCTTCTTTCTCCGTAGCCGCACTACAACTGTCTTAAGAGTTGTGATAGTGCCAAATTGTGAACCTACTACTATACTACAGGAGTTTTCGTTAAAATGCAAGGTCGTGTGACGCGGCCGGAGCGTCCCTTGACGGCTTTCTTGAGTGCCGCGCACAGATCGGGATGTGAGTCCAGCTACTTGCGTAGCATGCAGAGAGTGTATGCAAGTGGTCCGCCAGTTGCCGAGGCGTTGCACCCTCGGGATACGAAGTCGCGTAAATCACCGCCTCCTAAATGAGGCAGATAGTGAATTGGGCGCACACGAACCGCGCCCGCGTGCACACGAATCGCGTTCTCTGGAATCGGACCATCTATAATAAACAGGGTATTCGTGTGCGGCTCATTGTGTGATAACCCTGCAAATATCTCTGGGCGATTATCGCA
>JAFGFB010000151.1 GCA_016931315.1 Anaerolineae bacterium
CCCCGGTACGAATGCCTTGCTCGCGCTTCAGGTGTTGCATGAGGCGCGCAGCGTGGTTTCGGTCAGCGACCTGCTACGAAATCCCGATGCGTAACTGTTCAGAGTTCTCCCGCTTGCACAACAAGAGCAGCTAAAGCCGCGATTTTAGAAAGTGTTTTTGGGCCGCGGCGTCGAGTACGACGTTGGCGCGGCAGCCAAAAACACTCCTAATAGCGGACTTTAGCCCGAAATTTGCGCTCTGTGATGGAAGTCTGAGCAGTTACGTGGGTGCGTGGGTGCGATTCAAAGTGGGGGCGGGAGAAAATTGATTTTTGACGGTGGGGGAAAGCCCCATCGCCAAAAATCAATCAAAATGCCTTCAAGCTGGTTGCCTCTCTGCCCATCCGTGATAGACTATTCATCGTTGGACAAAGGAGGACTATGGCGCAACAAGCACTGTATCGCAAATGGCGTCCACAGACATTTGAGGATTTGATCGGGCAGGAGCATGTGGTGCGCACGCTGCGCAATGCCTTGCGTTTGGGGCATCTTCACCATGCTTATTTACTGGCCGGCCCACGGGGCACAGGCAAAACTACCACTGCGCGCCTTCTGGCGAAAGCCGTGAATTGCCTGGCGCCCATGGAAGAGAGGCCCTGCGATCGGTGTGAAATTTGCCAGGCGGTTACTGCCGGGCGCTTGATGGACCTCATTGAAATTGATGCGGCTTCCAATACGGGCGTGGATGATGTACGCGATTTGCTGGAGCGGGTGAATTTCCAACCCGCGCAGGCGCGTTATAAGGTCTACGTGATTGATGAAGTGCACATGCTCTCCAATTCAGCCTTCAATGCGCTGCTAAAAACGCTGGAAGAGCCGCCACCCCATGTCATTTTTGTCCTGGCGACGACTGAAGTACACAAAATCCCGGCTACGGTGCTTTCGCGCTGTCAACGTTTTGAATTCCGGCGTATTCCTGTGGAGCTCCTCGTTGCGCGCCTGCGCGATATTGCTGCGGCTGAGGCTATTGAGGCTGAGCCGGAGGCGCTGGCATTGATAGCGCGCACAGCGACGGGAAGCGTCCGCGATGCGATTAGTCTGTTGGATCAGATGGCGGCAAGCGGTACGGCGACGGTGACTGCCGAGCAGGTGCGGTTGATTCTGGGCGCTGAGCGCCGCGAGGTGATTCATGCCCTGGTGCAAGCCTGGTTTGCCGGGCAGCCATCCACGGCTTTGAAGGCGCTCAATCATGCTGTGGATGGCGGCGCAGACCCCCGGCAGCTGGCGCGGCAGCTGGCAGATACCATGCGTGGCTTGTTACTGATGCGCATGGGCGCCGAGGAATTGTGGACCGAACTTACCGCGGAGGAACGCCGGGAATTTCAGGGCCTGGCGCAACAAGCAGACCCAGGGCGCCTGGCGACAGCGGCGCGTCTCTTCAGCGAGGTCGCTTCCGAACGTGGCGCCGGTTGGCAGCCACAGTTGCCGCTGGAACTCGCCTTTGTCGAATCTGCTGTTGGGGCAGATTCGAATCCCGGCAGCGCATCCAGTGTTCGGAATGCTGCGCCTTCCCTTGCGCCTTTGCCCGCCGCTCCTTCGCAGGGAGTGCGTCCTGCGTTGCCTGCTGCGCGCTCACCTGAGGGCGCCGGATCGGTCGGCGCCCAACCGGCTACTGCTGAACCGGCGGCTGCCAACCCCGAGTTGCAAGCCACCGCGTCACAAGTCGCTGCGGCGACACAGGTCACCGATGTGGATTCGCTCGTGGGCGATGTGATTTCTCGCTGGCCGGATATCAAGACCCAGATGCGTGCGGTGGACCTCTCTCTCTCGGCGCTTCTGAATGATGCGCGGCCCCTGGGACGGGATGAAGAGGGGCAGTTGGTGTTGGGGTTCAAACACAATTTCCATCGTGGCAAGGTCAATACACCTGAGAATCGCGCGACGCTTGAGCGGCTGATTTCAAAGCTACTAGGGAATCCCGGCATCCCTCTGCGAGTGCGGTGTGAGCTGGAAAAGGATTGGTCCGGTTTGACTTCGAGTTCTATGCCGCTGGCGCAGCCAGCGCCGTCAGCCGCGGCAACGGCAGCAACGTTATCGCCGTCGGCGCCGCCAAGGTCGGCGGAGCCGACCCCGCCGCGCCTATCTCAGCCGCCAGAGGACCCTTTGGAAGGTGATCCGCTCATACGGCGTGCCAGAGCTGAGTTGGGGGCCGACCCGAAGATTGTTGAATAATCGCAAGTCTGGATGTGGATGACGCATTTCTGAAACGCGTTGAAACCTATTTTTGTAAGGAGGAAATATTATGTCCCGAAGAGGTGGTGGAATGCGGCTTGACCCTGGTAATTTGATGCGCCAGGTGCAGCAGATGCAGCAGGAAGTGGAACGGATTCAAGGCGAGGTGGAGCAAGAGGTGGTCACGGTCAGCGCGGGCGGTGGCGCCGTGGAAATTAGCATCACGGGTGGTTTGGAGGTGCGCAATATCAGCATCAAGCCCGACGTGGTGGATCCTGAGGACGTCGAAATGTTGCAAGACCTTATCCTGGCGGCGGTCAACGAAGCTATCCAGAAGGCGCGGGCGATGATGGCTGATCGTATGTCAGCCGTGACCGGAGGAATGGGCCTGCCGGGCCTGTAATCCATGACGCAGGGTGCTGTACCCCCTTCCGTTACCCAACTGATCGAAACTTTCTCCGAATTGCCGGGTATTGGTCCCAAAACGGCCTCACGCCTGGCATTCTATCTGTTGAGAGGACGATCGGAACTGGCGTCGCCGACCTCGGCGCCGCCAGCCCTGGCGCTGCGCCTGGCAGAGGCGCTCCGCAATCTGGTCGAAAATACCCGGTTTTGCTCGCAATGCTTCAATGTGACCGAACAAGACCCCTGCCCTATCTGTGCGGATCCGACGCGCGACCACGGGCTGCTCTGCGTGGTCGAAGAGCCGCTTGACTTGTTGGCGCTGGAGCGAACCGAGCAATATCGGGGTGTGTTTCATGTGCTTAATGGCGCGCTTTCTCCTATGGAGGGCATCTTTGCGGAGGATTTGCGCATTAAAGAACTGGAGCTGCGTCTGGCAAAGGGCGGGATACGGGAAGTGATTCTGGCAACCAACCCGACCAGCGAGGGTGACTATACTGCCGCCTATTTGCTGGGGCGCCTCAAAAACAGCGGTGTGCGGGTCACCCGTTTGGGGCGTGGCTTGCCTATGGGCGGCGATTTGGAATACGCCGATGCAGTGACGCTTACTCGCGCTCTAGAATCACGGCAGGAGCTCTAACGTGACTGAATGGTTTCTGGATGGCCGTTTGGGCCAGATATTAGGGATTGTTTTCACGGCAGCGCTCATCCTCCTGGTGATTCTGATGTTGGGATTGGCGATTGTCAATCCCGTCTCCATCCTCACCTTCGTTTTGGGTCTGGGCGCGATAGCTGCCCTGGCTTGTGCGGGCTTTCTGGCTTATTGGACCTGGGGGCTTAGCCATGCCGCCTACACGCTAGATCGCAACGCGATCATCATTCAGTGGGGAGCCTATGAACGGCAGGTACCACTGAGCGCCATCCAAAACGTGCTTACCGTCGCCGATATCCAGGGGTTGCGCCTGCGCGGCGTGTTACGTTGGCCTGGTCTCTGGGTCGGTGTGGGAAGAGCAGAAGGGCTAAACCCCATTTATTTCTACGCCTCAAAACCTCTTACGGATATGCTCTTTATCCAGACCGCCGCGCGTGTTTATGCGATTTCGCCTGGGAATAAAGAGGACTTTATCGCTGCGTTGCGCGAGCGACAGGAGATGGGACCCACGCAGGAGGTGGAGGAATCGGAACGCCACCCTGCGATCTTTGACTGGCAGAGCTGGCGCGACCCCATGATTTGGGGATTGCTCGGCAGTAGCATTTTGTTATGGGTATTGCTTTTGGGGCTTTTGACCTGGCGTTTCCCGTTGTTGCCACCAGAGATTGTCTTGCAGACTGATGCCGAGGGTGCGCCATTGTTGATTGCCGGCGCCAGTCGTATCTTCTATTTGGCATTGCTGGGGGCAATTTTCCTGGTGCTCAACGGCGGCGCCGGGATTGTCTTTTATCGCCGCGAGCGTATGCTCACCCGTGTCCTCTGGTTGGGACTGTTATTGTTGCAATCCAGCCTCTGGATCGCGGCGTTGAGTATTCTGTTGGCTACGGCTTGAGGCCCTGGGTGCACGCGCGAGGGGTTTGCGATATGATACGATTGGCTGCTTTTGATTTGGATGGCACGGTGATGGGACCTGATCGGCGCATTACACCACGAGTGCGCGAGGCGATAGCTGCGGCGCAAGCGCGTGGGGCGATTGTGACGTTGGCGACGGGTCGTATGTTCTCGTCAATGTTGCCCTATGCACTTGACTTGAGCCTTGACGCCCCGCTTCTTGCCTGCCAGGGCGGGTGGATTCAGTGGACCCATGCCGATGAGCCCTTGCTGCGTATTCCTCTACCGGTTGAAATTGCCCGCGATGTTATTGCGCTGGCGGAGCAGCAGAATTGGCACGCGGTCCTCTATGCGGATGGCGAGATTTTCCTGCGGGAGTTGCGTGAGGTGCCCAGCTTCTATGAAGCGCTGCTGGGATTGGATAATGCGCTCGTTCCGGATTGGGAGCAGGTTCTCAAATGCCATGTTCCTGATAAGGTACTGTTTGTGGCTGAAGCTGATGAAATTCCGGCGATGGGGGAATTGCTGCGCGCTACCTTTGCCGGGCGTGCGCAGGTTTTCCGCTCGCACGACCGCTTTATCGAGGTCGTCCCGTTGGGCGTGGATAAAGGCACAGGGTTGGCGTGGCTGGCGCAGCACCTTGGGATTCCGCGGGAGCAGGTCATGGCGGTGGGCGATCACGAGAATGATATCCCCATGATTCAGTGGGCGGGAGTTGGCGTGGCGATGGGGAATGCAACCGCACATTTGCAATCGGCAGCGGATTGGATTGCGCCCCCGTTGGAGGAGGATGGTGTGGCGGCAGCTTTGGAGCGCTTTGTGTTGTAGGAGGCGCTGGCGTGAGTGTGCCTTGCCTTTCGATTCAGCAGCCTGAAGCTATCGCGCAAGCGCTAGCAGATTTGCGCGATGGGAAGATGGTTATTGTCCCTACCGATACCGTTTATGGCGTGGCTGTTATTCCGGATGCATTGGATGCGATGATTCGCACGCTTTATGAAGGACGGCATACCGCTCCCTGGCCCGCCTTGCCGCTGTTGCTCGATTCTGCTATGAATGCCGGGCATCTGGCACGGCTTACGCCGGTTGCAGAACGCCTGATGCGAACCTTCTGGCCCGGTGTGGTGACGTTAATTTTGCCGGCAGCGCCGGATTTTCCTTTCCCCTTGTCGGCGCCGCGTATTGCTTTACGTGTTCCCAACTCTGCGCCGTTGCGTGGATTGTTGCAAGCCATGGGGGGGTATTTAATTGTCGGGCGGGCAGCCCGTTCGGGCTACCCTTCTTGCATCACCGCGGCTGAGGCTGTGGAACAGCTGGGGGATATCGTATCCCTGGTGCTTGATGGCGGACCTGCCCCTTACGGTGTGATTTCCACAGTGGTGGATTGCATCGTTACGCCGCCAGCTGTGGTGCAGCGCGGAGCTATCCCCGAAGAACGCATTCTGGCTGCAATCGCCTCTGCTGCGCCGGAGCCGCGCCGTTGATCGTGGACCGCAAGCCGTTGCATTCGCGGTTGCCGCAGCCGCGGCTGTTGCAGCCGCGTTGGCTGACTTTGATTTTGTTGCTGCTCATTCTTCTGTTGGGCGCTGCGCTGCGTTTCTACCGGCTGGATGCACAATCTCTCTGGAACGATGAGGGCAATACCGCGCGTCTGGTGGAACGCTCGCTGCGGCTGATTATCGAGGGCGCGGCGGGCGATATTCATCCCCCTGCTTATTATCTCCTCCTGGCTGGCTGGCGCACTTTTGCCGGCGGATCAGAATTTGCGTTGCGGGCTTTCTCGGCGCTGTGCGGCGTGCTCACGGTGGCGGTTGCGGCTGCTCTTGGGCAACGCGCTGGCGGTCGCCCCGTAGCGGTCGGCTCGGCGTTCTTTGCCGCTGTGCACCCGTTGGCTGTGTACTATGGGCAAGAAACCCGTATGTATGCCTTGTTGGCTTTGGCTGGCGCGCTGACGTTGCTGGCAGCTGCCGCTTTCTTCCCTGCCAAAGCCCGGCCTCTCCACGCCTGGAATGCGCTGCTCCTGGCGGGGGGGATTCTCTTGGGCCTGTACACGCAGTATACCTACGCGCTTTTCCTGTTGGCGGTTGAACTGGCTTTTGGTCTGGCGTGGTTGGCTGAACGGCCTTTTGTCTGGGGCAAGTTGCGTTGGTGGATTGTCGCGCATCTTCTCGCCCTGTTGGGCTTCTTGCCCTGGCTGCGCCCTGCGCTCAAAGTTACCTCGTGGAATCCCCCTGATCTGAACTCTGGACATGCGCTCCTGGAACTGGTGCATGCGCTGCTGGCGGGCGTCACCTTGCCGGTGGCTGCCGGCGGTCTAGCGCTGCTGAGCACAGCGCTATTGGGGTTGTTGCTGGTGGTGCGTCATCCGCGAGTGCGCTTCCTGAATCTGGCGCTTCCGCTGACCGCCTGGTTACCTCTGGTGCTGATTGCGGCTCTGGGTATCTATCGTCCGGCGTATCTCAAATTTCTCACGATCTCCATCGCGCCGCTCGCGGTGACCCTGGCGCTGCCTCTATGCCCTCGCCAATCTCGAGAAGCTCTGCCCGGAAATTTGATTCGGATTTCGCAATGGGTGGCTTTGGTGTTAGGACTGCTCTTCTTGCCGGTATGGGGCGCTTCGTTGCGGAATCTCTACGCCAATCCCGTCTATGCGCGTGCGGATTATCGGGGCATTGCTGCGCGCATTCAAGCAGAAGGCGGTGCTGATGCGACAGTGTTGCTGAGCGCCCCCAATCAATGGGAAGTGTTCACCTATTATTTCCACGGTCCACACGTTCTGCCCGCCCCCTATCATCCCACGGAGGAGGTTGCCGCTGCTTGGGTTGAGGGCATCCTCGCAGCAGCCCCACCGCGCCTGTTCGTGCTTTATTGGGGCGATGCTGAATCTGACCCGCAGCAGCGTATCGAACGGCAGCTGGCACAGCGCACTTACAAGGCGCGTGAAACCTGGATTGGCGATGTCCGGTTGGCAGAGTATGGCTTGGGACCTCTTGAAATGGCGCCGCGCACGCAAGTGCAGGTCGCTGTGGGGGACTGGGCGGTGCTTGAGGGGGTGACAATTCCAACAGCGGTGTATCACCCTGGTGATATCATCGCGGTGACGCTATTCTGGCAGGCGTCCACGCCGCCGCCAGAGCGGGTCAAGGTTTTCATCCATGTGATGAATGCCGAAGGCACGTTGGTGGCGCAGAATGATGCGGAACCGGGGCAGGGCTTTTTGCCGACCACGGCTTGGGCTGTGGGTGAAACGCTAATTGATCGCTACGGATTGTGGCTGCCACCGGAATTGCCATCCGGGGAACTCACTTTGCAGGCTGGCATGTATCGCTTTTCGGGCGAGCGGTTGCCGGTCGCTACTGGCGGCGATGTGATAGTGTTGGGGCAAATCATGGTCCAACCGTGATGACTGACGGCACCGCCGTGAAGGAGTCAATCTGGGCTTCCGGAAGGTCTCCTGCCACCCATAGGCCTGTGGATGTGCCCCCATCCAGATTGAGCGCGATATCAATCTCCAGGTCTGAATCTGTGAGCCATACCGCCAGGGTGTGCAGACTCAGATAGCCACGCGGCGCACTGATGAAGAGTAATCGCCCTTGCCGGTCTTGTGCGATAACGCTGCGCCGGGCAATGCGTCCATCGTCGGCATCCGCGGGAAATCCCATCACCCCACCCGGTTTGACCAGCACTGGAAAGGACTGCACCGCTTCTTGAAGCGCTTCATTGGGGTCATAGGGCCACTCGCGTAGCCACCGCAGGCTCATCACGCCATCCGCGATGGCGAACATGCCTGCGAAATCTCCATAGCTGACGCCATAACGTTGCCCCTGGCTCACAATGAGACCCGTGGTGAGCAGTTCTTCAGTAAAATAACCGCCATTGATGCCGACTTGCGCCTGGGTTTGGCTCGCCCATTCACTCACCAATCGGGCAGAACCTGGGCTATAGGCAACGTGGAAGGTGAATGCTTGTGGCGCGAGGCGTACCAGCGTCAGGCGCTCGCTGCCTGTTTCAGCGGCAACGGAGATGCTGCGCACTTCGATTCCATTTGGAAGCACTTGCCAACCGGTGTCTGGGGGTGTTCTTGTGACAGTGGGGTCAGGTGGCGGCAGTGTCAGGGCGGCTGTGGGAGTGAGCGTCGCCAGCGGCGGCGCAACGCAGGCGACAAGCGGCGCCAGGCATAGGAGCATCGCGATTAATCGTCGTGTGTGGTGCATGGGCTCAGTTTTTATCATCGCTGTGGCAGTATACCCTATCCTTCACACCGGGCAACTCAATTGCGAGTATGATAATCTGTTCTATACCCAAATGGGTTTGTAACTGTTCAGACTTCCATCGCAGCACGCGAATTTCGGGCTAAAGCCCGCTGTAAGAAGTGTTTTTGGCTGCCGCGCGTAGCGCGGCAGCCAAAAACACTCTCTAAAATCGCGGCTTTAGCCGCTCTTGGTTGTGACAGGTGGGATAACGCCGAACAGTAACATGGGTTGCTTCGCTTGACCGTATGACCAAACGCATTACAATGCATCGCATTCATGCTGTGAGGTGGACCATGCCCATTTACGAGTATACGTGCCAGGATTGCCAGTTTCATTTCGACGCGCGACGCTCCATTGCTGATGCGGACATGCCCATCGCTTGCCCACAATGCGGTGGGATGATGGTTAAGCGTGAGCTCTCCCGCTTCATGGTGAAAGGCGGGGGGAAATCCGGCGGCGCCGACTCCGGCGCCAGTGGGGGGGGCTGCAGCGGGTGCAGCGGCGGCTCGTGTGGCAGTTGCGGACACTGAGTTTGTCTTATGCAAAGCCGCCATCCGGTGAAGATGGCGGCTTTGCTTTTGGGTTAGTTCTGTTGCACAGAGTGCTACGAGCAACCGGTGTCTGCTCGTCAGTCTCTGCTACATCTTCTCCGCGACTGCGCGGGCAACATCCAGTGTGGTGTTTTTGCCGCCCATATCGTAGGTGCGGATTTTGCCCTCGGCGATAACGGCGGCGATGGCGCTCTCAAGCGCCTTGGCGCTCTCGAATTCGCCCAACCAGTCGAGCATCAGTTTCACCGTGAGCAGCGTTGCCATCGGATTGACCTTGTACTGTCCGGCGTACTTGGGCGCCGAGCCATGCGTCGGTTCGAAGACGGCGAAGGTATCGCTCATATTGCCGCTCGAGGCGAAGCCCAAGCCGCCCACCAGCTGCGCTGCCAGGTCGGAGATGATATCGCCGAACATATTGCTGGAGACCATTACCCCGTAGTTCTGGGGATTCTTGACCAACCACATCGCCATGGCGTCCACATTGGTCTCCCACAGCTCAATGCCGGGGTAGTCTGCTGCCACCTTGCGCGCTTCGCGCACCATCAACCCCGAGGTCTCACGGATGACGTTGGGTTTCTCGACCAGGGTGACGGTGGGATACTGAAATTTCTTGGCGTATTCGAATGCGGCGCGTACGATGCGACGGCAGCCTTCCCGGGTGAGGATACGGCACGAGACCGCGATATCCTCTGAGGCTGCGCCCTTGAAGGCTTTCATATTAGGGCTATGTTCTTCCAGCTTGGCGCGAAGGTCTTCCGGCAGTGGATGGAATTCGACGCCTGCGTACAAGTCCTGCGTGTTTTCCCGAAAGATAACCAGGTCAATGTCATCGCGGTAGTTGAGAGGGTTACCTGGGTATGCCTTGCAGGGGCGCAGGTTCATGTACAGGTCGAAGGTCTGGCGCAGGCGCACGATGGGGCTGCGATAAACCAGTCCCTTCCCCCGCAATTCGGGGATGAGCTCTGCCTCGGCTTCTTCTTTGGGCATCGAGGTGATGGCTCCGAACAGCGCGCAGGTGCAGGTCTTGAGCAAATCAACCGTGCGTTGCGGCAATGCCTCCCCTTCCTGGCGCCAGAACTCCCAGCCGATATCGGCGGGGATATACTCTGCATCAAGGCCAACCTTATCCAGAACAATTTTTGCCGCGTCCATGACATCGTTGCCGATGCCATCACCGGGCATAAGTGCGATACGATACTTAGGCATACGAAATCTCCTTTCAATAGTCGCTAGTCAATATCTGAGAGAAAAGTTTCTCGACTTCTCGCTTTTCCGTTCACCTGCCGAGCTGTTTCCGCACGTGCGGAATCAATCCCCCGTCTTCAATGATTTCGAGCACTTCTGCCGGTAGGGGTGGGAAAGTGAAGACGCGGCGCGGCGTCTTCACCGTGCCAGCCGCGAAATCAATCGTGATTTCATCGCCGTTTTCGACCCCATCCACCGCATCGCAGGTGACGATGGGCAGCGCTTGATTGATGGCGTTGCGAAAATAAATACGCGCGAAACTGCGCGCCACAATCGCGCCGACGCCGGCTTCCTTGAGACAGACGACTGCCTGCTCCCGTGAACTGCCGCAGCCCCAATTTTTCCCCGCGACGATAATATCGCCGGGTCGCACTGCCGCAACGAAGCCGGGATCGAGGTCTTCCAGGGCATGTAGGGCCATTTCCCTGGGATCTGCGATACTGTAGGTGTACTTGCCGGGGAAAATCACATCCGTATTCACGTCATCCCCGTATTTCCAGACGCGCCCAGTGAGCCGTGTTTTCATGCCTTCATACCTCCCGCGGATCCGTAATGACACCGGTGAGCGCCGTTGCTGCGGCTGTTGCCGGACTGCCCAGGTAAATGGCAGCATCCTTCGACCCCATGCGCCCTTTGAAATTGCGGTTGGAGGTTGAAAGTACCGCCTCGCCTGGCGCCAGGCAACCTTGATGTGCTCCCAGACACGGACCGCAGCCGGGATTGAGCAGCGTTGCTCCGGCAGCGATGAGATCGGTGATGATGCCTTCTGCCAGGGCGGCTTGCAGGATTTCCCGCGAGGCGGGAAGGATGAGCAGCCGCACGCTCCGCGCGATGTGCTTGCCGCGTAGAATCTCTGCCGCTGCGCGAAGGTCTTCCAGCCTGCCGTTGGTGCAGGTGCCGATGAGGACCTGATCCACCCGTTTGCCCGCAACTTCTGTGATGGGCGCGACGTTATCCACCGTGTGTGGGCAGGCGACCTGTGGCGCCAGCGTGGTCGTGTCCATCTCGATGACGCTTGCGTAGGTAGCGTCGGCGTCGGCATAGACCGGCGCGAACGGTTGTGTGACGCGCCCTGCGAGCCAGGCAAGAGTTTTCTCATCTGGCTCCACAACGGCATTTTTGGCGCCCATCTCGGCGGACATATTCGTTAGCGTCATCCGCTCACCTACGCTCATGGCGTTAATCGCTTCTCCGGCAAATTCCACGGAGCAATAGTCGGCACCATCCGCCCTCAGCAACCCGATGAGGTACAGGCTCACATCTTTAGCGGAAACGCGCGCCGGCAGTGTTCCATGGAGCTGCACGCGGATAGATTCTGGAACACGGAGCCAGATTTCTCCCGTAGCCATTACCGCAGCGGCTTCGGTCCGCCCAATGCCCGCGGCGAAGGCCCCGAAGGCGCCCGCGGTTGGGGTATGCGAATCGCTGCCCACGATAACCGCACCGGGCCAGGCATGTCCTTTTTCGGGTAGCACCTGATGGCAGATTCCCTCGCCGATATCGTAGAAAGCGGCGATCTCCTGCTCCGCGACGAACGCGCGCGTCGCCTGGTGACTGATTGCATAAGTTTCATTTGCTGCTGGCGTTACGTGGTCTAAGACAATGACGTTCATAGAGGGATCAGCGACCCGTGCCACGCCGATTTTGCGGAACGTCGCCGCGATGGCTGACGTATTATCGTGCGTCAACAGGCGATCCGGTTTGACGGTCACAATCTGCCCCGCCGTGATCTGTTGCAATCCGGCTTTTTGCGCCAATACTTTTTCTGCGAATGTCTTTCCCATTTTTTAGCCTCTGGACCTCACCTTCTATTTCTCGGCTACCTTGCCATACTCAAATAGATTCCCCGCTTCATAAATTGCTAATTGCACCTTTGAAAACGGCTGCGCCTGGAAGCGCTCCACACCGTTGCGCAGCACCTCGCCGGTGACGAAATTGACCACCAGACTGTCCCCGGTCTGGAACTGCTCCCCGTATTGCGAAAGCCGGGGAAGGGTGATGAGCGGTAAGCCGCTGTTGATGGCGTTGCGCTTATAGATGGCGCCGAAGCTCTCAGCGATGATAGCAGCAATGCCCAATGCCTGAAAGCAATCCACTGCTTGCTGCCGCGAGGAGCCTGACCCGAAGTTGCGCCCCGCCATGATTAAATCGCCTGCTTGAGCGCGGCGGGCGAAATCTTCCCAGCCCTTGAGATTGTCCAGGGTGTATTGCCCCATCTGCGCCAGCGCTGTGATGTGCAGATAGCGATTGTGGAAGATCATATCGGTATCTATGTCGTTGTACAGTCCCCCCTCTGCATCCCGTAGCACCCATAACCGTCCGCTAATCTGCGTGGCCTTCATACTTTCACCTCCGGCATAGTGATCTCTCCCGCGAGTGCACTCCATGCCGCCGTGACCGGGCTTGCCAGGTGGGTTTGCCCTGCGCCCTGTTTGCCCGGGAAGTTGCGGTTACTGGTGCTGATTTGTACCTCACCCTTACCCGTCATGCCCAGATGTCCCGAGGCGCAACCGCCACAGCCGGGGTTGCTGACGATGAAACCGGCGTCGAAGAGCGTCTCCAGTACGCCGGAGGTCAGCATTTGCGCATACACCCGCCGGGTCGCTGGCACGACGGTCGCCATGACGTGTGCCGCGATGCGCTGCCCTTTCACAATCTCCGCTACCGCAGCGAAATCCTCGAAGCGCCCATTGGTGCAGGAGCCCAGGAAGACGCTATCTATACGCTTCCCCGCTATTTCACGCACCGGGTGAACGTTGGCGGGGTTGGGGGGACATGCGATCAGCGGCTCCAGGTTGCTGACGTCCAGGTCAAGCGTTTCGATATAATCTGCATCCGGGTCGGGTAGCAGGGCGGGATTGAGCGGCGGGTGCGCCGTTTGGCTGATTGGAAAGCCGATGATGCCCCCCATCTCCGTGACCTGACTGGCAAGGGTGATGCGACCGGCAAGGTCAAGGGCTTCGATGGCAGCGCCGTAGAATTCGATGGCACGACCCAACGCGCCATCGGAGCCGAGACGCTGCAAGATGGCGAGCGTGAGGTCGCGAGCGGTGCAGGGTTTGCGCGGTATCCCATGCAGGACTACTTTCATCGTGGGCGGCACCTCGAACCAGGTACGCCCGGTCTTGAAAGCGAAGGCAATATCCTGATCGCCCATCCCCTGCCCGAAGGCGCCAATGGCTCCGAGAATGTTGAGGTGACTATCAGTGCCGACGAAAGTATCACCTGGGCGCACTAATCCTTCTTCGATAGCGACGTGTGAGCCGATGCCGGCATTCACGTCGTAGACTTTGATTCCCTGAGTGCGCGCCCACTCGCGGCAGATTTGCTGGTTATTGGCATAAGGAATGTTGCTTGGTGGCACAACCAGGTCGAAAGTGAAGAAGGTGCGTGCCGGGTCGGCGACGGGGGTATCACCGTAGTGTTCGCAGTAGTTCTGCACCACATTCGCCCCACCGAAATCCCGCGCAGTGCGCACATCCAGGTCGAGCCAGATAATATCGCCCGGATCGACTGGCGCACCGGGTGCGCCCAGCGCCCCCTGCTTGGTGTGCGCGGCAAAGAGCTTCTGAATCATCGTTTTGCCCATAACTGCCTCCGCTGGGTTTTGAATCCTCTTCCGTAGCTATTCCGCATGACAGTCTGCATCATGCGCCGCCTTCTGATGGCTCATCCCGCGTGATTTTTTACCCACCTGCCTGTCGCAACAGGCTGTGGAAGTGCATGAAATCGGCATGATTGATTAGCGTGGCTTCGGTGCTGCGATATCCTTTATCGCCTTCGCCGGCATGCGTAGCGATAATATGTTGTACCTCGATGGGCAGCCCTATGCGAGCTGCCAGCGCCGCCCCGCTAAAGGGATGCCGCAGCAATTTGCCACCGTAGCTCTTGATAGTTTTTCCCTCGGCATCGTGAGTGTATTCCAGCAGCTTGCCAATATCGTGCAGTAGCCCGCCAGCGATGAGGATATCCCGTTGCACCGGCAAGCGCTCACCGTAGATTTGTTCGAAAACCTCAGCGGCGCGCAGAGCCGTCAACGTCACCCCGCGCACATGCTCGATGAAATTCGCCGGGCAAGGGTTGATGAGCAGCGTGAAGGGCATTTCGAGCAACGCTTCTGGCGCCCATCCACTTTCCTTCAGCGCCAACTCCCAGCATTGCAGCGTCTTCTCCCGCAGTTCGGCGTCTTCAAGCAGGTCCAATTCGGGTAGCAGTTTCAGCAATATGTCACGCATGGTATCTCCTTCTCGCGCATGATGCGGCATGAGTCAGGGGCATTGCCTCCATCTCTCATGTTCTCTAGTGTTCCAGGGAGCGCTCTTCTGGTCCCTCGTAGCCTGAGACCGGCTCAATGGCGCGCATGGGGCGTTGACGGGTCAGCTCGTCGAAGGCGTGGGCGGTCAATCCCACCGTGCGGGCAATGGCGAAGAAGCCATTGCCCATCTCCGGCGGGAAATCCAGCTCGCAGAGCACCGCGGCGATGGCGCCATCCACGTTCAGCGGCAGCGCTTTGCCCGAAGCCTCCGCGATGGCTTCAGCGATGGCTTGTGCCAGGCGCACATGCTCCCCTGTAAGCCCTTCTTCGGCAACGAGCGCGAGCAACCGCGCCGTGCGCGGGTCGGCGGTGTGAAGCCGGTGCCCGTAGCCCGGTATGCGCCTCCCCGAGGTGCGCGCTTCTGCCACAATCGCGCGCGCGACCTCTGCCGCTGGAAGGCCCGTTTCGCGTTGGCGGGTCACGCCGTCGAGCAAGACCCGCATGCAGCCCTCAATGGCGCCGCCGTGATGGCGGTTGATGGTCATGAGCCCCGCAGCGATAGCCGTGGTGAGTGGCGCCCCACCCGAAGCCACCGTCCGCGCCGCCAGCGCTGAGGGGGGTGTCGCGCCATGATCTACGCTCGAGACGAGTAGCGCGTCCATAATGCGTCCTTGGGCCGTGGTGGGCAGCTCGCCCTTGAGCACCAGGTAAACGACATGCGAGAACGGTACGCGCCCCATCAATTCTTCGATGCGGTATCCCCGCACCGCGATGGTGTTCGGCGCGATTTTTGTAATAGGTTGTGACCAACTTGCTTCAGGCATAGTTCCTCCGGTAACGCTCAACTGATTTTTGCCAGCACATCCTTCGTCGCCTGTGGCAATTCCATAAAGGAATCCACCACCGTCGCTCCGACCGCTCGCAAGCGCTCGACTTTGCCCTCGTGTGTGCCACGTCCGCCTTCGACAATCGCCCCGGCATGCGAGAAGCGCGTGCCCTGTTTGGCGGCTTTGCCGCCGATGTAGGCGATGAGCGGTTTGGTGAAGGCGCCCGCCTCGATGAGGTCGGCGACGCGCTCTTCCTGACTCGTGCCAATCTCGCCGAACATGACTACGGCTTTGGTCTCTGGATCGCGTTCGAATTCCAACATCACCTCTGGATGGGGCAGCCCCACCACTGCATCGCCGCCCACATGCACGAGCGTTGTGGCGCCGATTCCCTCACGGGCGAGATAATACGCCATGGAGGAGGTGATGCCGCCGCTGCGTGAAGAGATGCCCACAGGACCGGGAATGAACCACGATTTGGCTGAGGCGGCGCGCCCGCCCATCATGCCCAGCACCGCTTTGCCCGGGCTGAGCACACCTAATGTGTTCGGGCCGATGAAGCGCGCGCCAGTGGTCTTGGCGCGCGCGGCGATGCTCAACACATCGTAAATCGGCACTCGGTCTGGTACGATGACGAGCAGTTTCACGCCGGCATCTATCGCCTCCAGTGCTGCGCTTCTTACCAGTGGGGCAGGGATAAAGAGCACACTCACATTAATCGGCCCGACCTGTTCCCAGGCTTCCAGCACCGTATCATAGACGGGGACGCCCTCAACGTGCTCGCCGCCCCGCCCCGGTGTGACCCCTGCTATCACCTGTGTGCCATACTCCGTCATCAATTTGGCGCGCGCCATGCCTTCGCGCCCGGTAATGCCCTGCACGAGCACGCGTTTGGTTTGATCAATCAGTATTGCCATTGTCTTGCTCCGTTTTTGAGAGTTGAATATCGCCGTTAGATTTCTCGGTGGCTATCCTGGTTTTCAACCCTCTACTTGTTGGCTTTTGACTTGCGGCTGGAGACTTGCCAGCCCTTCGATCGGCAAATTCACCCGTCCCCCGCCTGCGCCATAAAGGAGGCAATCCACCTCACAGGCGAGACATTCTACACACCGCCCCTTCTTCGCCTCTTCCGGCGTGATGTTGAGTACGGGCAGACCCTCAGCGTTGAGCGAGAGGATGTGCCGCGCACACGCCTCGATGCAGACCTTGCTCGTGCAGGTCGCACAGAGCGCATGATTCAATGTTACTGTGCCAGTAGGGCTGGCAAAAGTATAAAGAGACTCGGGACTTGAACCCGCATCTTCATCTCTCGCTTGCCTTTCCGCTTTCTCGCCTTCTCGCCTTTCCGCTTTTTCGCTAATCAACGTCGCAAGCCGCTGGGCGCAGAAATCGGGGGAATCATCTTTCTTGTAGCCCTCTACTGGCGCTGGGATGCGCCCGTTTAGCCCTTCCAGGATTTCGACAGCGCGGTCCTCGCCGTTACCCCCGAGTCGTACCACGATGGGCACATCCAGCTGCGCTTCCAGAAAAGCTTTGAAAAGCCCCCGCGCCGAATAGAATTGTTCCTGACTGGCGACGCCTGAGCCGGAACCAAAATAACCGTCTATCGGTCCCACCGCAAGGACGATTTTCGCCGCGCGATAAACCTTGCTCGCGGGCGGATTGCCGCTGGTATCCACAAACGTGGCAACTTTGAAGCCCTGGCGCAGCAGCGCATCCATGCTCATCATTGAGCCGCCGCCACCCGCGCCGTGAAAGCCGATATACCCTTCGCCATGCGCGAAATCTTCCGCCATTTGGATGAAATAGAATGTGCCGCGATAATCCTGGGCTTCGATGGCATAGGCGATTTTCTCCAGCGCTGTCGGCGGGCGGTCGTACTCGCGGGCGATTTCGATACCCAGTTCCGGGTGACGAAAGACCGCATAATCATCCACGGTGATGCGGCAATCCGCTGCCACCAGCTTGTCTTCGGTTGTGAGCACCAGTGGATTGATCTCTGCCGAACGGGCTTCACACGTGCGGGCAACTTGATAGAGTTTGACGAGCAGTTCGCTCAACTGGCTCTGCAGTTTTCCGCCGATGCCCGTGCGGCGCACGAGGTCGCGGGCTTGATAATCTAACAATCCCCGCTCGATATTCACGTGGCTGCGCGCGACTTTGTCGGGATGGGCGACGGCGATTTCTTCGATGCCGGTCCCGCCGACGCTGGAGAAAATTACCAGGGGCGCTTGCGCCCGGTCATCCACGATGACCCCGGCGTAGAATTCGTGAGCGATCTGGATTTGTTCCTCGACAAGCACTTCGCTGATGGTGAGATTCTTGATTCTCTGACCGAGCAGCGCCTCTGCGGCAAGAGCAGCTTCCTCCGGTGTCGCGGCTTTCCGAATAGCGCCGATACCGGCGCGTCCCGTGACCCAAACTTGCGCCTTCACCATGACCGGGCGTCCGATTTCGGCGGCGATGGCGTATGCGGCTTCGGCTGTGTTTGCTGCAGCGCCACGCGGAATCATAATACCGCCTTGTGACAGTTGTTGTTTTCCTTGATACTCGTGCAATCGTGCCATGAGATTCCTCGTAACGATCAGTTTTGCGCAACTCCCGGGACCACGTTGGAGCGTGGCACTCCCCAAAAAGCGCTTTGATTAGTCTCTTTTTATCGGCGTAGCCATCGGGAAGAGGGCCGTACCACACAGTGATTCGCATTATTATAGACGCGTCTCACCTGTATCGGGAAGTGACAATCCGCCAGATTCCGCGGGAAGCCAAGCCCCTTAGCCTTTCTCTCTTATTGAAGGTCAACACGGCGTCGAGCGTTGGTCTCGCTCCATAAAAAACGTGAGGCACGGAAGGTCTTTCCATGCCTCACGCCTTGCACTTTAGGGCTTTACAGCATTACTTTGGGTTGATATTCTCCCCAGACCCGGCGCAGAACGCCACAGATTTCTCCCAGGGTGCAGTTGGCTTCAACCGCCTCAATGAAGAGCGGCATCAGTGTGGCATCCGCCGTCTTGGCAGCCGTCTCGATACTCTCGAGAGCACTCGCTGCCCGTGCGTTATCGCGCCCCGCGCGCACGTTGGCGAGGTGGGCGCGTTGCTGGCTTTCGATGGCTGGGTCCACACGGAGCTGCGTCAATCCCACGCGCTCTTCTTCTGCTTGGAATTTGTTGACACCCACGATAACTTGCTCACCCTTTTCCACGGCCTGTTGTGCGTGATAAGCCGCATCCGCGATTTCGGCTTGCATATAGCCTTGTTCGATGGCCGAGGTTGCGCCTCCCATCTCGTCAATAGCCTGGATATAAGCCATGGCGCGCTTCTCAATCTCTGTCGTCAGGTATTCCACATGATAGGATCCTGCGAGCGGGTCTATGGCGTCGGCGACGCCGGACTCGTTGGCGATAATTTGCTGCGTGCGCAATGCCACACGCACACTCTCCTCTGTGGGTAACCAGAGCGCCTCATCCATGGAGTTGGTGTGCAAGGATTGGGTGCCGCCCAACACTGCTGCCAACGCCTGCAGTGTCACCCGCACGACATTGTTCATCGGTTGTTGTGCCGTGAGCGTAGAGCCGGCGGTCTGTGTGTGGAAGCGCAGCATCCAGGATTTGGGGTCCTGTGCGCCGAAGCGCTCGCGCATGATGCGCGCCCACAATCGCCGTGCGGCGCGGAACTTGGCGACCTCCTCCAGGAAGTTGTTGTGTGCGTTGAAGAAGAAGGATAGTCGGGGTGCAAAGTCATCTACGGCTAAGCCGGCATCCAGTGCGGCTTGTACATAGGCGATGCCATCCGCCAAAGTAAAGGCAATCTCTTGCACGGCGGTGCTGCCCGCCTCACGGATGTGGTAGCCGCTGATGCTGATGAGGTTCCACTTGGGTACCTCCGCGGCGCCAAAGCGGAACGTATCCGTGATTAAGCGCATTGAAGGGCGTGGCGGGAAGATATATGTGCCGCGCGCCACATATTCTTTCAGGATATCATTCTGGATCGTGCCGTTGAGCTGCTTGGGGTCAATGCCTTGTTCCTTGCCTACTGCGATATACATCGCCCAGAGCACAGCAGCCGGGGCATTGATGGTCATGGAAGTGCTGACTTTCTCCAGTGGAATCTCGCGGAACAGTGTTCGCATATCCTCAAGGCAGCTGATGGAGACGCCAACTTTGCCCACTTCGCCCAGCGCCATATCATCATCGGCATCGTAGCCGAGTTGGGTTGGCAGGTCAAATGCCACGGAAAGCCCGGTCTGCCCCTGCTCCAGCAGGTAGCGGTAGCGGGTATTGGATTCCTCCGCGCTGGCGAAGCCCGCATACTGGCGCATGGTCCAGAAACGCCCCCGGTACATGGTGGGTTGAATGCCTCGCGTGAAGGGATATTCGCCGGGAAAACCCAGGTCATTCAGATAATCTACGGGAGCATCCAGTGGTGTCAACGCCGGTTCGATGGGAATACCCGATGAAGTGGCGAAGCCCGGCTGGCGTTCTGGGAAGCGTTTGGTCACTTTCTGGTAATTGCCTTCCTGCCAACGCTGTTTTTCGGCTTGTAGTTGCTCCATTTCAGCCCCTGTCGTCGTCATCGTCATCGCTCCTTCTTGATAGGATAAGCTGTTATGCCAACCGCTCGAGCTCGTCGAGCATCTCTGCCATTACATCGAAACCGCCCTGCCAGAAGTCCTCGGAAGCCATGTCGAATCCAGCTTCGCTGAGAATGTGATTGGGATTTGCTGAACCACCGTACGCTAAAATGCGCAGATATTGCGGTTCAAAGGCTTCACGTCCGATGGCTTTGTATTTGCGATACAGCGCTAATACGAGCAATTGTCCGAAAGAGTATGCATAGCAGTAGAAGGGTGTATGGTAGATGTGGGGGATGCTTAGCCACTCAAGCCGGAATTCCTCGCTGATTTCCACCGCATCACCGAATTGCTCGCGTAAATTCTCCAGATACGCCGCATGGAGGGCATCGGGCGTGGCGCCGGCTTTGAGCATTTCGTGGGCCTGATTCTCGAAGAGCACGAAATAGGCCTGCCGCATCACGGTGGCGTAGGCGCCGGAGAGGAATGTGTTCAGCAGGGTTCGCCGTACTGCCACATTCACTTCCTCATGCAGCATCTTGTCCGTCAGCAGCATCTCGCCAAACACCGAAGCGGTCTCCGCCATCGGCAGCGCTGAGTGAAAAGTGAGCGGTGAATGCTCTGCCGCCATCAGGGCGTGTACGGAGTGCCCCAACTCGTGTGCCAGGGTAGAGACATCGTTGATGGTGCCAGCATAGTTCACGAGTACCCAGGGGGTCAACCCCGGCAATACGCCGTAGCAGAAGGCCCCATCCATCTTGCGCGGGCGGATTTCGCTATCGAGATGCTGCTCATGCAGCGCCTGCATCGCCAAATCTGCCAGCCTGGGCGAGAAAGCCCGATAGGCCGCATCAACCATGTGGATGGCTTCGTCGAAGCTATAAGTCTTATCGGCATCGTTCAACGGCGCATAGATATCGTAACGCCGCAGCTGCGGCAACCCCAGCGCCGCTGCCTTGAAGCGGAAATAGCGTTGGAACAGGGGCGCGTTCTTGCGGATGACCCGCAACAGCGTCTCGGTGACGGGGTCGGGAATATCGTTTGCCAGATTCCTGACGCTAATGGAGCTGGCAAAATGGCGCAACCGGACATTTTCCTCGTGCCAGTCGCGCACCCGCGAGGCGTAGATGTGTGCCAGGGCATCGGCATTCGCTTCATAGTGGCGGTAGAGCTCCTGATAAGCGGCTTTGCGCAGGTCGGCATCGGAGCTGTAGGCATAAGCCATGAGCTGTCCACGGGTGAGCTCCTTGCCCTCGCCCTCTATGGTCAGTTGATACGTGAACCGGGTGGTGATCATATCGTAGAGCGTGGTCAGGGCCTCGACGCCATTTACATCCTTGATGTTGATGATCCGTTCTTCTGGTTCTGAGAGGGTGTGCGGCGTGAACAGGCGCAATGATTCCAGGTGATAGCGGCAATCACCGCTGACCGCTAACAGGCGGTCGGCGACTTCTGCATCCAGGGCTTTCCACCACAGGGAGAAGAACAGCGTGCGATTGGTAATATCTGCCACCATCTGCTGTACTTTGGCGCGGAAGACCAGCGCTTCTTGCTGCGCGGTATCCTCGGAGAACCACAGATAAGCATAGGCATATAGCGTGGAAACATCGGCGTGCAGTTGCTCGTAGTGCCGCAATACTTCGGCAAAATCGGCTTCTATCAGGTCACTGCCGAGGCGTTCGCGCCAGTTTTCCAGTTCTTGTGTTCGTGTCTCGACCTGCTCTAAGAATGCCTCAGCCTCGGGCGAGCCAGGGCGCGCCATCAAATCATCCAATATCCAACGCTTTGCTTCGAACGTCATTCAAATTCCTCCTACATTGGCAGCAATCTCTATTTAGTGTTTATTCCCATGATTCAGGCTTAACCTTGTTCAGGAGCGCCACAGCCATGAGAAATACCGCGCTCAATATCAGGTCACGCCTCCATAGCGAGCGGGCATAGCTGGCGCGATAGGTGCTCAGGTTCAGAACCCACAGGCTGACCTGATACCCTGCTGCGAGTGGCAGCGCCCAACGCAAAGCCTTGTAACGCAAGGCCGCCTTGCCCGGTTGTGTCGCCTTGCACGTGGCCCAAGTCGCGCCTGTGAAAGCCAGACCCCATACCAGGTAGAACGCAGCAGCCGCATAGGGCGAAAGTGAGAGCGTCCATGCCGCCAGCGTAGGGGCGATCGTGACCCCCATTGCGGCCCTGACCAGATTGGCTGCTCCGACTGCAAAGAAGAGCAGCGCCAGAATGCGTCTGCGTTTCATCCCCGTATTGTACTTCAAAGCCCATAATCCGAGAAGTGATAATCGGGATTGTCGTTGCGTGAAAAGTAACTGCTGCAAATCACGGGGCTTCTGTCTCCGGTTTGCGTGCCACGAAGAAGAGATAGGCGCCTTCAGCGGGTAGCGCTTCCTGATCGAAACGCCGGAGAAGCGCTGCCGTGAGCGCCAGATTCCAGCGCGTCGGAACCAGTAACCACCGTCCGGTGAGCGCCTTTGCCAGCACGCAGGGCAACCCCAGAGGATGTCCCCATTCGAGTGCGGCAGTTGCGCCAGGTGAGAAATACGCCCACCAGCGTTCCAGCGTCAGGCCTGTTGCCTCGAGCCGGCGTTGCCAGCCCTCTGGTCCATCGTAAGTGTGATGCCGCGAGATACGGTCAAAGAGGCGCCGGTAGGCTTCGGCAAGCCCCTTGAGATGTGGCGTGTCCAATAGCCGCGCGACTGAGAGAAAACGCCGGAAGTTTGGCCCCGGCACGCAGAAGTAGAAGCTGCCTCCCGGCTGAAGCACGCGCGCAACCTCGTGCAGCACGGGGTCAACCTCGGGAATGTGCTCCAAAACGGAATTGCTGACTACTGTGGCAAAACTGGCGCTAGCAAAGGGCATTGCTGCGCCGAGCGCGTGCGTAAGTTGCCGGTAGACTGCCCGTGTGCGTGCTTCCTGCAGCGGTCCCCACCACGGATCGAGGCCAACCTCCAGCCCGGCAGGGAATGCGGCTGTTGCAAAGTGTCCATCACCACAACCCAGGTCGAGCACCGGGCGGTGGAGTGGCAAGTCCGCGTAGAAACGGGCTTCCGCGGCGCGTAGCAGCGCCCTAAAGGCGGGGAGCTCCTGCAGTTGTTGTTCGAGGCTGCCGTGCGCTATGGGAGTGTCAGGGGGCATAATTCTTCTGCCGTATAGGTAGGATTAGCATAACCAAAGCTATTGAGAAATTCAAGCACAGTGGCAGCTTCTGGCGCCGTGATCGTCTCAGCGCAGGCTTCCGGCAGCAATCCCAAGCGCTGATACGCCTCCCAGAAGCGCGTTGCCAGCTGTACCACGGGATAACCCGCCGAGCTGGCGGTGAAATCGGCCTGCAAGAGCTGGTAGTCACTCTCGGCATCGGAGAAATTGCCCTGGCTAACTCCCAACAGGATGAGGCGCCAACGCGCCATCGCCGTGAACCAGAGACGCTCTTCCGGTGCGCCATAATAGCCTGCCCAGGGCTCCAGGTTTTCATCATTGATGACTCGCAGGTAGGCATCGAGAGCCTCTGCATAACGCTCGGCGCGGAATGCCTCGTCACCGTCACGGAAGGCGTGATAGCGATACTGCGCCGGCCCGAGCTGTGTAGCCGTGCGCGTGATGACGCTGCCATTCCAAGACCAGGTTTCAGTGTAGACGCGTTGGGGGCCTGCTCCCACCGAGCCAACGCCAACACTGCTTGCCAGAATGGCATCCTGGGTGAGCGTAAACGTGGGATAGGGTAGCGAAGGATCGCCTGTCGTCTGCTCGCGGAAAGCGTTGCCATCCCACGACCAGACATGCAGGCTATGCCAGCAAGTGTGGGCGCCGCAGGTCACGTCCGCGAAAACGAGCTCGGCAGCGCCGTTGCCGGTGAGATCTTCCCCACCCACCAGGGCGACATTTGTCCACTCTCCCGGAGTGTAGGAATGGAGGGTTTCGTAAGCGCCATTTCGACAGGAGAAGATGGCGAGCATTCCCTCGGGTGGGAAACTTTCGGCTAGTGGATTGATGAAGCCGATGACAACTTCAGGGTTTCCATCGCCGGTGAAATCTTGTTGAAGGGGCATACCCCCGTCTGGGGGAAGCGCCTCCCAGCTGTGCAGAAGCTCTCCCAGAGTGGCGGGATTGCCGCCAGTAGAGAGATATTCACGCAATGCGTGGATATAGCTATCACCAAAATCTGTGGGGCGTTCGGGGAAGGCAACTGCGGTCACGGCAGGGCACGGATTGGGTGTGGCAGTGAGCAGCGGCGTGGCGGTAGCTTGTGGCGTGGCGGTGGCAGAGGGCGTGAGTTCTGGTGTGAGTTCTAACTCCTTATTGGCGGTTGGGCTTGTGGGTGTCGCCATCTGATCACCGAAAGCACAGCCCAAGGTGATGATCAAGAGCCCTACAGGTAAAAGGTTACGCAGTATTCGCAGCATTTTGTCTCCTTAACAGCATCGTGGCTGGTGTGCACTCGTGTTCAGCCAGTATAAACCCAGGTTTGAGGATAGCAACTTCACGCCATAAAGGGCATTCGTAGCAGTTCGAGGGGCTTCTGCGTCCCCTGTGAGGCTCGCGGCACGAATTGGTTACTTCGTCAACCCCGGGCGAATGCCTTGCTCTCGCTTCAGAAGCGTTGTGCGTGGCGTTGTGCGATTTCGGTCAGCAATCTGCTTCGAAAGCCCATAAAAAGACCCTCTTCGTCTGTTTGCACAAACTCCTCAAGTTTTTCCCAACAATCTGTCTATACCTTGAATGGTAGTGTATCTATTTCGGTGGAAATTAGCCTTGGGGCTGGGTCTGGTGAAACTCCTGCACCACTTGTACCATCATGGCCTTGACA
>JAFGFB010000152.1 GCA_016931315.1 Anaerolineae bacterium
AACAGCACAAAATCGTCAATCCGTTCACTCTTGATGGTCAACTCAGTGGTAGTCATCCCCTGAGTGTACCAGCAAATTCACGATTTCACTAACGATTTCAGCGAATGATCAGTGATTATACAACAGAACTGTGATTATCAGGCATAAAGAAGCACGCGTGGCGCTAAAATACAGCGCCACACGCGCCCCCTTTTTCGGGACTGTGGATTGAGCTAATCACGATTGGGCGAGGCGCCCCAATTCAGGTTGTGGTTAGATGTTCAGCAACGGCAGGACCATGCCCATCTGCCGCTCGAGTTCTTCCAGGATATAGTCCCCATTCTGGTACACGTAGTAGAGGGATGCGCAGCAGCAGCACAGAAGGAGCACACCCACCACAATCAAAATGATGATCAGGGTTTTATTGCTCTTTTTGGGCGGTGTTCCCCCTGCCTGTGGATAGTAATCGGTGGGCGGAGGTGCCTGAGGCGGCAGCGGCTCCCCAGAATAGGGTGGCAGAGATTGCCATTCGGGCGCCTGATTCTGGCTGGGAATGGGGTCTGGCAAAGGGGCAGGATCGGGCAAAGTATTGTATGTCATGATTTCTCCTTCAGTTGACTATCGAATAATGGTACCAAAACTCATGCAAATCATCCAACTCCCGCAGCAGCAAACGCTCCGGTTAGCGCAGGCCGAAAATCTGCGAGCTCATGCCTGCCTGATCGCAGAAGGCAAAACCGAACGGCACTGAGATGGCGCCGATGAGCACTAATGCCCCTATGCACAAGCCAATGACCATGAGACCGACGCCGATCCATCCTAAGATGATGCCGGCTTGTGCCAGTCCATCCCCACTGACTGTGCCATTGCTGCGCGAAATCTCGTTTTTGGCAGCGTAGCCCAGAATCAGTCCGGCGATGCTTCCAATGATGGGCAATATCTGGATGAGGCCCAGGATGCCGAGGATGAGGCTCGCTACCGCCGCCACGCTGGTGCGCGGCGCATAGCCCTGAGGTCGCCCATAGTTGTTATCATAGTATTGTGACATGATTTCTTCCTTTCTTGTAATCTGCAATGGAATTCTTCTACGTAAGGCCTTAGAAGTCCTCAAAGGTCGCGCTGTCGGCGGCGCGCACAGCTTCACGCGCCTCTACGCGCAGGCGCCGGCGCCGGACGAGCAGGTAAAGCAACAGAATGATCAGGAACATCCAGAACAGCACGAGATAGGGGAAAATGATCGCGAGCAGTGACGTAACCGCTGAGACGGTCTCTTCGATAGAGCTGATGACCGGATTCCCTGCGCCGGCAGTGGTGGCCGTGATGACCGGACGTGCGGAAGCCTTAATCGCGTGAACACTACCTGCCAGGATTACCCCACAGCCCAATGCGAGGACGGGGTGCATGTTGATGGTGTGTTGGGTGGTGGCAGCAAAGAGGATGGCGCCGGCGGTGGGGCGGATGATTGTCTCAATGACGTCGTTGATGCTATCTATAGCAGGGATCTTGTCTGCTAGCACATCCACAATTAATAACACCGCTAACAATCCAATGATCCACCAGTTGGTAATGGCGCTCCAGGGTTCTTCCAACGTGATCAGCCCTGTAAAGCGCGCCAACACGGCGACTGTGAGTAGCGGTATATAGGCATTCAACCCCGCTGAGGTTGAAAGCCCAAATGCAGTGGTCAGGTTCAAAACCCAGTCAAGCATCCTTTCCTCTCTTCATGAATTCTACCTGAAACGGATAGGGACAGAGAAGCGATTTGGAAGCCACTTTCTGCATCTACCCTTTGCCTCTTCAGGGACGCATAGCTATCCCTGTTTGAGCTCATTATAAGCACATAAACTAAAATACGCAATATCTGTTTTAAGGTTGCAGATTTTTCGGTGTTCAAGGGTGCGGCTAACAATGCGCGGTTTGTGGTTACGTCTTCAAAAAAAACAGTCAGTAACTGTTCAGAGTTCTTCCGTTTTCCACAACAAGAGCGGCTAAAGCCGCGATTTTAGAAAGTGTTTTTAGCTGCCGCGTTGCGCGGCAGCTAAAAACACTTCTTATAGTGGGCTTTGGCCCGAGAAATTCGCGCTGTGTGATGGAAGTCTGAACAATTATAACAGTCACCATGGTTGACAAAAACCGGGTTCCTGGTAGAATCTCTGAAAGTTCGGCCCCATCGTCTAGTGGCCTAGGACGCTGGCCTCTCAAGTCGGAAACAGGGATTCGAATTCCCTTGGGGCCACCTGCACAGGCCGACGCTTAGCGTCGGCCTGTTTTTTGTAAGTGTTTTAATGTTGGAAGGTTGGAAAGAAGTATGAATATCGAATTGTTTCCACGGATGACGGCTTCACATCTGGTGAAATCTATTGACCTCAATCATCATGGTACTCTGTTCGCCGGGCGTATGGCGGAATGGTTGGTTGAGGTAGGCTTTATGACTGCGCGGGCAGCTCTGGGTTGCCAGCCCGAGAACATCGTCTGCGCGCGCTTGCATGGCATGGATTTTCGGAAGAGTGTTGGTTCCGGCGATACGTTGGTATTGGAGGGTCGGGTCGCCTATGTGGGCACCAGCAGCGTGACCATATATGTTGTGGCAGGCCCTTTTGGCGCGCCCTCGCCTTTATCCTTTACCGATGGCCTGGTGACCTTCGTGCATGTTGTCGAGACTCGTGCTGTGCCCCATGGTCTGGTAGTGGAAATGCCGGTAGAGGGTGAGGCGCGGGACCTGTGGAACCGAGTGCTTACCGAGCGGCAGATCCAAAGGCAGGCTGGGCAGTGACACAGGGCGGGCACATTGGGGCGAGCCTCGTTCTGGCTTGCGCGATTGAGCATCTGGCTTTCCGTACCGCGCCTGGTCCGGGTATCTTGCTTGCCGGAGCGCTTCTAGGGAATCTGCCCGACTTCGACGCGCTTGCAGCGCCGCTCCTGGGGCATCGTCTGGGGCAGCAACGGCTTCACCACCACCGTTTTGTAACCCATACCCCCTTGTTCTATTTACTCCTCTCCCTCGTCATCGGATTGTTTTCGCCAGAGTGGGCGTTGCGTGTGGGCGTGCTGACCCTTTTTCACTTGCTGCTGGATTCCTGGCATACCGATGACGGTGTGATGTGGTTATGGCCCCTGAGCCCGCGTCAGTTCAGCCTGTGGCCCTATCCCGCTCACGCGGAGGGACGTTTTGGCTGGGATTTCTACCGACACCATCTGCGTCGCCCGCTGGCTCTGATTCCAGAAATGACGTTCGTTCTGAGTGGGGTGGCAGTGTTGGTCGCGGCTTTGATCTAGGCTGTTTCGGGATGCGGGTCCCAGGGCGTGTAGAGGGCATTGGCAAAGCCCATCCGGCTCAGAATCCGCCCCACAGTCTGTTGAACGAGCTCTTCAATCGTCTGCGGATGGCTGTAGAATGCCGGCGCTGGAGGGAAGATGATGGCTCCCAGTTCCGTCGCCTGTACCATGAGCCGTAAATGACCCAGGTGTAGCGGCGTCTCGCGGACCATCAGGAGCAGCGAGCGCCCTTCCTTGAGGGTGACATCTGCCGCGCGGGCGAGCAGCTCATCGGTGTGGCTGTGAGCGATAGCTGCCAGCGTCTTGATTGAGCAGGGCGCGACGATCATCCCCTGAGTGGAGAAAGAGCCGCTGGCGATGGCGGCAGCGAAGTCGCCCGGGGCGTAACGTCGGGCAACGAGCGGCTCCAGGTCTTCCGGTGTCATGCCCGTCTCCAGACCCAAGGTGATTCTTCCCGGTTCGCTGATTACCAGATGTGTTTCCACGCCCAGTGCCTTTAGCGCTTCCAGCAACCGTACCCCATAAATTGCCCCGCTTGCGCCGGTGATTCCCACAATGAGGCGTTGGGGAGTCTTGTGTGTGTATGTTATTGTGTTTTCCATATTTGCATTATACGCCAAGGGTGTTTCAGAGGCAAAATCCTTACTTCTCTCCCGATTGTGACAATTTCATCTTGGTGCTATACTGATAGCTAACTTGGTTCCTGGGCGAGGTGGCGAGCAATGAATCAAAAACGAGGGTTGGGGCGTGGGCTGGCATCATTGATTCCTGCTGAAGAGGCTAAAACAGGCTTTCAGCAGGTGCGCCACGATTCAATTGTCCCCAATCCCCACCAGCCTCGCTCCCCATTCCGCGACCAAGACCTTGTGGAACTGGCGGCTTCTATACAGGAGCACGGCATCATCCAACCGTTGGTGGTAACGCGACGTTCGGAAGGCGGTTACCAGCTTATTGCGGGTGAGCGTCGCTGGCGTGCCGCGCGCCTTGCAGGACTTCGTGAGGTGCCGGTCATTATCAAAGAAGCGGCGCCGCAACAAATGCTGGAGCTGGCTTTGGTGGAAAACGTCCAGCGCGCTGACCTTAACCCCTTGGAAGAGGCGCTGGCGTATCAGCACCTTGTTGAAGATTTCGGCCTTTCTCAGACGGAGGTGGCGCGGCGTGTGGGTAAAAGCCGTGTGGCAGTGACCAATACGCTGCGCTTGTTGCAGGCTTCCCCTAAAGTGCAGGCGGCACTGGCTGAGCAGCGTATTTCCGAGGGGCACGCCCGCGCCTTGTTGGGGCTGGAGACACAGGCGCAACAAGACGCCGCATTGCGGGTGGTGCTCGAGCAGGACTTCAACGTGCGCCAGACCGAGTCGCTCGTGCAGAAAATTCGTGAAGGCGCGCAGGTTCCTGCTCACCCTAAGCCCGCGACTCCGCCAGAGGTCCGTGCCCTGGAAGAGCGCTTTCAGGAGGCATTGGGCACCCGTGTGAAGCTGCGTGCGGGGCGCAAAGGGGGGCGGGTTATTATCTACTATTACTCTGATGAGGAATTCCAGACTCTCTATGCCCAACTCACCGGACAGGAGCTCTAAAGCTGCGGATCGGCTCTCTGGTAAGAAAAACGCGCGACGCTTTCTACAAGCGTCGCGCGTTTTTTATCCTCGATATCAGTGGCTTAGCTCACCACAGGACCTGGTATTTGCAAAAAGCCTCTTCGCTGGCGCGGCCCTCAGTGCGAATGAGTTTGGCGCCCGTGAGTTCCGACAACATCACTTCATCAATCTTGCAGGTCTCTGGGTGAAATTGCGCTACGTAGTGATAAGGACAATTGCAGATCAGAATATGGTATTGGCCTTCAGTATCGCGTTCCCAACGCGCGACAAAGCCCAGTTGCTTGATGTAGGAGATAATCTGATCCAGGCGCTTTTCGTGATTCTGGGGTAATTCGCCTGCGCCAGCAGCCATTTGTTGCCCGACAGCTTCGAGCAATTCCTCGCGTTTTTCGGGCGTCAGTGCGTCGTTAAGTGCATCTAATAATGCATTCGCCAGGCCGCTGTAATTGGTAGGGAAGAGATCGGCAGCTGTGGAGGTGAGGCGGTACACATAGCGTGGGCGTCCCGGACGGCTTGAGCGACGTACTTCAGGATCGGTGATATAGCCTTCGGAGCGGAGAATTTCCAGATGGTGGCGCACCGTTACACTGGTCAGGACGAGCTCTTTACTTAGATCTTGAACGGTGACCTCACCTTTGCGTTTGAGAATCTCCAAAATCTGCTGGCGTGTATCTTGCATTTTACTAACTTCCCTAATATTATAAGGTCTGGATTAGAACTACCTGCAAAAAGCGTCATCTCGCACGCAAATTTGCATTATTTATGTAATTATTAGCATTGTAACATCGAAATTCATATTTGTCAAATATGCGTTTTCTTTTTCGGGATTTCGTAGCAGGTCGCTGACCGAAACCACGCTGCGCGCCTCATGCAACACCTGAAGCGCGAGCAAGGCATTCGTACCGGGG
>JAFGFB010000153.1 GCA_016931315.1 Anaerolineae bacterium
CTGCGCCTCTCTCCGCAAGCGTGATTTTTGCGGGCGTAGCCCGCAAAAATCACAAAAAAAGCTACCTCTCTGTGTTCTTGCATCGCCCACATGCTCGTTAGTCTAGCCAGGTTTGCCGCTCTAGAAAAAACATTTTCAACAGGGATGCGTCAGGCGTCGCGCGCCCGCAGGTGCGGATAGAGCAGCACATCCCGAATGCTGCGATGGTTGGTGAACAGCATCGCCAACCGGTCTATCCCCATACCGAAGCCGCCATTGGGCGGCATACCGTACTTCAGTGCCCGCAGATAATCCTCATCCATCGGTTGTGCCTCTTCATCCCCCGCTTCATACGCCCGCCCCTGCTCCAGGAATCGCGCCTCCTGTTCAAAGGGATCATTCAGCTCGGTGAAGGCATTGCCCAATTCCATCCCTCCAACGAACAGCTCGAAGCGCTCCACGTGCGTCGGGTCTCCGGGCTTCTGTTTGGCTAACGGCGAGATGGCCACTGGATAGTCATGGATGAAGATAGGCTGTACCAGCGAAGGTTCAACCTCTGAGAGCAGATTATCCACCAGGTGCCCCCACGTTGCCGTGCTGCTTGCTTCCAGGCGGTGCTCTCGCATCACCTCGCGCAGCGCATCTGCGGTGGGGTACGCGACGTAGTCAATCTCGGTCCCCTCACGAATCACCTCCCGCAGCGATTTGCGGGGCCAGGGCGGCGTCAGGTCAATTTCATGCCCGTGAAAGTGCAGCCTGGGCGCGCCCAACACGCTCTCCGCCACGCCCGAGATCAGCTGCTCTGCCGTCTCCATGATGCCTGCCAGGTCCGTGTAGGCGCAGTATAGCTCCAACTGGGTGAATTCCGGGTTGTGCTTGAAGGAAACTCCCTCGTTGCGGAAATCTCTCCCGATTTCATAGACCCTCTCGTACATACCAACCAACAGCCGCTTCAGATAGAGCTCGAACGCAATGCGCAGATAGAGATCCTGCCTGAGCTGATTGTGATGCGTGACAAAGGGACGGGCAGCTGCCCCGCCGTAGATGGGCTGCAAGATTGGGGTTTCCACTTCCAGATAGCCATGTTCATCCAACCAGCGCCTGAGCGCGCTGATCATGCGCGAACGAATGCGGAAATCCTCCCGGACCTGGGGGTTGACCGCCAGGTCGGCATAGCGTTGACGGTAGCGCTCCTCGATATCCGCAAAAGCGCCAAAGCGCGCCACTTCCCCATCCTCGCGTTCGTATTCTTTCGGGATGGGCAGCGGTGTCATGGCTTTGGCTAACATTCGCAGGGAGGCGACTTGCAGGCTGACCTCGCCGCTGCGGGTGCGCATTAGCGTGCCGGTCGCCTCCACGAAATCCCCCAGGTCGAAAGCCTTAATGAAGAGTTCGTAACTCTCGGCGAGCTCATTCGCGCGCAGGAAGAGCTGAATCCGCCCGTGCCCGTCTTCGATGTGAGCGAAGCTCACCTTGCCCATCGCGCGGATGCTGATCAGCCGTCCGGTCAGGGTGACGGGCGGCAGCGAGCTTTGCTCCGCCTCACTAGCCATAAAAGCCTGCAAAGCCTCTGCGCTGGTGTGGGTACGCTGTACGCGTGCAGGATAAGCCTCCATGCCGGCGGCGCGCAGCAGCTCCAGTTTGGCGAGTCGTTGACGTTCCAGTTCATTGAATTCCATGGCTATCTCTCCTTGAGTGCGGGCAAGCTAAAAAAAGACAAGCCCATACAACGTGCTCGTATGGGCTTGTGGCTGTTGATAACGTTTATTCTTCAGGCAATCTCCAGAATCTCAAACACGATATCCCCATCCGGCGCCCTGACGATAGCCTTATCGCCCACGCGCTTTCCCAGCAGCACCTTTCCCAGGGGAGATTCATTCGAAATCTTGCCCTCTGTGGGTGACGCCTCGGCAGAACCCACCATCTGATACACCTCAGGTGTGCTCATGCCTTCTTCCAGAACTGTGATTCGGCCGCCAATGCCTACCACACCTGCTGTGGATTGATTTTGCTCGATAATGATAGCATTGCGCAACTGCTGTTCGAATATGTAGATGCGTCCCTCAATGAAGGCTTGCTCGCGCCGGGCATCCTCCAGCTCTGCATTTTCGATCAACTCGCCTTCAGCAAGTGCATCGTGCAAGCGTTGAGCGACCTTCGGGCGCAGGACCGTTTTCAAATGGTTGAGGTCTTCCACCAGCTGTTCATAGCCTTGCTGGGTGAGATACACCGGGCGTTCACTCATGACTGCGATATTCCTCCACTGATCATACTACTGAGGGCCTTTGCGCCCTCGCAAAGGCTTTATAATATACAAAAAACCCGGGAGTGTCACAGCACACTCACAGGCTCACAAATCATACCATGAATACAGAATTTGTAAAGCTGCAAGTGTTCAGACTTCCGTCGGGGCGCGAATTCCAGGTTGCAGTCCATCAAAAGTTATGTTTTTGGGACGCGCGAAGCGCATCCCAAAAACATAAACAGAAAACCCTCTTTGCTTGTCTGCACAACCTCTTCTGGTTTTGCTCAATAATCTGCCCTGTGCCCCTGCTACTGGCCTTTTTTCTACAGTAGCAAAACCGACTAGACCTCCCCCAAAACCCTCTACGTCTTCTCCTGCGAGGTTGATTTTTGCAGTCGGGCTTTGCCCGACTGCAAAAATCAAAAAAAACTACAGTGGCAAAATCGGCTAGATCACTCAAAAAACCCTCTGCACCTCTCTCCGCAAGCGTGATTTTTGCGGGCTGCGCCCGCAAAAATCACAAAAAAAGCTACCTCTCTGTGTTTTTGCATCGCCCACATGCTCGTTAGTCTAGCCACTATTGCCGCTCTAGAAAAAAAAGACTACCCTCTGCGTCCTTGCATGGCCTCCAGAATCGTCCGTCTGGCTAGTAATGCCATTATAGTTTTAAGTGTTTAGCGCTTAAAAGCCTCTTCATCCTCTGGCGCTGCCGCGATCGGCAGTGTGAACCAGAAAGCGCATCCCTCACCGGGGGCGCTTTCCACCCAGATGCGCCCATTGTGCGCCTCGACAATGCGCCGCGCAATGCTCAATCCCAGTCCCGATCCTCCCGCCTTCTGTTGGCTGCCCGGCAGGCGCGAAAATTTCTGGAACAGCAAACCTTGTTGTTCCAGGGGAATCCCCGGTCCATCATTCGCCACAGCGACACGCAGCTGGTCGTCCACGACGACCTGAATCGTGATGGTCGCTCCCTTGCCGCCATATTTCACCGCATTGGTGAGCAGATTAAGGACCACTTGAGCTATGCGCTGCGGGTCGCCCAGGACAACCGGCAGGGTGGGGGGCGTCTTCACCTGGATGGCAATCGCCTGTGCCAGCGCATGTGGATGAACCACTTCGATGGCATGGGCGATGAGCGCGGGCAGGTTCAGCGTCTGCCGCTCCAACGTTACCCGCCCCGATTCCAACTGCGCCAGGTCCAGGAACTGGTTGACCAGCGCGCTGACTTCTTGCGCCTGTTGTTGGATGATGCGGCTAAACTCCTGCGTCATACCCGGCTTGATCTGCGGGTGGTTCAGCATGTCCGCATAAGCCATGATCGAGGTGAGAGGGGTCCGAATCTCATGCACGATGTGCGCGACCCAATCGCTCTGTTGAAACAGTCGCGCGTTCTGTACCGCAACGGCTGCAATGCCCGCCAGAATCTCCAGAATCTCGATATCTTCGGGGCAGAAATCGGTACTCGTTGTCAGCGTCATGCCTTCGAGCACCCCGATTATCTCCTCGCCGAAAAACATCGGCACGGCGACAATCGAACGCGGGCGCTCAATATCGCTCACGCTAAACAGGCGTGGATCGTTGCCGGTATCGGCTAAGACCACCTTCTTGCGGTTGCGCACCACCCATCCGGAGAGGCTCTTTTCAATGGGAACCGCCACCCCGCTCAGCTTGGCGGCGGTGGGTCCGCAAAAAGCGGAAAAACTGAGCGAGTCGGCATCTATCACCAGGAGGATCGAGGCGGCCTCCAGCCCCAACAAATCTCGGGCGCCCTCCACGATATGTGAGAGCAGTGCCCCCATCTCGCGTGTGGCGTTAAGCTGCCGGCTCAGCGCCAATAACTGTTCCAGGCGCAATGTGCGTTGAAGAAGCGCCGCAACCTCGGGGGGCTTTGTGCTCCCTTCGGGCGGCGCTTGCAGGTCATTGGGCTGCCACTGATGGATCACCATGCCTTGTGTTCTAGGTGGGGCTTGGCTTCTCTGAGTGGGAATCGGGGTTTAGCAGGCTTTCCACTCGCGCGATCAATTCCGCGGGGTGGATGGGCTTGGTCAGATAATCATCTCCACCTGCCTGGAAACCGGCGAGCTTATCGGCAACCGCGCCCTTGGCGGTAAAGAAGAGGATGGGAATATTGGCGGTATCTGGATTTTCCCTTAGGGCGCGCGCCACTTTGAAGCCATCTGGATCGGGCATCATGACGTCCAGGATCACAAGATCGGGCTTGTCTGCATGCGCGCGTTCCAGAGCTTGGGTGCTATTGAGTTCACTGCTCACCGCAAAGCCCTTGCGCTGTAAAATGAATTCCATCATCTTCAGCGTTTCAAAGTCGTCGTCCACGATTAAAATTCGTTTTTGCATTGCACTCTCTTCTTTGCCGACCCTTACGACCTGTCTTCATTATACTGCCAAGCTTTTAGAATTTCAAGGACTTTCATAACGTCGAGCACAAATCTCAAAATCTTTCATACCCAGGAACTCAGCAGAAACGTCACCCCTGCAATGATCGCCAGTGCAATCAATTCATAGCGCAGCAGCAACCGCATGGCTTCGCTCTCCTGCGCCTCGAGTCCCACCGTGCTGCACCCCAACGCCACCTTGGCGGGGGCAAAGGTCGAGCCAATCGCCCCGCCCACATTCTGCGTCGCCAGAATCAGCGGCGCCGTGATGTTTAGCGCCAGCGCGGTATCCCGTTGCAGGGTGCCAAAGAGCGCATTCGCGTTGGTGTTGCTGCCCGTGATAAAGGCGCCCAGCGCGCCGATAAAGGGCGAAACAATCGGGAATAGCCCCCCGGCAGCCCCGGCGAGTTGCCGGGCTAACAGGTCAATCATGCCCACATACTCCATGGTCGTTGCGAGCGCCATCATCGCCAGAATACTGATGGTGGGGGTCAGCCCACTGCGTGCGACCTTGCGAAGGATCGGTGCTATTTGCTTCCGCGCAATCTCGCCGCGATATCGTCCATACAGCCAGGTGCCAACCGAGGCATAAAACAACAGCGCACCCGTATGCCGCAACAGCGAAATGCTATTTTCCTTGACATCTGGAACCACCCACTGATTGACGGTGACCAGGGCGGGGTGTTCTCGTTCGACGATGGGTGGCAGGATATCCAGCCCGGTCTTCACCGCGTCGATCCGGGTAACAAAGATGAGCGCCAATAGCAAGGCATACGGCAATAGGGCTTTTCGCAGCTGCATGTTCGACCCTGCGGGAAACGTGGGGCGCTTCTGTAGGATGGCCCACAGCACCCCTACCAGCAATCCCCCGAGCGTGCCGAGCATGGCGGCGACCTCGTATTGCTCGGCGCGGACCGCCAGCCACTGCCCCAGGGCCATGGCGCTCGCCATGAACAGCATGGGGACGCCCCCTTGCCGTAACGCTGTTTTTCCCCCCGCCACCCACAGCGAAGCCGCGCCCATAATGAAGCACAGCACGCCGAGCAGAATAACGCTCCATAGCGCCAGCTCCGGGCTGGATGCGTTGGTCACCCCTTGTAGCGTCTTGAACGAGGCGCCGAGCGAACCGAAGGAAATCGCCCACGTATGCCCCAGCGAAGCCATCACAAATGCGGCCAACGGCGGGAAGCCTGTGCCTACCAGCAGCGGCGCAACGACGGCAACGGGCACGCCATAGCCGCCCACACTTTGCAGAAAAGACGCAAAGCCCCAGGCCAACAGGAGCACGTTAAAGGCGCGATGGGGCGAGATGCGCGAGAGCAGCGCGCTCATGGCTTGCACGGCGCCCGCCGCTTCGGTGACCCGATAAAACAGCAACGCGCCCCAGATAATGAAGAGCACGATGACGGCTAGAAAGAGTGCTCGCAGGTGTGCCCATGCGAGAATTTGTGCGTCGGCGCCGAAAACGGCAGCGGCGATCAGCAGGCCCAACAACCAACCGGCGATGCCCGCGCGGGCGCTGTTCCACCGGAAACCGAGCATCAATACCAGAATCAACAGAATGGGTAAGGCGGCTAACAGGGTCGCTATCATGGCTGAATGATTCCTTTCTATCTGGCATAGGGCTTTCGAAGCAGGTCGCTGACCGAAGCCGCACGACGCTACGTACAACCCCCGCTGAACTGCTATGAATGCCCGTATACGAAAAGCCTCTCAAGCGACACCTTGAGAGGCTGATCCCGGAATACTGGTGATCAGTTCTTTTCGTAAAGTCGAGCTTTGAGTGCGAGCAACTCGCGCCGGGTCTGTGTATCTTCTTCCATGCGGGCACGCACACGCTCGCAGCCGTACATAATCGTGGTATGATCTCGTCCGCCCAGGCGCGCCCCGATTTGGGGCAGCGAGGCGCCGGTCTCTTCTCGCAGAAAGAACATCGCTACCTGACGGGGGAAGACGATGCGTTGGTTCCGCCGTCCGCCGCGCAGCTCTTCCGTGGTGAGATTGTAAAACTCGGCGACCGTGTTGAGAATATCATCTGCCGAGAGCTCCCGGTGGTTGGGCATATGGTCTCCCAACGCATTTCTGGCGGTTTCTACCGTGCAGGGTTGGCCCGTAAGGCGGGTGAGTGCCAACACCTGATTGAGCGCGCCCTCCAGCTCGCGGATATTGCTCTCCACACTGCCCGCGATAAACGTCAGCACATCGGCAGGCACCTGCCCATCCAGATGGTCGGCTTTATTTTGCAGAATTGCCAGCCGCGTTTCGAAATCGGGCGGCTGAATATCAACGATTAATCCCCACTCAAAGCGCGAGCGCAAGCGCTCCTCGAGCGTTACCATGGCTTTTGGGGGGCGGTCGCTGCTGAGCACAATCTGCCGTCCGGTATCGCGCAGCGCGTTGAAGGTGTGAAAGAATTCCTCCTGCGTGCTCTCTTTGCCGGCGATAAACTGAATATCGTCTACCAGGAGCACTTCTGCACCCCGGTACTTATCGCGGAAACTGTCGGTCGTGTGTGTGCGGATGGCTTCGACCAGATCGTTGGTGAACTGTTCTGAGGAGAGATAGAGCACGCGCATATTGCGCATGTGGCAGGTGTGCCCTATCGCGTGGAGCAGGTGCGTCTTGCCCAGCCCCACGCCCCCGTAGAGGAAGAGCGGATTGTAGGCGCGGGCAGGCGATTCCGCCACGGCGAGTGAGGCTGCCTGTGCCAGGCGATTGCCCGAGCCGACAACAAAGTTGCCGAAAGTATAGCTACCGTTTAATCCTGGGTCAGGCACCGGCAGCTCCAGCTCGCTCTGCAGGAGGGGCGGCGCCGGCTCGTTCGTGTTGAAGACTTTGCCCTCCCAGACCACAAAGCGGGCTTCGATTTCGCGCCCCCCGATGTGGTGCAGCACCCGTTGAATAACCGTATACAGCCGGTTCTCGAGCCACTCCACGGCATAACCGTTCTTTACACCGATCACTAAACAGTGGTCATCCTCGAAGGCAACGCAACGCGTATCCCTGAGCCATGTATCAAACATGGCGCGGGTCATTTGCAATTCCAATTCACCCAACGCGGCTTGCCACAATCGCTGTGAATCCAATTTCGACATAACTGACCTCTGCTCGGTGAGAGGCGCGCAAAGGTCCCCCTCACGATGGTATTTTGATACCTCTATCGTTGGTGTAACGTTATGGTGCTTGGCGCCAGTCGTCGTGGAGCTTGAGACTGGCTGTGGAGGGACTCTCCTCCGCACGCGCTCTTATTGTACCAGAGAAACCGCGCTTGGGCAACCCCAAAAGGGCCGATTAATGTTAAAATTCTATCAATTTTAAGGTTGCATAAAACGTGTTTTGAAACAAATATCATATACTCCGTCTGTGCGGATTTCAAAACCGTGAAACCCTAGATATATGGGTTGGCTTTCTAAAACAGGCATTCGCTAACGGGATAAAACTACTCTGACCAAGGCATTCTGATTTTTATGGGTTTTTTATGCCAAAAATCATGCATCGAGGGCGCCCGGTATCAGGTGTGATTTTCGTGAACGGGGCGCAGCCCCGTTCACGAAAATCACAAAAAGAACCAACCTCTGCACCTCTTCAGCACACCCAAGTGTCTAAACGTATTGTCTCACCAGGCCGACCTTTGAACTTCCCAAAAATCTGTCCTAAACCCGAGGGCGCCGCATCAAATGCTCTCTGCAGTCATCGCGCGCCGCGGCACAACCAGGGTGTGCCGCGGCGCGCGATACATCCAGGAATCGCTGGCTCAGATTGCCGTGCGCGCCTTGAAGTCATCACACAGGTCTTGCAGTACACAGACTTCGCATTGTGGGCGCCGCGCCTGGCAGATGCTGCGCCCGTGTTGAATGATCTCCAGATGAAAAGGGTAGTAGAGCTCTACCGGTACGAGGGCTTCCAGGAGGTCGTGCGCCGCTTCGCGCGAGGTATTGGGCGGAATCAGCCCCAAACGCAGGGTGACGCGATGAATGTGCGTATCCACGGGGAATGCCGGTAACCCCAGCGAAAATAGCAGCACAATCGCGGCGGTCTTAGGTCCCACGCCGTCGAGGTCGCGCAGCCAGGCGCGGGCCTCTTCGAACGGCATCTCGCGCAGAAAATCGAGGCTGAGTTCACCCCGCTCCGCCGTGATTCGGCGTAGCACGACCTGAATGCGCGGGCCCTTGCTCGGCGCCAGACCTGCCGGGCGAATCGCCTCGATGATCTCGGCCTCGGGAGCATCGCGGACGGCTTCCCAGGTCGGATAGCGCCCCACAAGCTGCGCGAAGGCGATATCCCGGTTGCGGTCATTCGTATTCTGGCTCAGGATGGTGTTCACCAACTCCGCCAGCGGTTCACTCGGGCTTACGACGAAGCTCCCGTAGCAATCTGCCAGGCGTTCATGGATCTGGAGTATTTTGTTCACAGAATCTCCAGGCGGTTGTGTGGGCCTTTGGTTCATTCCGTGGCTCGCTTCAACGTCTGCAGGGCGCGGCGCACCCATTCCCGTTCGGCTTCGAAAGTGAGATGCGCTAGAGCTTCGTTCCAGCTGACCCACACAGGAAAGAATTGCTCATCTGCCTGTGGGCGTTCTATCTGGTGCTTTGAGCGTGCCCGCATCAAGAAGAGCGCCTCTGTGCGCTTGATGCTCCGGTTGCCCATGGGGAAGGCTACCAACTGACTTCCCAGGGGGGTGATGATTTCCAGGTCGTCATAGCCGGTCTCTTCCGCCACCTCACGCAAGGCGGCAGCCCTGAGCGTTTCACCCGCTTCGACATGCCCCTTGGGCAGGCGCACCTCATCCCGTGAGGGGCGAATGAGTAACATCACCAGCTCCCCGGTGACATCGCTAACTACGCCGCCCGCGGCAGTATAGTTGATTTGTGCATCATTTGAATCCATCGCACCTCCCTAAGCCCTGCTACTGCAACTGCTCGACGGTTGCCGCTCTTTGCGGCAACCGCGTTCTTCGCGGCAACCGCTTCGCAATGCTTCCTCAATTCTGCGCCGTAATTCTACGCCGTTTCCAGATACCGTTCCAATTCCCACGGCGTGACCTGGATACGGTACTCCTCCCATTCTGCACGTTTGGCGCGCAAGAAAGTCTCCACAATCGGAGCGCCCAGCGTGTTGAGAATCACCTCATCCTTTTCCAACTCATCCAATGCCTCTGCCAGCGTGCCCGGCAGCGTGCGGATGTTGCGCCGCTTCAGTTCGGTTTCATCAAAGTGATACAGGTCCTCGTTGACCATCTCCGGTGGGGTCAGGCCCTTCTCGATGCCATCCAGACCGGCGGCGAGCATGGCGGCAAAAGCCAGGTAGGGATTGGCGCTTGGATCGGGGCAGCGCAGCTCCAGGCGTACGGCGGCGCCGTTCCCGTTGTGAACCGAAGGCACGCGAATCAGCGCCGACCGGTTCAGATGCGCCCAGCCGATATAGACTGGCGCTTCATAGCCGGGAGTCAGCCGCTTATAGCTGTTTACCGTGGGCGCCAGAATGGCAGAGAGTGCTCGCGCGTGCTGTAGCTGCCCGGCGACAAAAGCGTGGGCGAGTTTCGATAAGTGCTGCGGCCCATTGGGGTCGTAGAACAGATTGCGTCCGCTGCGATCTGCCAGACTTTGATGCGTGTGCATCCCAGAACCGTTAATGCCGAAGATAGGCTTGGGCATGAAGCTGGCATAGAGGTCTTCAGAGGCTGCTATCGCCCGCACCGTATATTTGAAGGTAATCGCATTATCGGCGCTGCTCAGCGCATCGCTATACCGGAAGTCAATTTCATGTTGTCCGGTTGCTACCTCGTGATGGCTCATTTCTACTTCGATGCCCAGGGCCTTGAGCGCCAGCACAATTTCGCTGCGCACCTGCTGAGCTTTGTCGCGGGGTGAAAAATCGAAATAGCCCACCACATCGTATGGAACCGGGTGGGGGCGTTCGCTGTTCGTGCGCTCAAAGATGAAGAACTCGATTTCGGGACCGGTGTTGAAGGTGTAGCCCATATCCGCAGCCCGCGCCAGGACCCGTTTGAGCACTTGCCGGGGGTCGCTAGGGGATGGGGTCCCATCTGGTCCGTAGACGTCGCAGAACAGCCGTGCGCGGCGGCGCTCCGGTGCGCTCCAGGGCAGCACACGGTATGTCGTCGGATCCGGAATTAACACCCGATCGCTTTCGTAGATGCGGGCGAAGCCTTCGATGGAGGAACCATCGAACCAGATGCCCTCTTCCAATGCGCGGGGCAATTGGTCAACGGGCAGGGTAACGCTCTTGACGTTGCCGAGAATATCGGTAAATTGCAGGCTGACGAATTTAATGTTGCCTTCTTTGACGCGGGTAAGCAGTTCGGATTTCATTTCCCTTTCTCCTTGTGTAGTATAGAAATAGACGCTGAAACTGTCAAGCAATCCATACATTTCCTTGCAACTCTTGATGGCACCCTCCCTGTAATAATAAACACACCAGATACTGGTATAATCCTGCAATCACCCCCTCGAGATCGAACACAAAAAACTACAGTGGCAAAATCGGCTAGATCACTCAAAAAAGCCTCTGCGCCTCTCTCCGCGAGCGTGATTTTTGCGGGCACAGCCC
>JAFGFB010000154.1 GCA_016931315.1 Anaerolineae bacterium
CCCGGTCTATTTTCTGCGCCTTGAACTTGGAAGCGACTATTCAGTTGTTAAGGTACTGCCTCTTGACAAAACTTAGAACATCTCTTCGGCGTGCCAAAGCGTCTATCCGCAGGTGTCTCCCTAAGTTGGTCTTTGAACTCCCCAATAATTTGTCCTATACCCCGGGGGTGCGTGGTCATTTCCACGCATCATGCTAGACTATACTCTCACATGCTGACCTATCCTAACCCTGAAGGGAGTTCTCTCTATGGCACTATTGCACTGCCACTTCTTTTCCGATATTCTGCGACTCTCCACTGCCGTGGATGTCATTCTGCCGGAGCCAAAACGCGCCCCCTCCGGTGCGCTGCTGCACCCGCCGCGCCGCTACCCCGTGCTCTACCTCCTGCACGGCTTATCGGATGACCATACCATCTGGCAGCGCCGCACCTCCATCGAGCGTTATGCGTCCCAGTACCACCTCGCCGTCGTGATGCCGGGAGTGGACCGCAGCTTCTACACCGATATGATCCAGGGCAACCGCTATTGGACCTATGTGAGCGAAGAATTGCCCGCGCTGATGCAAGCCTGGTTCCCCATCTCCGGCAAGCGCGAAGAGACCTTTGTCGCTGGCCTGTCCATGGGCGGTTACGGGGCTTTCAAACTGGCGCTGACCTATCCCGAGCGTTTTGCGGCAGCGGCAAGTTTTTCGGGCGCCCTGGATATGGCGGGCGCCATTCACAGCCGGGAAAAGGCCTGGCGGGACGAGGTGCGCCGCATCTTTGGCCCGCTTTGGCGCTTCCCCGGTAGCCGGCACGACCTCTTCCGGTTGGCGCGCGACGTCGCCGCCTCACCCTGGCGGGAAGAATTGCTCCTTTACCAATGGTGTGGCACGGAGGATTTCCTCTATCAGGCTAACCTGCGCTTCCGTGACCACGCGCACTCTCTGGACTTGCAGCTTATCTACGCCGAAGGTCCCGGGGAGCATACCTGGGATAAATGGGATGAGCAGATACAGAAAACCCTCTCCTGGTTGCCGTTGGAGAAAGTTGAGGATTGATACTTCCTCACTCGGGACCAAAGGCAATCTCGCTGTAGCGGACTGCCCTCTCGATATATGATTTTGCGCGACGTGGTCTCACCACGTCGCGCAAAATTGATCTTCTACCCCGGAATCCATGATTGGGCTATCTTAGCCGCTAACGGCTTTTCCAACCAGCGTTGGACCCTCCGTCGGCCCAAAAGCGACATTCGTTTTGCTGCTCCAGCTCACACCATCCCCTTCGAAGCGGCACGTCACTGTCACGCAAAAGGGTGTTTCGTAATACCACAGTTGCGCAGTATAGGTATCGGCTGCTGTCCAGGCCCCGCTGGCTGCAACGGGTACGGGATTCTGGGTTTCTAACGGCAGGCGCGTTTCGCCATAGCGCCATGCGCCATAGCCTGCTTCCACCGTGTGCGTGCCGCGTTTGTCGCGCAGGCTCAATTGGCACCCACCGTCTTCGAAGCGCAGGGTGATACTCCTGCTCCCCAGTGGATTAGCCTCGAGCGTGTACCGCCGCCCCGAGACGGCGCTGGCTATGGGCATTGTGGCTGCGCCCGCTTGCGGCGGTAGAGCGAGCGCCGCGAGCCTTGTGCTGAGCAGCCCCTGTGCGGCTGCGTTTTCCGGTAATGCTTCGGCTGTGAATCCTGGCAGCAGGTGCTTCCACACCAAAGTGAGTGCAGTTTGCATATCGGCCATGCCGCCCGTCAGCGCCAACACCGCGTCCTGCTCCGGCAGCACCACACAGAACTGCCCGAAGGCGCCATCACCGCGATAGGCGCCATGCCGGCAGCGCCAGAACTGGAAGCCGTAGCCCTGAGCCCAGTCGCTGTTGGGATCGGCGCCGTTGGCAATCTGGATGCTTGTCGCCGCTTCCACCCAGGCTTCCGGCAACAGCTGCGCCCCGTTCCAGCGCCCCTTTTGCAGGTACAGCTGCCCAAAACGCGCGATATCTTCGGTTTTCAGGCTCAGTCCCCACCCGCCGCAGTTGATCCCGCGCGGGCAGGTCTCCCATGTCGGTTCGGCGATGCCCAGAGGGGCAAACAGCCGTGGCTGAAGGTACTCGCGCACATTCATGCCGGTTACCTTGTGAATGATGGCGGCAAGCATGTAGGAAGCGCCGTTGTTATAGACGAAGTGCGTCCCTGGCGCGCGTCTGGGTGCTTGCTCCAGAATCCCCTTCACCCAGTTGCCTTGCCGGCGCTCGCGAATGCGTTCCATCGTATCTTTTAGATGCCCTGTCGACATCGAGAGCAGATGGCGCACGCGCACCTCAGCCCAGCGCGCGCTCATCCGCCTGGGCAGGTCTTCGGGGAAGAAGCCGGGCACGGCATCATCGAGCGTCAGCCGGCCCTCGGCGATGGCCAATCCCACCGCGGTGGAGGTGAAGCTCTTGCTCAGTGAAAAAAGCATGTGCGGACGCTCCGCGGAGTAGGGCGCCCACCAGCCTTCGGCGATGACCTGCCCATGGCGTAGAAGCATCAGGCTGTGCAAGCCGCAGCCTTCGCGTTCAGCCGCCTCCACAAAGGCGTGGAGTGCCTCAGAGCGCACGCCCTGTGCTTCGGGCGTGGAGCGTGGCAAAGGAACTGCATCGGTCATAGAAGCCTCCTGTGAACTGTGATTTCGTAGCTACTCGCCTCTCTCTACCCGCGTCACCCGGCACGTAGCCGCGGCATCCTGCCGCGGCATCCTGCCGCGTTTTTGCTACCGCCGGTACTTCACGCCTTGCGGCGTCGCTTGAGGAGTACCACCAGCGCCACCACCAGCACGCCGGCGATTACGGCCGGAATCCAGGCGGGTGGGGCGGGGAGCTCTTCCGGCAGCGTTGCCGGAGGCACCTTCGCATCCGCCCAGTTCACCATTCGGCTGCGAGCGTCGGCGGTGCGGGCGCCAGTGAAGTCCGCGCCGGCAACATTCATGCGCTTCAGCACCGCGCCGGTCAGGTCCGCCTCGCTGAGATTGGCATTCGCCAGATTGGAGCCGTTGATGGTCGCGCCTGCCAGATGACTGCGCGAGAGGTCGGCGCCGGCGAGATTCGTCCCCAGAATGGCGGCGCCGGTGAGATCGGCTTCGCACAACTCTGCACCTTCGAGGTTGGCGCCAACGATCTTGGCTCCGGCGAGCTGGGCGCGATGCAGGATACCCTTGCGGAAATTGATGCCCACCAGCTTGCTGCCGGTGAGCTGCGCTTCAGTGCAATCGGCTTCGGTCATGTCGGCGCCCAGAACCGTGCTGCCGGTCAGCTCCGTTCGCCGCAGCAGGGTGCGGACCATCCTCTTGCCCGCCAGCTTTGCACCCGCCATGTCTTGCCCACTGAGGTCCATCTTGCTCAGGTCGGCTTGTTCTTGCCAGGCAACGACAACTTCGGGCTGTTCTTTTTTCTCTTCCATGGTTTTACTCCTTGTGAAAACGGTACACAACACCTATACGAATGTTCAAACTGTGGCGTGGATTTTCATCCATTATATGCAATACGCAGCTCCGCGCCATCGGGTTGCACTGAGATACGCAGGCTCGCCTATCTGGCAAAAGCGCGTTGTGAGGACGACCTTGCGCGTCCCCAAAACATCTACAAACAAGCTATGCTACACTTGCCTGGCTTAGTCCGGCGTAAATATGTTTTTGGGGTGCGCGAAGCGCACCCCAAAAACATAAAAAAGAAACCTCTTAACCTGTTTGCACAACCTCCTCCAGTTCCTCCAAAAACCTGCCCTATACCCACCATAGGGATGCGTTTCAGTTTTGGGGCAAAAGCAAGATGATTGGCATGCAAATACCTTCTCTTTGATTGATTTTTGTGATGGGGCAAAGCCCCATCACAAAAATCAATTTTTCCCCTGCATCCCTACGGGATGCCAGCGTCCCGTAGGGACGCCTGAGATTTTCGCCCCCATTTTGAAACGCACCCCCAAATCTCCAACATCTTGACTTTTACCCGTTATTGCATAAACTCTAACTTATATATGGACAAATTTACCCTGCCTGGCGTTTGCTTTAGTGAATTGCCATTCACGCAACAATACAGGTCGCGCGAGCGTTTCGCGTCCTTTTGCCTCCCTGGACAAGGCTCCTCTTTTCATATCTATTGGTTACTGCCCCATTGATGTGAGCGAATTTGACAATTTATGCCGAAAGGAGGTGATTTGCCGCGCAAGGTGTAGTGATAAGGTCTTTCTCTGACTCTAAGCTGTAGATTACACTAATTCTGTTTGAAGGAGGCTGATATGATTCGCAAGTCGTTGTATCTTGCCCTGGCGTTGGTACTGAGCCTTTCGATGCTTTTGACTGGCTGCAAGAAAGAACAGGGCAGCACCGAGCTCAACGTGCTCTGCACCCCTCAGGAAGAGTGGTGCCAGGGCATGAAGCAGGAGTTCGAGGCGAAATACGGCATTACCGTCAACTATGTTCGTATGTCCAGCGGCGAGGCGCTCGCTCGTATTCAGGCTGAAAAGGACAACCCCCAGTTCGATATCTGGTGGGGTGGTCCCCTCGATAGCTTTGTCGCCGCCAAGGGTGAAGGCTTGCTCGAAGCCTACGATTCCCCCAATTACAAGAACCTGTTGGATCAGGCAAAGTACAAGGACCCCGACAACACCTGGGTAGGCGTTTACGTTGGGTCGCTGGGTTTCGCCACCAATACCAATTGGCTCGCTGAACACCCCGGCGTCGAAGCGCCGCGCTCCTGGGGTGACCTGTTGAAGCCCGAGTTCAAGGAGCAAATTATGGTGGCCCATCCTTCCACCTCCGGCACCTCCTACACCGCGGTTGCTACCGTGCTGCAGATTTTCGGCGAGGAGCAGGGTTGGGACTACCTGGAAATGTACGCCGGGCAGATTGCGCAGTACACCAAGAGTGGCGCCGCCCCCGCGAAGTTCGTGGGTCAGGGTGAGGCCGCTGTGGCCATCGTCTTCTCGCACGATACCGTCCATGAGATTGACGACAACGGTTTGCCGCTGCTGTTGACCTTCCCCGAGGACGGCACGGGCTACGAGATTGGTGGTATGGGCATCCTCAAGGGCGCCAAGCACCTCGATGCGGCCCAGAAGTGGTTCGATTGGGCCATCAGCGCCGAGGGCCAGGCTTTGGGTCCCAAGTACAAGGCCTATCAGGCGCCCACGGTCCAGGGTGTGGAACTTTCTCACCCCGAACTGCTCCAGGTCACGCTGATTGATTACGATTTCCAGTGGGCTGGCAGCAACAAATCCGCCATCGTGGATAAATACACCAACGAGATTGCTGCCGCGGATAACCTCAAGTAGTAGACTCGCCTGGCTTTAGCCTTCTGTGGCGCGCAAGCGCCGGCGCTTCGGCGCCCGTAGTTGTGAATTTGTCGTTGCGCCGGCAACTCCGGCGCAACGACAACCACCGGTCATTCTGGTGTTTTTGATAGGAGGCCCTGATGGCGAACTCTGCCAATCTCAACTCTCGCCCCCCACAGTCGCAGGTCACCCGGCGCTTGCGCGAGTTTGCGCTTATCGCGCGCGACCCGGTCCTGCTGCTCAGTCTCGTATTTTGCGGACTCTTTTTGTTCATCTTTGTCTTTTACCCCCTCTTCAAAACCACGGCGAACGGTTTCTTCAACGCGGAGGGTGCGCTGGACCTGAAATACTTTGGCCGGTTCTTCGATAACTACTACGGCCCGCTCTCCCGGCGCATCTTCCAGGATACGATGGTGATGGGCTTGCTGACGGCGCTCGGCGGCACCCTGGTGGGCTTCATCTTCGCCTACGCTGTCGTGCGCTGCAACATCCCCGGGCGGCGCTGGATTCACATCCTGGCGCTGGTCCCCACCGTCTCCCCTCCGTTTGCCATCGCTCTGAGCACGATTCTGCTCTTTGGGCGCAATGGGCTGATTACTCGCCGGCTGTTGGGCATCACGGTCTCCGCCGGCTCGAACGATATTTACGGCATGGATGGCCTGGTGTTGGTCCAGGTAATTACCTTTTTCTCCGCGGCCTATCTCATCCTCAAAGCCATGCTCGAACGGGTCGAGCCTTCGCTTGAGGAAGCCGCGGAGAGCATGGGCGCCAATCGCTTTCACCTCTTCCGTACGGTCACCATTCCCCTCCTCACGCCCGGTCTGGCAGCCTCCTTCCTGCTGCTCTTTGTAGAAGCGCTGGCTGACCTGGGCAATCCGCTCTTCATCTCCGGCAACGTGATGGTGCTTTCTACCCAGATCTTCCTGGCGGTCTCGGGTGAATACGATTTTCAAAAGGCTTCGGCATTGGCTCTGGTGCTGCTCTTACCTACGCTCATCATCTTCCTCATTCAGCGCTATTACGTCAGCCGGCGCTCCTATGTCTCCGTGACCGGCAAACCCACGGGTGGGCGCATTGTGGAGAAGGAACCGTTGATTCGCTGGTTCTTCATCGGCCTCACCTATCTCTTTTGCGCCTTCATCTTGTTGCTCTATGTCACCATCATCTACAGTTCCTTCGCCAAAACCTGGGGAGTGGATTTCCGTCCCACACTGGAATGGTGGAAGCTGATGGTGACCCGGGGCATCGAGCCCATCATGGATACCACCTTCCTCAGCGTGGTGGCGACGCCGGTCGCGGCGCTCACCGGTATGGTGATTGCTTTCCTGGTCGTTCGCAAATCTTTCACCGGCAAGAACGTGCTTGACTTCGGCTCCAACCTGGGCGGCGCGGTTCCCGGCACCATTCTGGGTATCGGCTTCGTCCTGGCTTTCAGCACCCCACCCATGATTGTGGTGGTCATCCTTTACGCGCTGTGCGCGCTGTTGTTGGTGCGGAACGTCTTCAAACAGCGCCGCGAGCAGCTGCTTGTGCTACTTCTCGGCACCGCTGTGGGCGTGGGATTGAGCTTCCTGGATGAGGTGTTGGGGCTGATTGGGCTGTATTATCTCCTGGGGGCGCTTCTGGTGGGCTTTGGGCTGTTCACCTGGTTCAAACGCCGTCGCCGTCGTTTGGGTCAGGCTTATATGGCGATTGGCGGCTATATGCTGGCTTATGACTTGATCGAATACGTGGCGTCGCCCATTGCCGTCTTTAGTCGTAGCCTGCCGCGCGGTTTCTGGAGTAACGCCGTCTTCCAAATCTCCGACCATCTCAAGGTTCTCTTCCAGCTGACGCCCGCGCTTTTGGGCTTGTTCATGCTGCTTGCCGCCATTCTGCTGCTGGAGCGGGAACACGGGCGCTGGCGTGTGCCCCTCGGTGTGGCGCTGCTTGCCATTCCCTGCGCGCTGATCTTCACCGATGCGCCGCTCGTCATGATTGGCGGACCCTTTATTATCATTGCAGCGTTTGCTGTGCGCAGCCTTCCCGCCTCCGTTCGCGCGGGTGTGGCCGCTTTGCAGCAGATTGACCCCTCCATCGAGGAAGCATCCAATATCCTGGGCGCCGATGCCCAGACCACCTTCCGCAAGGTGACGCTGCCCCTGATTCTGCCGGCGCTTCTGGCGGGGTTGATTTTCAGCTTTACCCGCCACATGACCAGCCTCTCCGCCATCATCTTCCTCGTGAGCGCCCGTTGGCGCGTGGTGACGGCGGCGATTCTGAGCGAGTGGGAGCAGGGCGGCGTGAGCATCGCCGCGGCGTATTCCACCACCATCATCCTCTTCGTTCTGGTGGCAATTGGCGTTCTGAACTATCTCACCAATCGGGTGCTGCGCGGGCGGGGCGATGTAGACCTGTCCATGGGCATGTAGCATCAGCAAGTGGAGGCAACCATGTATCTAACTCTGGAAAACATCGTCAAGGTTTTTCCCCCGCGCGGGGGCAGCAGTGAAGTGATTGCCGTTAATGGCGTCTCCATTGCCATCGAGAAAGGCGAGCTGGTTACCCTGCTCGGTCCTTCGGGTTGCGGTAAGACCACCACCCTGCGCCTGATTGCGGGTTTTGAATTTCCCACCTCCGGTAGCATTCGCCTGGATGACCAGGAGATTAACACCCTGCCGCCGCACAAGCGGAATATGTCCATGGTCTTTCAAAGCTACGCTATCTTCCCCCACCTGAACCTCTACGAGAACATCGCCTATGGCTTGAACGTCAAACGCGTGCCGGGCGCCCAGATCAAGACCCGGGTGGCGCAGGTGATGGAATTGGTGCAGCTCACCGGGCTGGAAGCCCGCGCACCGAATCAGCTCTCCGGCGGGCAGCAGCAGCGCGTCGCTCTGGCGCGCGCCCTGGTCATGGAGCCGAAAGTCCTGCTGATGGATGAGCCGCTCTCCAACCTCGATGCCAAATTGCGCGAGCAGATGCGCACCGAGATTCGCCACATTCAGCAGCGCCTGGGCATCACCAGCGTCTACGTGACCCACGACCAGATCGAGGCGATGACGCTCTCGGACCGTGTGGTCGTGATGAATCAGGGCATCATCGAGCAAATTGGCCCGCCTATGGAAGTCTACCTCCGTCCACGCACGCGCTTTGTCGCTGACTTCATCGGGCGCGCCAACTTTGTCGCCGGGCAAGTGGCGGGCTCCGATCCCGGCATCTTGCATGTGGACGCCCTGGGCGCCGGCTTCCACCTCACGGGGGTCACCGACACCCCCGCTGTGGGCGCCGAGGTGACCATGATTGTGCGCCCCGAGATGATTCGCGTGCGGCAGACAGGGGGGCACCTTCGTGGCATCGTGCGCCGGGCAGCTTACCTGGGGGATAGCATTGATTACGACGTCGAAGTCAATGGACAGCTGCTCACTGCTGTGGAGACCGACCCCTCACACCTGCGGCTCTACCCTGAGGGCAATGAGGTTTCGCTGACCTTCAGCGAGGATTGCATCCACATTCTGCCCGCAGAGTGAATTTGAGTGCTGGCGTTTTGCGGCGCAGGCTTTGTCTGCGCTGCGAACATCAATCTAAAAATGCCTTCTATAAATGTATTTTGGGGGCGCGCGAAGCGCGCCCCCAAAATACTAAGAAAGAGCCTCTTTGTCTGTTTGCAGAACCTCTCTCGAGATTTTCGCCCCCATTTTGAAACGCACTCTAGCAATCAACTCTCTGCGCCTTCTTTCTGCAAGTGCGATTTTCGTGAACGGGGCGCAGCCCCGTTCACGAAAATCACAAAAAGAACCACCCTCTGCGCCTCTTCAGCGTGCTCAAGTGTCTAG
>JAFGFB010000155.1 GCA_016931315.1 Anaerolineae bacterium
AGCATTCGCGCCACAGCTGTGGCCGGTCTCCTGACCGAGCCACCGCGCGTTCTCCCCGCCGCGTCGCGGCGACTGACGGTAGGCAGGCCATTCATGGCCTGCATGGCCGCGTGGAGTACGGGTCCCGCCCTGTAGGGGCGGTTGAATCGCACCGCAGGGAATTCCTTTGACAGGATTCTCAGGATGATTCGGATCTTTGCCACGAATTGCACGAATTGGAGAAGATGCGCCACCGGATGGCTGCTCCTGAATCCACGCGCATTTCCCGAATGGTCTCCTGAATGATTTTGGGGGTTGCTGACGATCGCTGGATCTCAATACATCACTTGCATCACTTGATGTTGCCAACCTTCACATAACAGTGTACAATATTCCCCGTCTGCCCGCACCTGCCAGGCACACACCCGATCGTTCGAGACCAGGTAAGTCGAATGGCGCTAAACCAAGGTCAACTCCTGCAGAATCGCTACCGCGTCGTGACCCTGCTGGGCGAGGGCGGCATGGGCGCCGTCTATCGCGCCTGGGATCTGCGCCTCAAGGTCAGTGTCGCGCTCAAAGAGATGACCCCACAGCCCGGGCTGGAGGTCAGCATGCTGGCCCAGCTCCGCGGTCAATTCGAGCAGGAAGCCGTGACCTTAGCGCGCCTCAGCCATCCCCACCTTGTGCGCGTAACCGACTTCTTTGACGAACTCGGTAACGCTTATCTCGTCATGGAGTACCTCGAGGGCGAGAGCCTTGCGCAGCGCATTCAGCGCGAAGGCAGAATCCCAGAAGCGCAGACGCTGACCTGGGCCCGTCAGTTGCTCGACGCACTCGCCTATTGCCACGCACAGGGCATCGTCCACCGTGACATTAAGCCGCAAAACATCCTTCTCCGCCCCGATGGACGCGCCGTCCTCGTCGACTTTGGCCTCGTCAAACTCTGGAACCCTGCGGACCCGCAAACTCACACCGTGATGCGCGGCATGGGCACACCGGAGTACGCGCCGCCGGAACAATACGGACAGCGGGGGCAGACTACGGATCCGCGAAGCGACATCTACAGCCTGGGCGCCACCCTCTATCACGCGCTCACGGGTCAGGCGCCGCCGAGCGCGAGCGACCGCATTGCCGATCCGGAGATCTTCCGGCCCGTACGAGCACTCAACCCGAGCGTGAGTGCGGCGACTGATGCCGCCATCCTAAAGGCGCTCGAGCCAACCCGGGCCGCGCGTTGGACGACGGCAGCGCACATGCTCTCCGCTCTCTCACGCGGCGACCAACCATCGGCGGGTCTATTTGGCATTTTCACATCGGCACAGGCACGCGCGCCCCGGACGGTCGCATCGACCACCCAACCGCCCACGGGTTCCAGTGCGGCGGTCATGCCTGGTGCCCGACCCAAGGGCGCCGGACCCCTTGGGCCATGGGTGTGGGCAGTGATTGGGTGTGGTGTCTTGTTGTTCTTCCTGATCATCGGACTGAACTCGCGACCACCCAGAACGCCATCAGCCGTGACACCGGCAGCCGACCACACAGCGACATCCCGGGCGCTCCAGGCGCAGACCGCCACAGCGCAGGCCGTAGCCACGCGCGACTTCTTGCTCACCTTGACTGCTGAGGCTGGAGCCACCCCAACAGCACGCGTCGCGGACATCGTGGGTTCGAACCCAACGACCGTGACGTTACGCCAGGCCGATGGCATGGTCCAGGTCTACGTCCCCGCTGGAGAATTCCGCATGGGGGTGGACGGCAGTTACGATTTCCTCGCACCGGAGCACACCGTGATTCTCGACGCCTTCTGGCTTGATCAAACCGAAGTCAGCGTCGCCCAATTCAGACGGTTCGTCAACGCAACGGGCTATCAGACCGCCGCCGAACGCAAAGGAAGCAGTCTTGCCCACATCTCTGGAACCTGGGGAGAACTCAACGGCGCCGATTGGGTGCACCCGACGGGACCCAACAGCCAGGCTGTGGATAATCACCCCGTGGTGCACGTCTCAGCGGAAGATGCCGTGGCTTACTGTCAATGGGTCGGCGCTCGCCTGCCCACCGAGGCGGAATGGGAGTACGCTGCACGAGGGCCCCAAAACCGTGTGTTCCCTTGGGGCAATGACTTCGATGGCACGCGGCTGAATTACTGCGACACCAGGTGCACACTCGGCCGCAGGGATCCAAACTGGAACGATGGCTACGAACAAGCCGCACCTTTGGGCAGCTATTCCCGGGGTGTGAGTTGGGTGGGCGCACTGGACCTCGGGGGTAATGTCTATGAATGGGTCTCCGACTGGTTCGGCTGGTATCCCTCCGAGACTCAGACCAACCCCGCTGGCCCTGCAGGGCCAGACAGGCGAATACTGCGAGGTGGCTCCTGGGACAGCAGTTATCTGTGGCTGCTCACCTATTACCGGCATTTGGTTGCAGCGGATGAAACGTCCATCGTTGCCGGCTTCAGATGTGTGGTCCCGGCGCGCTAGCCCAACGGGGACCCACTCCTGCCACCATGTGTAGAACACCGCTGCATCAAGCAAAGCCCCCAGGGCCTGCAGCGGGCATCGTCTTCTCCGCATGCGTCAGCACTGCCAGACGAGATGGCTGACCATTCCCCCGCATCGCCGGCGGCCCACCGCTTCAGGCAAACCGCGCAAATCGTAGGCCCTGGACCATAGCGTGATAAACTGCTGCAGATCAGTGATAGCACGTGCGGTATTCGTCACAACCCTTGCTCGCCATGAGCATAATCGAACCAACCACCTGTTTCCGCAGAAACTGCGCCTTTGGCACGGCGCACGCCGGCCCCATCGCCAGTTCCCCCTTGGGCACGCCAGGCTCCAGCCTGGCCCTCCGCGCCGTTGCCGGTGCATGCGGCGATCTCCTTCTTTGACGGGTTTGCGGATTTTTGGACGCAGATGCAGTGCCGCGGTAGCGGCATTGCGGTAGCGGCATTGCGGTAGCGGCATTGCAGTAGCGCCGCCGCAGATTCGCCGCAATAGCGGCGAGGCAGATTTGAATATCACCCACCCAGCTGTGGCCGGTCTCCTGACCGAGCCACCACGGGATCTCCCCGCCGCGTAGCGGCGATTGAGGGTAGGCAGGGCATTCATGGCCTGCATAGCCGCAGTGGGTACGGGCCCCATCCTGTAGGGGCGGTTGAATTGCAGAGCACAAAATCTCTTTGACAGGATTAACAGGATTATCAGGAGACCTTGACCGCGAATTACACGAAGAGCAGAAGATTAGAACGCAGATTAACGCAGATGTTGTAGGGGCGCCTCGCGAGGCGCCCTTACCGGCGGGCTTGCCCAAATGCCGCGATTCTTGAACTCGTGCAATTCGTGGCTGAAGGATTCGCGCCACAGCTGTGGCCGGTCTCCTGACCGAGCCACCCAGCTGTGGCGTCGTGTGTCTTCAGTTATCGTTTCCGAAACCCCCAATCACAGCCCTGACTCTGGAGGAGGGGAACTACGACCAGTTCATTTCTGGACAGGCTCAATAGGGGGAGGAGCAGGGCGTTTGGGAACAAAAACAACAAAGACGTCGCTATCCTCATCATCGACAAAGGGTAGCGAGCTGGCGCTTTCTTCATCATCTTCATCGTCCCCGAATTCGTCAAAGAGCGCGTTCATGGCCTCTATGAATTCCCGGTCGGGCTGATCATCTGGAACAAGCTTTACCGGATGCGGGTTCACAACTGTGTTTCCTGGCGGAGGACCGTACTTGGCAATGAAGTCGTCGTATTTGCTCATCTTTCTCACTCCATGTTATGTAATGTTGGCATGATTCCATTATGGCTTTGTGTGTGTGTTACCAGTCAGATCGGAGGGCGCTTAATGCGGTGCGTGGCAAGGGGCGGGGTGTGGTTCTTTAGCTCACACTTGCCTGAAGCACTTTTTGGAAATGGCCACAAGGTGCTGGCTGTGGACAATATAAGTAGCCGGAAGTACAGCAACATCGCCCACCAGAATCGGCACAGCGACTTCGCGCTGCTTTCCGACGAGATTTGCGACCTGACACAACGCCAGCTCCGCGATGTGGAACTGGCATGCCACTGCTTCAGTATCCGCTCTCGGATTGATGGCGGTGATTCTCTCTGTGTTCTCCATGCCTCTGTGGTGAAATCTTCACGTGAATTGCAACGCCACAGTCCCCATTTGACCGGATTGGCAGGATTCTCAGGATAACTCGGATCTTTTTCCACGAATTGCACGAAGAGCAGAAGACTAGGACGCAAATGCCCGCAGGTGGACGTTGATGCACGCCTGATGCCGGTACCGAAGTTGCTAGGTCTCAGTATCCTCCAACGGATCGAGATGGGTGTAACACCTTGCGCCCGTGTTCGTCAACTGTGACCGTGCGGTTTCAGTATCCTCCAACGGATCGAGATGGGTGTAACCTCAACCGCATCGAGGCGGCGGACAATATGTTCGACGTTTCAGTATCCTCCAACCAATCGAGATGGGTGTAACCCAACCAGTAGTCCCAACGGCCATGCCCTTGAAAATCGTGTTTCAGTATCCTCCAACGGATCGAGATGGGTGTAACCAATAGCTGCGATATGCGCCGTCGGGTCAGTCCTGGTTTCAGTATCCTCAACGGATCGAGATGGGTGTAACTCCAGCGGTCGCCCGCCGCGGTCGTAACCCGCACCTGTTTCAGTATCCTCCAACGGATCGAGATGGGTGTAACCAACGGCGTGCGCTGGTTCTGCCCGGATGTGTTCGCGTTTCAGTATCCTCCAACGGATCGAGATGGGTGTAACG
>JAFGFB010000009.1 GCA_016931315.1 Anaerolineae bacterium
CTCCAGAAAGGTTTCCACACTTACGATTTGGCTGGCGTGAGCATCCGCCAGGAGTTTGGCAAGGTTGCCCGCGCCGCGCCCCTGCCCGACGCGCAACAGAGCGGCACGGTAATCCGTGGCATCCAGGAACGCCTTGAGGACATCGGCGACCGGCACCCGTCCCGCCATGCGGTTCAGATGGGTAATCAGATTCCGCACGGCAACTGCGCGGGGCGCCGCCTCATCGAGAAACGCCAGGTCCTCCACGTTCAGAGCCGCCCAGAGCGAGGGCAAATCGGCTTCCCGCTGCATTCGGCATAGGCGGTAGAGCGCCATATCGGATAACCCACCTGCTGGCGAGCGCAACAACCCCGCCAACGCCAGGTCATCCACCGGAGTAGCAATCGCTTGCAGCGCATTGAGCACATCGCGCACCTCAGGACGCTCATAGAAGCCCCGCCCCGCGACCGTGAGGAAGGGCACCCCCGCCGCCTCCAGGGCGTTCTCGTAATCCGCAAACGAGCTAGAAGCCCGGCAGAGAATAACCACATCGCCATAATCCAGGCGGCGCTGTTGCCGGTGACCAGTCTCGGGGTCGCTTTCCTCAATCAGAATGTCACTGGCAATCAGAGTTTGCAGCCGGTTGACGAGAACCTGCGCCGCACGCCGCAGCGCACCGTCGCCCTTTGCGCCGGCTACCAGATGCACTTCCACAAAAGGTGGGGCTAAGCCCGCCAGCGGCGCTTCGCGGTAAGGCTTGAGGGGAGCAAAGGGTTCAACGTAGAGGCGCGCGGGGTCCGCCTCTCCCAGAACCGGTTGCAACAACGCATTGAGGCTCTCAATCAGCGCCGTATGCGCCCGGTAGGAAGTCGCCAGAGCCAGCGTTTGCCCGCGTTGGGCAATCTCTTCCCATACCCCACGGAAGACGGTGACATCGGCGCCCCGAAAGCGGTAGATAGATTGTTTGCCATCGCCGACGACAAAGACTTTTCCCGCGCCCCCATTCAGCGCTTCAAGCAGGTCGCGCTGGCGGGCGTTGGTGTCCTGGAACTCATCCACCAGCAGGGCCGTGATTTCACCCTGCCAGTAGGCGCGCACGTCAGGGTGCTCTTGCAGCAAACGGAGCGCTCCGGACTCAAGGTCATCGAAGTCCAGCGCGCGACGCGCGGCTTTAGCCCGGGTATAGAGCGCTTGAGCGATATCATAGAGCGCCAGGAGTGCGGGAAGAACCTCACGCGCAACTTCGCGATCCAGCGCCAGGTCGAGTGAATGCTTCCCCCACCCCTCCAGGCAAGCATCGAAACATCTCTGGAGTATCTTGACCGATGGTTTAGGGTCTCCGGGCGCCCAATGCGCTTTTTGGCCCACTTGCTTCAACGCCGCGCGCAGGGGATGGAGTTGTTGGGAGAGAGCAACCCAATCTCCGGCGGCTTGCGCGGTTTGAATCGTCGTCCAGCAGGCGAGGATTTGCGGCAGAAGTGGGGCAAAAGCATCCCCGGCAGCCAAAGCCTGCGCCAGTATTCCGTTATCCGCCAGGCTCCGCAGCTCCGCAAAGGCGAGCTGCACTTCGGAGTCCGTCACAAAAGCACGGATGGGGGGGGTCAGATGAGCCTCCCAAAGCGACCACAAATCGGCAGGGACCTCCCGCCATGCTTTTTCCACATCGAGGCGTTGTTGCAGGAGCGCGCGCAGTACTTTCTGAAGTTCCGACTCGCCAAAATCACCAAAGAGCCGCACAGTTCGCGGATCGTCGGTTGCCCGCCCCAGAGCAGCTTCCACTGCCTGCCGCAGCAACAGCGCCTGCTGTCCCTCATCCAGCAACTCAAAGCGAGGGTCAATCGCGGCTTCTGCCGGATGGTGGCGTAGGATTTCGGCGCAGAGACTGTGAATGGTACCGATACGCGCGGCATCCAGCCCCGTGGCAAGCTTCTGCCAGTAGCCGCGCTCAGCCGCGGAGAGGTCGGGTGTTTCCAGGTAACGCCGCACGGCTTCACGGATGCGATTGCGCATCTCGCGAGCGGCTTTCCGGGTAAAGGTAATGGCCACCACGCTGTGGAGGGGCGCGCCTTCAGCCAGGAGCGCCAGGTAACGCGCGACCAACGTGCGCGTCTTGCCCGCGCCAGCCCCTGCGGTAACCGCGATATCGGAACCACGAGCCAGCACCGCGGGCAACTGTTCCGCGCCAGGTTGCATTTGGCTGATAATGGGGTGCAAGTCTTGCTCCATGGCGCTCCTCCTACCAGGTGCGTGGCAAATAGCGCCAACAACAACTTGCCGCCGGACAATAAGCCGGGCAACCACCCGCCGGCGCTTTCGGCGTAAAGGCTCCCGCGCGCGCGCCTCGCACCGCTTCCCAGGCAAAGTGCACCGCAGTTTCGATAGCGCCCTCAGGTCCCCCATTGAAACCGCTCAGCGTAAAATCGCTGTGTTCAGCCTGTTGAATGTGCCAGTAAAAACCATCCACAACCGCGCCTAAACCCAAGGCTTCCTGAGCGGCAAGCGCGTAAAGCGGCAACTGTAATTTCTTGCCCTCCGCAATCGCCCGGTTGCTGAAGTTAGATTTCCCGGCGGTCTTGTAGTCTATGATGCGCACGCGGTCTCCAGGAGCGCGCTCGACGCGATCAATCAAGCCACGCAACAAGAAGCTATCGCCGTTGGAATCCTCAACCCGCAGGGGTGGTATCCCGCGCAGACCAAAGGGCGCCTCATGCTGAACAGAGACAAAGCCCTCAGCTAATTCGGTCAAAGCCGCTAACGAGCGGCGGGCGTGCGCCGTGATTTCGGCGCGCGTCTGTTCCCACCAGGCGGTAGGGCGGAATTGTTCCCGGCGCGGGGCGGCATCCAAAATCTCCGCAGCAGCCTCGGGCAACGCCGCCAGAAGCGCCTCCAAATCGGGGGGCGTAGTGACACGATTGTACACCACCTCGAAGATGTGATGGTAGATATTGCCCAGTTGCCGGGCATCCAAGCCCTCAGCCGGCGTACGACGCGGTTCCAACCGCAGCACCTGGCTGATGAAAAAGAAGAAGGGGCAAGTGCGGTAGCTCTCCAGACGGCTGGCGCTCCAGGTATAATCCGGGCTAAAGCGTTGGCCAAAGGTTTTCGCCCAGGCGCTCAGGTCGCCTTCATGCGGCGAGGTCGTCTCAGCCTGCGTGCGCTGCCGCAGGATACTGGCGGCATGCTCGAGGCGGGCGCCGCGTTCCGGGCGTAAGTGCTGCGCTTTTGCCCACAGCGCCGGCGTCGCCGCCAGGCTCAGCCACAGCTCCGGTTCTGAGGCGGCGGCTTCTGGCGGCGGTTGCTGTGCGCCCGTGAGCAGTTGAACATCCACCCGAATCCGGCGGCGCACCTCTTCCCAATAGGGTGAGGCCTGCCAAAGGGCGCCGTTATCGGCAATGCGGGGGCGAGTGAGCAACAACGCCTGAGACGCGCGGGTGAAGGCTTCATAAGCGTATTCGGCTTCAGCGCTATCGGTGGAAAGTTCCACCGCCAGGTTGAAATCATCGCGCAAACGCTGCCGGTCAGCATCGCGCAGCAGCGGGTCCTCGGCAAGCGTTGCCGGGAATTCGCCCTCCGCCAGCCCAAGCACCGCTACGGCGCGGAAAGCCAGCCCGCGCGCCTGAGCCACATCCGCAACCAACAGGTTTTGTGCCGCTGCGGGCAACGACAAATGGTAAGTTGCCGCTTCTATCGCCCCGTTCAGGTCGGTGAAGAAATCGCTAAAGGTGGCAGGAGCGCAGGCAACAACCTCCTCCGCCCAGACCAACCCGCGCAGGATATCCTTGAACGCGTTCAGCGCGGCTAAATCACGCAGCGCCAGGTCGGGAGGTCCCGCAAGAATGCTGCGCACCAGACCGGCATCCGCCGGCAGGGGCGCCTCATCGGTGGAAGGAGAATCTGTCGTGAGCTCTCCCATCAAAGCCTCCACCCAGGCGACGAAGGTCCGGCAGGATTGTGGACCAGCGGGTGGAGTGGTGCGCGCGACAAAGCACTTGAATTGCTCGTGCAGGGCAACGGCAGCAACACCGACCGGTAGCCCGACGGGAGGCGCCAGACCAACATCTGCCAACGTGCCCAACACGGGGTCTTCAACCGCGCCGCTGGCTTCGAGAAGCGTGAAAGTCTGGTCCCACTGCTCCAAACCCTGGATCACACTTCCCCAACGCGCCACCTGTTCCAGCAGTTCCGTAGTCTGTGCGGTAATGCCGAATGGCACACCCTCAACCACGCAGCGCTCCCAATCGAAATAGGGCGAACGCCACGTACTAGCCGTAAGCCGCCAGGGGAATGGGGCTTCGGGCAGAGTCAGGCGTAGCAGGTCCAGCAGGACATTCACGGCAGGGTTCTGACGCAGCGGCAACCCGGCAGCAATATACAATGGAATACCAAATTCCTCGGCGATTTGGATGATGAACGGGCGATAAGGCGCACAATTACGCGCCAGCAAAGCCACCTCGCCCAGGCGCAAACCCTCGTGGATGCAGTGCTGCTTGAGCCAGCGTAGAGCGGCGCGCACTTCCCCTTCCCTATCAGAGGCAGCGATGCAAGCGAGCGCATTCTGGGCAGGAATCGGCGGCAGCTCCCCTCCCATGAGGAAAGTGGCTTCCAGATGCACCAATGCCGCCGCCTTGCCGTAAAAGTCAACCGCTGGCAACGGCTGTGCGCTCACGCCCAGGTCAGATTCCAACACCTGGCGAGTGCGGTGGAAACGCTTGTGGACGGCATCGCGCACTTCGCCATCCGGAGCGCCCGTCAGTGTTAGCGTAAGTTCGGCAATGCGAGGCGCCAGCAGGTGCAGAACCCGCCGCTGCACCGTGGTGAGATCATCAAAGCCATCCACAAACAGCACTGCCCAACGGGTCCCTATCTCAGGCTGTTCTTCGAGCGCTTCTGCCGCCAGCCAACCAATACCCGCAAAATCCGCCCATCCGTGCTGTTGGAGCTGCCTCTGATAGGCGGTATAGAGCCACGCCAGGTCTGCCAGGCGTGGCTCATTGCCCAGGGCGGCAATCGCTTCGGCAAAGGCTTCAGGCGCAACGCCGCCAGCCTTCAACTCGCGAATCAGATCATGAACGGCTTGAACGAAGCCGGGCATGGCGCGCAAGGGATCGTAGCATTCGAGAGGCGCCTCGGCGATGAGGGAGCGCAACAGGCGATACTGAATAGGTTCGCTGAGGCGGATGATGGTCTTGTCCGCGGCATCGAGGATATCGCGATAGAGGGCGTCGAAAGTCCCAACGTGGACGCCCAACGCGCCTCCGGCTTCGGCAAGGCGCTTTTTCCAGGCGCGGGCTTGGAGTTGGGTCGGGACGATCACGCGCGGGACGGCGTGCAGCCCTTGCGCCAGGGCGCGAGCGCGGTTCACCAGAAAGGCCGTTTTCCCCCCCGCGGCAGGAGCCAGATAGAGTGTAACAGGCATGGGTTACCCCTTAGAGAGCCGAAGGCATCCTCTCATTGCGAAAGCCCTTGCAGCACCAACGGCAGGAAGATTGCGGTGTAGACAGGACCCTCCCAACCGGCAAGGCGCGCCATCATCCACCAGAAGGCATTGCCCTTCAATTTGCAGAAGAGCGCATCCTCGGGGTTTGTGTAGGAGTGAGCACAGCTGGTGGGAAGATTGGTGCAGATCTCCTCGTGTGCCGCACAGAATTCCACACACCAGGTGCAGGTACCCTCACCATTATTGCTGTACGGTCCGCCCCCCAAAGGATCGTAGGTCTCGATATCGGCAAAGTCAAACAAGACCATGGCGTTCTCGATGGCGTATTGGCGCACCAGTGCGTTATTGCGCGCAAGCGTGGCGCCGCCGCCATCGGTATGCCCCGTCATCAGAATAAAACGCATCTGTGGATAATCCGACTCAAGCCCTGCCATAGTATCAAGATAGGCTTGCACGGTCTCTTCTGAATTGCTGGACTGTTGCCCGCACCAGGACCACATGGAGAAGCCGAACAGACCGGTATCCGCTACCGCGTGAGTGCGCGACAAGCCCTCGGCGGTGCTCCAATAATCCTCGGGATTGATGTAGGTCTCAGGGGGATTGCCATCATAAAGGCACAATGCTCCTGCCTCACACGCCAATGCGGTAGGAGGCAAAGCCCCCGCGCTAAAAGTTAAGAAGGGGTAAGCCGTGCTATCCAGGCGAGTCAACCCCGAAACGATCTGAGAGCCGTGAGAGGTGTGTGCGTAGTGAATCGCGAGCTTTCGGGCTTCGTTGATCCAATACGGCGGAATGACACTTAAATCGGTGCAGGTGTGATCTACGATGATGGCCTCCTGTGCCCGTGAAAATGGTGGGGCTGCGGGAAAAGCAGCGCTGGGACTAGCCGTAACGCCGGTCGGCTTCAACGGTTGTGCTAGCTGCCACAACAGCAACAAGGTCAGAATAACCAAGAAGCGTCTAGCCGTATTATACATCATCTCCAGAACCTCCCTGAGGCAATGCAATGATGGGTCTAAGCCTTTACGCCCTTTCAGTGGCAATGAGCAGGTTTGGGATAGGAACAGGCTCCTCGGCAAATGCACCGCGCGTACAAACTGTGAGGCACGGCTTGCCGGTGCAGTGCAGGCAAGCGGAGGGGGTGGCGGAAGTTTCCCGCAGGCGTTTCTGGGCGCCCTCAAGGTTATCCGCTTCCAGGCGGCGCATAATGCCCCGAATATCTATGCCTGCAGGGCAAGCCTTGGAGCAAGGCGCCTTTTCGCACCACTGGCAGAGCGCCGCCGGGAAGAAGACCTCAGAACGCGGTAGATTTCCCCGCTGCCCTCCGAGGATGATCCGCACATATTGTTTTTCTGTGGGGTGATTGCGATATTCAGGCAGACCCCGCGCGCGAAGCACCATATCGGCAGCGCTGATGCCTGAGATGGTCACCGCGGGTGTACCCGTTCCCATCACCGTAGATTCGCCGCAAGCGTATAGCCCAGGCAGGAAAGTGACCGCGGGTTGGCGCTGCATGAGTTCCTGCCCCATGCACTGCTTGGGACCGGCAACGGCGCCCCCATTCTTGAGCAGGTAGCGCTCCACGGTTGTGGGGGTTCCCAGCTCGCTATAGCGCAAGCCCGCCCGGAAACCGGGGAAGCGCCGTTCCACCAGAGCCAACATGCGCTCCGTCTCGGCAGCCTTCAAATCCTGATACGCCTGGCTTTGGTAGCCTTCGCTCCAGGGTGAGGGCCAGGGCGCGGCTGAAGGACCGATGAGCATAAAGACATGCGTCCCCGGCTCGGCGAGGCTCGGGTCCTCAAGGGAGGAGAGATAGAGAGTGACATCGTTCTCGTCAATGGCGTCGGGGTTACCAATCAGCATCTCGACAGGGTGCGCATGCGACGGCACGACTGAAGCCTCCACGACGCCGACCAGCACCGAGCTCGGGAAAGTGGGTGCCAGGCCCTCGACCTTATCGAGCAAGCCCGCCGGCAGCAATTCACGCGGCAGAAGCTTGCCGTAAAGATTCCACACCGTGCCGGAAAAGATAACCTCGCGGGCGCCAATCCGTTCACCCGAGGCCGTTTCAACGCCCGCAGCCCGCCCCTCCTCAACGACAATCCCGGTTACGGTCTGTTCGTAACGTATCTCGCCGCCGAATTTCTCGAGCGCTTTCTCAAGTTTGGCAGCAAGCATCATCGGCGAACCTGCCGGGTAATACGTCCCTCCCACGTGATTCTCGACAAACATCGTCGCAACCAGGAGCGCAGGCGTCTCATCTATGGTCGTATACGTGTAGGTGGAGGTGAGCTTGTTGAAGAAGCGGTAAATCGCCGGATCCTTGACCCAGCGGCGCATAAGATCACGGGCGCTTTTCCTGAGCAAACGCAGAAGCCGAAACTGGTTCACCGGGTGCTTGAGCAAACCCGCCAGAAGCTCAGTCTGGGGTGTCTCGGTAGGGGCAAGGAAGGCTGAATTGGCGGTGACAATCGTTTCGTGGAGTTTTTCCAGCCGTTGGTAGAGCTGTTCCAACTCGCCGATTGAATCCGGGAAGAGCCGGCGCATCTCGGCAAAAAAGCGCTCTTTCTCGGGCCAAAAGATGATCGCTTGGTCGCCGTAGTGCAGGCGGTACATGGCTTCATGGCAGTAGACGTCAAGCGCTTCCTCCAGCTCATTCATCACAAAGCGGTGCGGGTTGTAGCCCCGCTCACCAAAACCGAAGAGCATCGCCGCGCCGAGGTCAAAGGTGAAGCCGTTGCGCCTGAAAGCCCCACAGGACCCGCCCGGCTGAATGTTGCGCTCGAGAACGAGCACCGAAAGCCCGCGTTTGGCGAGCAACCCCGCTGCTGTAAGCCCCGAAAGACCCGCTCCAATCACGATTACGTCGAATTGTTCCGCCATTCTTGTCCTCGATAGTCAGAAATGTTGTGCCAGGTGTCCATAGCCAAAGGCGCGCTACCGAATAGTAGCCTGCAACGAAAACGTGAAGGGCAATTTACCTGCCCATTCAGGATAGAGCCACCCACCTTTTTCATGGCGAATCTGTCTTTCAGCTGAAAGTTTGTAGTAAGCCCAATCAAATTCATGGAACCACTCGATGTGCAACCCTGCCTGGCTCAGCGCGGTGATGATTTCCCCCAAGGTATACATCCACCCGTAGTTGATAGCAGCTTTGCCTTCGCTTGCATAACCCCCGATCCACCCATCCTGATCGGCGTTTTTGGAGAAGTAGGGATACTTCACACGTAGTTCGGGCAAGCGTTCTTCATCCCACAGCATGAAAAACGGGTGCCCATCCATGACGTACAGGAATCCATCCTCCTTCAGCAGATGCCGGATGTTGCGCGCCCAGAGATACAGGTCCGGCAACCAACATAACACGCCCTCGGTGGTGAATACAATATCGTATTTTTCATCGTGATGCTCCATGATTTCCAGCACATTCGACGCGATGAATCGCGCATCGTGAATGCCAAAATCAGCCGCAAGCTGGCGCGCACAGGCGACATTTTCCGGAACCAGGTCCACACCGGTAACCCTGGCGCCCATACGCGCCAGCGATACAGTATCCGCACCGGTATTACATTGCAGGTGAATCAGCGTCTTTCCCGAAATATCCCCCAGCTCTTCTACCTGTGTGGCATTCAGTGTTGAAGACTGCTGAGACAGAACCTGCTTGAAGGCCAGGTAATGTTCGTGCGCAATGGTCGCCCACGCGCGTTGGTTCGCCTCGATATATGAATCCATCAGAGTTGTCCCTCCATAGTTTCAGCATCCGAAGACCCTGTATAACAAGGATATGATACCAGGGCGCTGCTCTGCTCAGAATTGTACCCCAAACCTGGAATGCAAGCCAATAGGAGCTTGCCACAAGGCTTTATCATTCTCGTCAGGTTTCACCCACTCGCAAGGCCTTGAAATTAAAACTACTGAGAAAAAGGATGTTTTGCGGTGACGGGCTACCGCCCGTCACCGCAAAACATCAGACAAATAACGGCTTTAGCCGTCTCCTAGACTGCAACGCATTGCCCATAGGGAGATTGATAAGGCCCTAAGCCTGCAAGGGTGCGTTTCAACTTAGGGAAAAAGCGAGTCCATTATCATGCAAATACCTTTCTTTGAGTGTTTTTTCACGGCAGGGCTTTACCCGCCGCGAAAATCACTTTTTTTGCTTGAGATTGTCGCCCCAGATTTGGAGCGTCCCCGCCTGCAACGAAGCCTAAGTATTCTCGCGGTGGGTGGTGCGCTGAAGCCCAAGAGACGGCGAAAGCCGTTCCTACCAATAATTTGTTCGCCATCCACTCAGGTTGCAAAATTTGACAATTGCTCTGAACAATACTACAATGTTAGCAATTGCGTTGTGGATACAGCGACACTCACCCGTCAAGTTGGCGCTGATTCCCTATCGCAAGAGTCAGACAGGTTCTATTCTAATAGTTGCGCTTCAAGTCCGGCAGCAGCACAATGTTGCTCAGGGACGACATCCATTTCAGGAGGTGAAAGGAAAGATGCCGAAATTCGAGCGTGAAATCGAGATTGATGCTCCCGTTGAGAAGGTATGGCAGGTGATGACGGACCCCGCCAAGTGGCCCCAATGGTTCCCCGGTGTGGATGCGATCACCATGGCGTCTCCGGTTAGCGAGGGCGCCGTCATTGAATGGACGGCTGAGGACAAAGTCGGGCGCAGCGCCATCGTGAAGATGCTGCCGCTCAAACGCCTGGAGATCATGACCCAGGTAGATGATGACAAGGACATGCATGTCTTCGAACTGCGACCAAGTGGGGGGTTCCTGGGATTGAGCGCCGATGAGTGCAAAGTGGAATATACTTTGGACACACTCATGGGCGGGGGTATCCTGGGCAACTTTGTTGCCGGCGGCAACCCTAAAGATGCCATGCGAGTCAAGAAGGCCATGCACATGTTGCGGAGACTGGTCGAGAGCCTGTAAACGTGGGCTGCCTGATGCTGTGTAGGCTTAGCCAGTTTTGGCTAAGCTCAATGACAGGCAGTTAGCTATCTCTGGTCGCAACCAATTTCGAATCAATCACCATATTCCTAGGAGGGAAAAATCATGGGTTTGCTGGCAACAATCGTCGTGGGTTTAATCGCGGGTGCGGTAGCTTCCTATTTAATGAAAGCCAAGACCGGGTTGATCACTAACCTGATCTTGGGTGTGGTTGGCAGCGTGGTGGGCGGATGGATCACCAGCCTGCTCATGGGCGTTGATCTGGTGAGCGGCTTCAACCTCACGAGCATCATCGTCGCGTTGATCGGTGCGATTGTCGTGATCTTTGTGTATCGCCTCATCAAGAAAGGGCGCTAAATGAGCGGCGTTACCGAATAGGCGACGCAACCATTCGCATTCGATCTACCAGGCGGATAGCTTTCACACGAGGCTATCCGCCTGCGTTTTTAGGGGGAATCATTGACGCCGAGCCATGCGCGGTGCGTCACAAATACACTTTTTAAGCGCGGCTGCAGAGTGGCTTAGCCTACAGCATCTGGCGTCGAACCAAATCCTCAAACAAGCCCCGCTGTCGGATTAATTCGGCATAAGTTCCACTCTGAACTATCCGCCCCTCCTCCATCACGAAGATGCGGTCAGCGTTGATGATGGTGCTCAGGCGATGCGCCACCACGATACGCGTGGCCTGCAAACGCTCCAGGCTCGCACTCACCAAAGCCTGAGAGCGGTTATCCAGGGCGCTGGTGGCTTCATCGAAGAACAAAATGCGCGGCTTGCTGACGATAGCACGCGCAATCAGCAATCTCTGTCGCTGCCCGCCGGATAGTGTGCTGCTGTTATTCCCTACCAGGGTGTGCATGCCCATGGGCATCGCGGAAAGGTCTTCATCCAGCCCTACCAGGCGCACCGCTTCCCAGGCGTCTTCAATGCTGAGGGGCAGCGAACCAATGATATTGGAGAGGATATTCCCGGTGAGAAGCTGACTGCTCTGCAAGACCACGCCAATCTGGCGCCGCACCCGCTCCACATCCAGGCCCAAAAGATCCTGTCCGTCGTAATAAATCGCGCCAGCAGAGGGACGTTCAAAGCCCAGCAGCAGACGCATCAGGGTGGATTTACCGCAACCAGAAGGACCTACCAGGGCAATAAATTCACCGGGCTGCACCTGCAAAGAGATATCTTTCAACACCGGGGGTTCTTCAGCCCGGTAGCGGAAGACGACATGGCTGACTTCGATCTCGCCGCGGAGTTCGCCCGGGTCTGCCTGCAGAGCCGCCACTTCGGGCAGCTCCTGCAGAATGGGGCGAGCGCGCTCGTATAACGGAATCACTTGCAGGGTTGCGAGCAACGCCGCACTGAGGGTCAAGCCGGTGAACAAGAACTGCCCGAATGCCGCATTGAAAGCCACAAAATCGCCGGCAGAGAGGCGCGCACCCCCTGGGTTGCCCCAGGCAATCATGGCAAAGATCGCCAATGTGGCTAGCAGGGGATAAGCGGCATTGAAGACAACCAGCCCATTGGCGGCGTTGCGCGAGCGAAAAGCCAGCGCGCGTTGCTCGCTAAAGGCTTGCGCCCAACGCGCAAAGGCGCGCGCTTCCGCGCCCGCCACACGCAGTTTGGCGATACCGGTAGCAAATTCCAGCACCAGCCCGGCGATACGCCCCTGCTGCTCGGTCAGTTGCCGTTGATAGCGCAGCCCCAGTTGCCAGGTCACCAGCGTCGCCGCGCCCAACAGCAACGCCAGACCCAGAGAAATCCACGCGGCTCGACTGTCATAATGGAAAAGCAGCCCCAGGCTGAAGAGAGCGGTGGGAGTGGCAAGGAGCGCGGAAATAGTAGCGCCCGAAAGGCCGCGCCGAATGACATCTATGCCCATGGCGCGCTCAGCCAGGTCACCGGATGAGCCGCGGCGGAAGAACGCCGGCGGCAGGCGCAACAAACGATCCCAGAGCGCCGGCAAGACGGCGCTATCCCACTTGCCCTCCAGGCGCAACAGTGTGATATTCTGGGTCAGGAGAAACAGCGCCGTGCTCAGCGCACAAGCGAGGAGCACCAGCCCTAACTGTCCCAATTGTCCCCGCGCCGCACTCGGAATGATGGTGTTAAACAGCACCCCCACCATCAGGGGGGTCGCCAGCCCGAGCAGCCCTATCGCGGCGCCCGAAAGCGCCACGGTCAGCAGTTCGGCGCGGGCATCGCGGAAACCCAGGCGGAACAAGTCCAGCGCTGTCAACACGCGCTCTGGCAGGGGACGATAAAAGATGTGTGCGACGGGCGCCAGGTCTGCCGCAACTTCGGCCGTCACCGGCAAGCGCGCAGCAGTCCGCGGGTCTATCAGGTCATAGCCACCCACAACGGCGAAGCCTTTCGGACGGCAGGGCAGAAGTGCAACTGGGGCGCCATCAAGCCGGTACGCCAAGAGGGGCCCACTCGGGGTATGCTGCCAGTGCTCTGGCAGGGTGACCTGTCGCACACGCAAGCGTGATGCGCGGGCAATATCGGCAAGGAGGTCCGTATTGGCTGCCTTTGCGCCCGCAGATGGGGGCTCCTCCAGCTTAACGGGCGGGAGCTGCATCGGCACTCCCAGCGCCTGCCCAACCAGTTGGCAGACGGAGAACAGCGCCTTGCCGGCATCTATAGGCCCGCCAGGCGGCAGCGCTGGTGTGGCTGGCTCCATCACGCCAGCCAGGCGGCTGAGGGCTTGAGCGACCTGTTCGCGGTTCAGGTCCGCCCGCTCTTGCAGGTGTTGGGCATCAGTATGCGCGATTTGCTCGAGGCGCAGCGCCATTGCCGCGCGCACTGTGGCATGGAAATGCGCTAACCCACTCCAGGCGGGATCATGCGTGCAAAAATCGGCAGTATCCACCGCGCGCAGCTGCCCGGGCTCCAAAGCCCGCAGCCACAGCGGACCGGCTAGCGGGGAAAAACCGGTCGCCGGCACGGGCAGAGCCGGCACGCCCAGCCAGCTAAAGCTGCCATCCTGCGGCTCCACCCAGACGACGCCCCGCAGCGCGCGCGCCGGGCGCTGAGCCTCAAAAACATGGTCACCCGATTGCACCTGGTAGCTTTCCTTTGGGGGGAGATTGACCGCAAGAGCCTGCGCCAGGCCTTGCACCCAGACCTCGAGCATTCGGATGACGTGTATGCTAAATTCAGGCTCCAGCGCCAGCTCTTCAAGACGCGCGCGCGGCACCTGCACAACCCGGGTCTCAGGCCCGCCCACAGCCACAAACGTGACTGGCTGAGCGGAAGGCTCGCCATCAACCGGAAACTCGCTCTCAACGCCCAGGCCCAAAACAACTTGCCCGGCTTCCGCGCGGAGAAGATGCCGGCGGATACCCGCAGCTTCTCCTCCCGCAAGCGGTACAGCAAAGACATCCAGGCGTCCGGTGTAGACCACCCATGCGGTCTGCGCATCACTAAGGGCAATCGGCTGGCGCCCTTCCACATTGATCAGGCGCCCCGATTTGTAACGCAATTTCAGCAGGAAGAGCTCATCGTTAGCATTGAGCGCTTCGCCACCAGGCGGCGCTGTCTTTGAGATAGGGGAAGGAGCGCTACGGTGTTTCATAGGTCAGATAGCCGCTCCCATAGGCCGCTTTTTTTATGAGAAACCTGCGCTTCAATCAACTGCGCATAAAGCCCCTCTTTCTCCCTGATCAGGGTTTCGTGGGTCCCCCGTTGCACCACACGCCCGCGATCCAGGACGATAATCTCATCGCAGTCGCGAATCGTGCTCAGGCGATGAGCGACGATCAGGCAGGTACACCCACGCCGGCGCAGGTGATCATCAATGAGCTGCTCAGTTCTGGCATCCAGAGCGCTGGTAGCCTCGTCCAGCACCAGAATGGTAGGCTCATTGACCAGGGCGCGAGCGAGCTCGAGCCTCTGGCGCTCCCCGCCGCTCAGGTTTCGCCCGCCCTCTTGTACGCGGTATTCGTAGCCACCGGGCTTTGCCGAAATCTCGTCGTGTATCAACGCATCGCGGGCAGCTCTAACCATCGCCAAGTCAGGCGCCGTGGAATCCCAAAGGCTCAGATTATCCCGAATGGAACCTTCGAAGAGAAAAATATCCTGATCCACCATGGCTAATGAAGCGTTGAGCACATCACGAGGCAATTCCGAGCGCGGGCGACCATCAAAGAGGATTTCACCGCTCCAGGGTTGGTGGATGCCGGTCACCAGTCTTGCAATAGTGGATTTGCCGCTGCCGCTCTTGCCCACCAGCGCTACCCGTGCCCCAGGGGTCAAAGTAAGATTGAAGTCCGCGATCAGCGGCGCTTCCAGGGGGCTAAAGCCAAAGGTGAGATTGCGCAGTTCCATGTGACCGGAGAGCTTGCTCGCGGGCGCCTCCAGGGGACTCAGCGACTGAATTTGAGGGTCTGGTGCGTGGCTGAGCACATCATCCAGGCGTTTGAGATTGCCCTGCACTTCCTGCACCGAGCTGCCCAAGGTCACCAGTTGATTGATGGGGGTCATGAAACTGGCGACCAGGGTTTGGAAGGCAACCAATTCGCCCATGCTCAGGCGTCCGCTCATGATGCGCAAGCTACCGACGAGCAAAATCACCAGGGTATTGAGAGACCCCAGAAAAAGCGGTAAGACCGCCAGAAGCTGTGAAAAACGCCCCAAGCGCTGCTCCACGTTCACAAATCCGGCGTGATGCCCGGCCCAGCGCGCAAAGAAATCGGATTCCCGGCCGGTAGCTTTGAGTGTCTCGATGGCTTGCAAGCCACTCAATGCCGCGCCCATCAGTTTTCCCCCTTCGTTGAGAAGCTGTTGATGGGCATCCACACGCTTGCGGGAAATGATGTGCAACCCTACCAGATTAAGGATGGCAATGAGCAGGCTGAGCAGCGTCAAGCCGACATCATATTGAAACATGAGCAACACATAAAACAGCACCAGCACAGCGTTGACGACGGCAGATGCCAGCTCACCGGAGAGCAATTGCGCAACACGGTCGTTGAGGGCAACCCGCGCCCCAACCTCACCGCCGTAGCGTTGGGCGAAAAAGGAAACCGGCAGGCGCAGAATGTGCCACAAAAAACGGCTCGATGTGGTTAGCGCCAGTTTGGTTTCCAGGCGGAGCAGGTAGCGCGTTTGTAGCCAGGTCAGCACGGCACGCAGGAGAGCGGTTAAGGCTAACCCCAGAAGCAGCGGGGCAACCCAGTGCTGAAGCCCTTGCACCAGGTAGAAATCCACAAAGATGCGGCTAAACGTGGGAATCAGCAATCCAGAGGTGACCAGCGCTAAACCGGTCAAAGCCACATAGACCAGCGCGCTACCTGAGCCGCCCAGACGACGCTGTAGCCCTCGGATCGTGCTGGGCTTATCCCCACCGGCTTCAAACGCCGGTCCCGGCTCAAAAGTGAGGACAACACCCGTGAAAGACCGATCGAATTCCGCGGCGGAGACCACACGTGGGCCGCTGGCAGGGTCATTGAGGTAGACCCGCTCCTTGCCAAAGCCCTCTACCACCACAAAATGGTTGAAGTTCCAGAAGATAATAAAGGGCAGAGCGAGCTGCCGTAGCGCCGCAGGCTCCTGACGCAAGCCACGCGCCTGTAAGCCGTATTGCCGGGCAGCTTTAACGATATTGCTGGCTTTGCTACCATCGCGGGAAATACCACAGGTCACGCGCAATTCTTCGAGTGGTACATAGCGCCCATGATAACCTAAGATTATCGCCAGGGCCGCTGCGCCACACTCCGCCGCCTCCATCTGGAGCACCGTGGGGGTTCGCACGCGCCGCGTCGAGTGCGGGGGGAAGATGCGGTCGAAATGAGCACTCATCTGCGTCTTCCTGGTATTTCAGGGGAAAAGCAAACTGATGGGACGCTTCAGGCTGGTCTCGATCCATGCTGTACAGAGCGTGCCGCTGCTCAAAACCAGTGAGGGTCCCTGCGCCGACGACCAGGCATAGCCGCTCGGTGTCTGCGAATCACTGCGCAATGCCGCCCGCACCTCGATAGTTGTGCCATCACCCGTGAGCGCCGTTACCAGTTCTTCGCTGCCCAACACCCGCAACATCCCGCGTTGGCTGGCAGGAAAATCGCCCACCGAGACCACCTGCCCGAGCAAGCGTCCGTACTCTTCTTGTTTGACCGAGGCAGGCGCGAGCAAGACCTGCATACCGGGCTGAACTTTGTTCCCCTCAGCAGCAGGAATATAGACGATGGCCTCCAGGCTGCCGGCGTCGGCGGATTCGAGACTCAGCAGCGCATCGCCGCGCTCGACCACTCCACCTGTAATCGCCTGAAGCTCCAGGACGCGCCCCGCATAAGGGCTGATAATGTCAGTGGGGGTGGATTGCTCCGGCTCAATGAGACGCGCCACCACCTGCCCTGGTGCAATGATATCGCCAGGGTGAACATCGAGCGACACAAGCTGACCCGCGCTCAGCGAGACGACTTCGCGCACGCCTCCCGGCGCCAGCAAGATCCCCTGTCCGGTGACAGTGATGGGGAGACTGCCGAACACCCCCCACAGCAGCGCAGCCACCAGGAGTAAGGCGCAAGCTAACAGCGCCAGCCACCCGGCAGGACGCGTAACCTGGAGCAATTGGTCCAGAGCATCTGGAGAGCGCAATTGCTCCAGGGCAGCAGAACGAAACAGAGTTTTGTTCGGCAACGGTAGCCTGCGATTTACTGCGGCGGATAACGGATGATGCCCGCACCCCCGCCAGCTACCTGATCCAGGTCCTCATCGCTCAGCTCGTGCCCGGCAAGAGCGACTTCCGCCTCGGCGACAGAGAGCGTCAATCCGGCTTGTGCCAGCACCGCAGCTTTGGCTTCTGGGGTTTCTGCACCCATGAAAGCGGCTTGAAATTCGGGATCGGTCATTTTCTCCAGGAACAACTCTAGTGCACTCATGTCATCGTCTCCTTTAGCTGTGTTTTCACTGACAAACCGATAAATTCAGAAAACATGGGCTACAAATAGTCCCCCATGTACGGCGACCCAAACAAGAAGTTGGGGGTTGTGGAGTCGAGGATTGGCCTCAACTCCACAACCTGAGTGTACACCTGTTACGAATTTATCCTACTGATTTGCTACTGCCCCCCTGAGGATTTTAACACCAGAGGCAGGAAAATGGTAGCGTAATCAGGCGGCAACTGCGGCGATTCTGAAGGCTCTGTAGCCCCTCCCAGGGTGTAGGGTGTGCTCAAAGTGAGTGGATGCGCGGGACGTTCTTTTTCCGCCAGGGTCAGATGCGCACTCTTCCAGGAATCCAGACTCTGGGTAACATCCGCCATCAGCTCATCCTGCTGTTGGAGCAAAGCCCAATCGTCCTCGGTCAGGCTCGCCCAGGCGGTATTGACCTGGGTCTCGGCTAGCGTTACAGCAGTAGTCAGCGCCCCGGCGGAAATCAGGCGATAATAAGCGTCAGTCGCCGCCTGCACTTCCATCACATACATGCCATCCTCTAGCGCCCAGAAGCCTGCTGTGTCTAGCGATAGACCCGAAGCCGCCGGTCCCGCATTACTGTAATAGTGCGGCATAAAACCGGCGCGGGGCTTCCAGATGTAAAGATCGGCATCACCACTCAAGCTGACCAGGTTGAACAGCGCCAGATTGCCGGCGTCCAGCGGAATCCGGTATTGCACACGCTCTCCAGCTGCCAAGAGATGCCCATTGGCGGACACAAGATTGGTGTAGAACAAGTTGCCTTCGTTCAAGTTGCTGATTTGCCCTTCGGCATCCACAACCCACACGCCCAGGTACTTGACGCCATCGCCTTCGGAGAGCGTCCATGCATAGTGACCATATTTGCCACTGGCATCCTGAGTAACTTCCAACCCCGGAGCAGACTCAAAGGGCACCCAACCACTTCCGCCGGTGAGTTCCCAGGCGTTAAGAGCAGCATTCCACACCCACTCCTTAACATACAGAGCGCGAGCGCTGTGTGTGGCATTCACGAGCAAGGTCACCTGGGGCGAACTGACGAGCGCGCCTTCCACCACCGAGGCATTCAGCACGCGCGGCGCGGTTGAGGCTGGAGTGCTGGCTACCGCCGGCGCCTGCCCCGGCAGAATCACTACCGATGTCGCGGTTGAGGCATAGTGGCGTTCCGGCTCGGGCGGCACGCCAGGTAGAGGTTCCCAGGGCCAATACGCCATGAGGTCTGACCGGTTTTCTATCGTGATAGGAACCGTCGTGGCATCAGCCGTGGCATTGAAGGTGAGATAGCGCATCTGACCGGGCCATAGAGCATCCAGCGTCCACACAATCGCACGCATGGAGGGATTGTAGTAGCCCTGATCGCTGATGGAACCCGGCACGATGGTCAACCCGGCAGGCACCGTATTGGTGATGAGCAGTTGCGCTTCCTGATAACCGGAGTTGCGTGCGCCGACAGTGAAAGCGATCACGTCACCGGGATAAGCCTGCCGCGGTGAGGCGCTGACCTGGCTTTCGAGCAGTTCTGGCACGTCATCCGGTTCCCACCAGAAGACGCCGTGAATCCAGGGATCTTCGTAGTTGCCGGCGGTATCCACACCGCGCCCCCACAGAGGATAGACACCACGCACGTTGAAGGTGGGCGTGTAAATCCACTGGAGCGTGGAAATCGTCGTGGAGAACTCGTTGCCCGGAAGCATCGGGAAATTCCCCGTCGCGTTGACAGTATGCCAAAGCCCGATATTTCCCGCCTTCATCTCCACTTGCAGGTTGCCGGAGAGGGCATCGCTGAGCTGCCCACCCAGCACCAGTTGCGCGTTGCCCACCTCATCGGTGATGATGCTGGCGTAACTCAAGCCGTAGCCATCTTCATCGTAGGTGGAGGGGATCGTCTGGTCTATCCTGATGGTGGTTGAAACCGGCTCTGAGGTGTGTCCTACGGTATCCGTGGCCCGCGCCCATAGCACAGCGCCAGGGGTATCCGCGGTGAATGCGATAGATTCGGTGTAGGGCAACCAGATGTTCCCATCTGTGCTGGTCTCGATGCCGGTCACCCCGGAGCCAACCGTATCCGTAGCCACCACGTTGACCGCGACCGGCGAGACGAACCACCCATTGAAGCCGTTGGGCCACAGCGGGTCGGTCAGGAATTCGACCTGTGGCGCGGTGTTATCCACCAGAACCCGGCGATGCACCACCGGGCTACGGTCGGTGCCATTCCCCTCCGCCCGCAGGTGCAGGTAGTAGACGCCATCAGCGAGATTGTTGAAGGTGGTTGTGGTGGTCATGCGGGCGGCAGCGGTGGGTGTGAAGACCGCAATCTGATTCAAGTCCCATTTATAGCCGGTAACCACACCTGGGTCGCCAGCGGGCTGCGCCCAGTCGAACACGACCGTATTACCCGCATACCAGGTGTCCGGGTCAGGATGTGTGGAACTGGTCACAACGGGAGCTTGCGGGGGCGTGCCTGTCAGCGCAGCTTCCATAGCGGAAGTTGCAGAGGCCCGCCCCAATTCATTCCTGCCGTTGGTGAGCCAGGGAGCGTAGGTGAGGTAGTAGTCCTGCTCCAGGTAGGGATAGCGCGCCCCGCCCAGGGTCACCGCTTGCGCGCGATAGACAAAAGGCGCAATCGTGTACGTCTGGCAGAAGCTACAGCCTGTGGGATAGTTGTATACCTCGCCACTGAAGCCCAAACCGTTGCTCCAGGTAACGCTGCTATTCCACTCATTGCCGAATCCCACCGTCAGGCTGCGCTCGACGGTAACCCCGGCAACCCCCACACCCGAGCTCTGGGTAATGCTGGTCTCGAAGCCATAGTGTTCGGTAGTACCTACCGAACTTTCACGCTGGATTTCCCAGGTCTGTCCGCTGCCGGTAGGGTCGGTCGAAGCCTTCACATCTTTGCGCAGGTCCCAACCATCCCACCAGACCAGGTAAGGATCAATGGGCGGCTGAGTGCGACCAGTGCCATCGGGATTCGGGGGCGCGTAGTTACCCTCGATGCTCAGGTCAAGCGTATTGGTGATTTGCCCCTGAACAAGGATGCGGTGTCCCACAGGCGCCCACGAATCACCCGCAACAGGACGGGTCAGTTGATACCAGTCGCTCAGCGGCTCGCACACTTGAACCGCCTGACCGCCCAACGACCGGGTGGGGCAAGCCATGGCTGAGCTGGTTACGCCAGTGTCAGGGTCGGTGACATCGTAGGCGTAGCAGGTGTACCCGGTTTGGGTATAACAAACCACGCCGTTGGCTCTCTCGCCATCATACGAACCACCGCTCAAGGTGGCTTGTGATTCTTCGTGCGTCTTGCCTCCTCCAACGCTGCCCATCAATTCAACGCTCACGGAACTGGAAACGCTTGCCAGTTTAACAATAAAGCTGACGTCCTGCTCAAAGCCAACCGTGACCGAACCGCCAAACGAAGTTTCCCAGGCGTACTCATCGCCTTCGGTTTCGGTGTTGGTATTGAACACTGCACCTTCGTTGTTCCGGACAGTGGTGGGCCATTGTGGCTGTGAGTTCGCCACAGTCACCACCTGCACCTCTTTGAACTCGCTACAGCCCTTATAGCTGCCCACCAATGAGTCGCCATCAATATCCGCCAGTAGTGGCACGCCAGTCATAGGTGTCCCTGGAAGGCGGATGAAGCCCTGATTGTCACCGAGTTTGGAGTTCCTGAAAATGTAAGTGTCCCTGGATGTGCTAAGCACCACTTCGGCCAGGCCATCCATATTGATGTCACCCACCGCCAGTGAACGAGGATTTGCTGTGGGAACTGATGCCACACTGCCGCTGGGATAGGTGATGATGAAGTGGTAGCCGGTGTAAATCACTTCTTCTAAACCGTCACTATCCACATCCCCGCTAGCCATAGCGCTCGTGTAGGGTCCTGCCCCAAAATCAAAAAAGGGCACTATTGCCACATCCACATCCGAGACAAGCGTGGTTCCGCTCAGACGATAGCGGTAGAGCGATGCGGAAGTGATGCCCTGCACACCGAAGATGATTTTCTCGGTCGTCGTGCCATCAATCTGCGCGATGGTCATTTCAAGGTCTTTAGGCGGGCCATTGACGTCCAGGGTCTGGCTTGACAGCCCGCTCAGGCTGCTGCCGGTGAAACGATAGACACCCGCCCGCACCTGGTTGTAGCCGTTGCGGAGAGCAATCACCGCGATTTCGTCCGCGACACCCGTGCTACTGCTGTTAGATAGATTGCCCACCGCCACATTGATATCCGCCAACGTCGAACCGCTCAACACAAAAGAAGTGGTGGCTTTGGAAGTGAGGCCGGTCACCGCGCCCGAGCTATTCACCACCAGCTGGAAGACACTCACCTGGGCCGCGGAGCCGTCCGTCTTGAGCGTGGCCACAACGATTTCGTCGTCGCCATCACGGTTCATATCGGCCGCCGCCACCGAGACCTTATTGCTGGCGGTATCTGCATTGGGATGGGCGCTCAACTGGAGGGTATAGCCATTCCAGGTTTCGGTATCCCGCGCCGTCAGATACCACTTACCATCGGTGGTGCTACGATAGGCGCTGACCCAGTAGGTGTGCGCATCGAATGTGGCGATGACCTGACTACGCGGCGTACCATAAAGCGTATTCGCCAGCGAAGCGCTAACAGGGGGTGAATTAGACGCCAGATACGATTTTACCTGTAGACGGCTGCTGGAGCTCCGTCCGAACACTACCAATTCCCGTACGCGCGGGGCAACGCCCACTGGAGCTGGTGTGCTGCTCGCCCAACCGGATTCACCAGCACTCCAACTTCCCCATGCGCCATCCCGCGTCCATTTCTTGGTGTAATAATTCCCGGAGCTATTGACGCCCAAGAGGAACATCTCTTCAGTGCTGGTTGCAGCCAGACTGAGTGTATTGAGAGCGCCATCCAATTTGATAGGGGTGCTCCACCCTTCGGTAGTCGCAGATGCAGTCCATTCCAGGTACCAGATTTCGCTCGTGGAGCTCAATACCCCCACGCCGATATGGGTACGGTGCCGCGACGCCACCGCCGGGGGCACAGCTTTGGCGGAGAAACTGCCGGTGTTTGTCAGCGCCCTCCAGGTGGTATCGTTCCAATCTGAAGCATTGGCGATAGACCACTCCTTCACGTATACCTTGCCATCCACCACCACAAACAGCGCGATGTGGTTCTCATCCCGCACCACAGCCACCGGGTCAACGGTGAGGGCGGTGCTGCTCGGGCGCCCCAACAAGATAGGGGTTTGCCGCCAGCCATAGCCTGATTGCCACTCGTTGTACTTGATATCGCCGCCGCTGGTGCGGTAGAAAAGGGTCAGCTGATAAGGCCCAAGCGTAACCATAGCCGGCGACCCCACGGCATCGGTAACAGGGATCGTTTGCTGGATATCGGGGTCATAGCCACCCGGCACATCCTGCCAGACCATACTGAAGCCATTCGCGTCGCCATGCATCACCTTGAGAGCAGTCCCAGAGCGCGCCACGACGCTATAAGTCTCCGGCGTGCGCGAAGCCGCGGCAGGGGCATCACCCACCACCAGGTTCAGGTCAACGAGGGGTCCCCATGAGTTTGAGGGCCTCCAGGTCTGTGCCACCAACCTGTTGCTGCCCGTGCGCATCACCACCTGCATCGCGTCGGTGCCCAGGGGAACCGCCGCAATACCGTAGGCGTGCGGCGCCAACGTCACCTTCGCCGATGTGACCGTATCATTGCCGATGTCATTGCCAATGCCAATGTTCGAGTCGTTGCCGGTAAAAGTCTCACAGATCCCGCCATAATCGTTATCCCGGCACAACAGGAGATCAACATTGGCGCCGACTTTGACCGAGGTGAGTTCGTCGTTGCCGACGCCGATGTTGCTGCTCGAGGGATACTTGCCGATTTCAAGCATCTTGCAGGTGCCGCTATAGTTCATGTCCTTATAGAAAAACACCTGCTCAGGACCAGGACTGGTCCCCACACAATTGACGGCGGTCATGGTGCCGGTAATCCATGTAGATTGGTAGGTAGAACCCCAGGCTGGTGTCAACGTGACACTCTGCGCCGTGAAATTGTTGGCCGTGTTTAACGGTCCCAAAGTTAGTTCCAGGTCACGCCCAAAAGGAATGGTGGCGGGAGCGCTGCAAGACATCAACGCTTGCTCCCCCCCTGGGGCTGCCGGTGTGGGTTCAACCTGCGGCGTTTGCACCGCCTGCGGCGCAGGCGCTTCAGGCGGCACAGCGTCGGGCAAGGTCATGCGCAAGGCGCCTTCGGAGGGCGCCACAACAGGACCGGGAGGTTCTGGTGCTTGCGCCCGGATGGGCGCAGCAGGAAGCCCCGCGCCCAACAACAGGGCGACTAACAGTAGCAGATTAAAACATCTGGCTGATGATCGCAGTTTCATATCAACTCCTCCTAAATTCGTGAACGCCGGGATAATACAGATCAATTAGCCGGGGTAAGAATCAAATGCCTTCACACCTCCTGTGCCAATATGGATCGAGAAGGGATCCGCCGCCCCTTACAACGACAGATTTAGGTATAACATTAGTCGTTTTTGAAGAAGTATTAGCGTCTTTGAAGGCGCGTTAGCGTAGAGATTCTCACAAGCGACATGGGGATTTCATGCGTCATCTATTTGACTTTTCTCTGCCTGTACAGTATCTTTGGAATACGCTGCACCGGATAACATCAACGATTCCTGAGTTTCGGCTTCGAGGAATGCAAACAGCGCCGACAGATCGGTGAAAGGTAACTGCTCCCCGGTACGAGCACATTCCAAAGTGGCGCGCCAGGGCGTATTCGAGCCATCACACCATAGACGCAGCACGTAGATCAGATATGGAGCATGTTGTTGTGTTGACATTTCCTCCATTGTACAATACGACTATCAAAAAACTATCAAATAGGGGCAATGGGGATGGCACATTTGGCCATTTCGTTGTTAGGGCAATTTGAAGTCACTCTGGATGATAAGCCCTTAACACAGTTGGGAACGGACAAAGCCCGCGCTTTGCTGGCTTATCTGGCTGTGGAAATGGAACATCCACACCACCGCGAAATGCTGGCCGGTTTATTGTGGCCCGAACACCCGGAAGCGGCTGCGCACCACAACTTAAGCCAGGCGCTCTTGATGTTGCGCAAAGCTCTGGGAGAAAAGGCGGCGTCATTACCAGAAACGACACTGCCTTTTCTGTTGGCAAGTGGAAAAACATTGCAGCTCAACTCACTGAGCAACATCACGTTGGATGTAGCCGTGTTTCAATCTGGCGTGGCGCTGTGTACAAATTATAGCCCAGAACAACTCAGTCAAGCCAATGCACAAATATTAACCCAGGCAATAGCGCGCTATCGGGGGAGCTTCCTGAGCACCCCCTTACAGGTGAACAGTGTGGCTTTTGAGGAATGGCTGCTCTTTAAAAGGACTCAACTTCACCTACTCGCAGTGGATGCGCTCGGCTATCTGGTGCAATATCACGAGTTGCGAAGTGAATTCGACCTGGCTATCGGTTATGCGCAACGGCAAATTGCGCTCGAACCATTGCGTGAACAAGCGCACCGGCAATTGATGCAAGCGTTGACGTTGGGTGGGCGCCGCTCCGAGGCGCTCGCACACTACGCTGTGTGCCAAAACCTGTTAGCGCAGGAGTTGGGGATCGCTCCCGCCCCTGAGACCACAGCGCTCGCGGAAATGATTCGCAACGAGCGTCTGGAAGCGCCCAAACTGACGAGGTTGCCAGAGCCAAAATTCACGCCGGTATGGCAGCAAATCTCTGCGACACCGTTTGTGGGACGAGTTCAGGAACTGGAGCGGCTGGACGCCTCCCTGGCAGCAGCGCTAGAGGGTCAGGGACAGGTTGTTTTTATCACCGGCGAGGCGGGCAGCGGGAAAACCGCCTTACTCACCGCCTTTGCCCGGCGCGCTCTGATGACGCATCCCCAGTTGCTGGTGGTCAATAGCAGCGGTAACGCCTATACAGGTTTGGGAGAGCCTTATTGGCTGTTCATTGAAATCCTGCGGCAGTTGAGCACCGGTGGAGAAAACACCACAGTGCTCACCTCCATGCAAGCGCAGCGTCTGAAGACGGCTTGCACAGCCCTTTTCCCAGACCTGGTGAAGGCCCTCCCGCATCTGGAATACCTCACCTCCAGGGGGCAACCGCAGCCTGACAATGCGTTTGAAATCGAATCCGCCGGAGGGCTTGATCCAATCACGCAGGCGTTTCAAGCGATAACAACACAGCATCCGCTGGTGATCCTCCTGGATGACCTGCAATGGGCCGATCAAAACTCGCTCAACCTGCTGTTCCACCTGTGCCGGCGACTCCCCCGACAGCGAATGTTAATCCTGGGAGCGTTTCGCCCTGATGTTTTCAAGCAAGGTTATGCGCCCTTGACCTATTTGCACGAGCAAGATGTAGAGCAACGCCATCCTCTGACCACACTTGTCAATGAATTGCAGCGGCATCTGGGCGATATTCGGATTGATCTGACACAGGCCGAAGGGCGTGCGTTCATTGCGGCGTTGGTGGATAGTGAACCCAATCACCTGGGAGCCGAGTTTAGACAGACCCTTTACCATCACACCGGGGGACATGCGCTTTTCACGACAGAATTACTCCTGGGAATGCAAGCGCGCGGCGACCTGGTGCGTGATGCTCAAGGATATTGGGTTGAGGGTGAACAGATTGCGTGGAATGCACTTCCGGCGCGGGTAGAAGCCGTCATCGCGGAGCGCGTTGGTCAACTACTACCGGCGTTGCAGGCGATGCTGGCGCTTGCGAGCGTCGAGGGTGAAGAATTCACCGTCCAGGTAATGGCGCAGGTCCATAACTTACCTGAGACCGAAATCAGCCGCCGGCTTAGTGAGGGGCTAACCCGACGCCAGCATCTGGTCGTGCCACTAGGGGTCTACTCTGTGGGAACGCATAACCTGGCGCGGTATCGCTTCCGGCACCTTTTGTTCCAGAGGTATCTTTACAACCAGCTCGACCCGGTGGAACGCGCGCAGACGCATCTGGCAGTAGCGCGGGTGCTGGAAAGTTTGTACGGTGCACAGGTCGCTGAGATTAGCTTACCTCTGGCGCGACACTTTGAGTTGGGTGGAGAATACCACAAAGCCATTGCCTATTTGCTTGCGGCTGGTCAACGCGCTATCCGTCTGGCAGCTTCCGAAGAAGCGCTGCGACTGCTGACGCATGGGCTGGCTTTGCTCAACCGGCTGGAGCCAACGCCGGAACGAGCGCAACAGGAGGCGGACCTGCAATTGGCTCTTGGCGTCGCCCTGCTCTCCAAGGGCTGGAGCGCACCGGAACGGGCACAGGCTTTCCAGCGCGCGTACGAACTTTGCTGGCGTGCAGGTGCAACTGAGCAGTTGACGCGCAGCCTGCTAATGTTAGCCGATATCGCACTGGGGCGTGGGCAGCTCGACCAGGTCATGGTGATTGGGGAGCGTTTGCGCGACCTGTCACAATCCACACAAGATTCTCAGGTCACGCTTTTCATGGAGTATACTCTGGGGTCAAGGCATTTTGCCATGGGACAATTGCTGCCCGCTCGCCAACACCTGGAACACGCCATTGCACTGTGTGAACGCGACCCCAACCTTTCCAATGTTCTACCGGAAATCAATATCAACGTGCGCAGCAGAATCTGGTTGACCGAGGTTTTATGGATGCTAGGGTATGCAGACCAGTCTCTAACATGCAGCCAACAAGCCGTTGCCGAAGCGCGCGCTATGAATCATACGATTTCTTTAGGCTTAGCCCTGAGCACTGGGGAGCTGACGGTACGTCAACTCCGTCGTGAGCCTCAGGCAATGTACACACTCTTGCAGCAGCTAAAGACGTTGGGAAATGACACCAGCTTGAGCATTTCCCAAATCTGGGCAAGGCTCTCTCAGGGGTGGCTATCCGCCGTTGAGGAGCACGATGCTTCTGGCGTGTCTCGCATTCAGGAAGTTCTCAACTGGTGGGAATCTACTGACACGTTGGGAGGGAGCGTCTATGGCTACGTGCTTCTAGGGGAAGCCTATCTCGCTCTTGGTCAGGGTGGGCAGGCACTCGAGATCCTGGAACAGTCTCTTACCCAGAAAGTTGCTAAGGCCGGCCTCCATCTTTTCGAGGCTGAAGTTCTGCGCCTGATGGGCGAGGCGCTACAAATGTTGGGGCAACCGCTTGAGGCGGAAGCCTGTTTCCTGCGCGCAATTACGGTAGCGCAAGAGCAGAGTGCCAAAGCTTGGGAATTACGCGCCTTGCTAAGTTTATGCCGCCTGCGACAGGCCGAAGGTTCGCCTGCTGAGTTCGAAACGGCGCGCCGGCAATTGGTGAATCTCTACGCCTGGTTTAGAGAGGGTCTGGACACGCATGATTTACGCGCGGCGGCAGCGTTGCTTCGGGGGGCATCAGCCGTGGATATCGCCTGAGTACCGAAACACTCGATCACGTTTTGAATCTCGAGTCCTGAGAAAAATCACGGGCCACAGCAGATTGCTGTGGCCCGTGACCGTCGGTAACTCTGAAAATCTACAGATTGCTATTGCGCCGGTTACCCTGCCCCGACCATGCCGGACGCCCCGTGGCATCCCGCAAGGTAATGGTAGCGCCGGTGGTCGTATCCTCAACGGTGACGGCTTTGAACTCACCATCTTCGTAGAAACCCAGCACGCTCACCTCATCGCCCACCGCAACGGTGAAGCCAGCTTGTTCGCGATACCAGGCCTGCCCTAAGCCTACCAGCACCTCTTCGCCTTCGGCGGTGCGCACAAGGATTTCGCTATCACTGGAGATAACAACACCCTGAATGGTTTCCATTTCGGCGACAGCGTGTTCAACGGCGGTGTTGGCATTGCGCGAGAGTGTCGCGGCGCCGGCATTTGCCTGCCCATAACCACCACCACGCGTGGTGACATTGCCGCTCTCGGTCCCGGAAAGGGCTTGTCCCTGTCCATAGCCACCGCCACGGTTGGTGCCGGCACTGGCGCGCCCAGTCTCAGCAACGGCTTGCCGTTGTGCGTTCCCACCGCCGCGCTCAGCGGCAGTTGCATTTGCCTGCGCGCTATGATCCTGCCCACCGCCGCGCGCTGTGGCGCTCTCCGGGCGCAAGATAATGTAGCCCATACCCGCCACCAGAGCCACTGCCAAAACAGCTACCAATACGATTGTAATTTTCGACATCATTTCCGTTCTCCTTAGTATAAAATTCTAGACTATGCCGGGCATTTCTCTTCGCGCACAACACGAGGCTGCGGCGCGGGAAAGACCTGCCGGGTCACGCAAACAATCCACTTCCAATGCAAAACCACATGGAGCAGCACCCCACTGATCATGATCAAGCTCGCCCAGGTGTGAAGGTCACTCCACACCCAGCGGCTCAAGCCCAGAAATGCGCTGCCATATGTGATATTTGCGCCACCCTGGTATCCGCCAGAACCCAGGAACATGAATAGAACTCCGGTGCCCGCTGAGATCAGGAAAGCCAGGCCGATCAGTGCATCCAGAACGTAATTCAATTTTGCTTTCATAGTGATTCCTCCATCTTATGAAACTATACCCTTAACGTAACTGTTCAGACTTCCGCCGTGAGGTACAAATTTCGGGCTAAAGCCCGGTAGAAGGAGTGTTTTTCGCTGCCGCGCGTAGCGCGGCAGCGAAAAACACTCTCTACAATCGCGGCTTTAGCCGCTCTTCGTTGCGCAAACGGAAGAACGCTGAACAGTTACCCCTTAACAACTATTTGAATGATAACGGGTTTATGTGAAGGCTTGATGAAGGAATAATGAAAGATTGGTGGGGATTGATCAACAAAAGAGAGGTTTTCAACGCCGCACGGCGCCGAAAACCTCTCTCATAGGCAGACTTGAGTCCGAGATTTGTAGCCGGTAATGGAAACTAAAGCCGTTATACAGGCAACCAAAAAGCCACAGTAAGCCCACCGCCCGGGGTGGCAGCCGCCCAGATGCGACCCGCATGCGCCTCGATGATACGCCGCGCAATGGCCAAACCCAGGCCCGAGCCGCCGGTATCACGGCTGCGTGAGGGGTCGCCACGCCAAAAGCGCTCGAACAATCGGGGCAAGTCCGCCTCGGGCACGCCGGGACCGTTATCAGCGATTTGCACCAGCACGCCATGCTGTTCCACACGCGCGCTCACCCGTACCTCTCCGCCTGCCGGAACGTGATGCACAGCATTGGCAAGCAGATTATTCAGCACCTGCGCCAACCGGTCGCTATCGCCGTGAATTTCTGGCAATGTGTCCGGCAACACGCTGGTGAGATTCAGCCCATGTTCCTGCAGCGAGACGCGGTGAGCTTCAATTTCGCGGGTGAGCAGCGCTGCCAGGTCCAGCGGTTGGCGTTCCAGGCGCAGCTCGCCGGCGTCTGCCAATGCCAACACGCGCAAATCTTCGACGAGACGGGTGAGGGTTTGCACCTGTGCCAGCGCCGGATCGAGGTTTTCCGGTGTAGGCATATAAACGCCATCAGCGATAGCTTCCAGCGTTCCACGCAGCACCGCCAGAGGATTGCGCAGCTCGTGCGCGATATCGGCGGTTTGTGCCTGACGCGCCGCCTGCGAGCGTGCCAGGTTTTCGGCCATGGCATTGAAGGCACGTCCCAGCTGGCCAATCTCATCGCGGGCAGAGACGGCAGCGCGCGCGTCCAGGTCGCCTTGGGCGATAGTTTCAGCAGCATGCGTCAACCGCTTGACCGGCGCGACAATGCCGCGCATTAGCACCCCTCCCACAAGCAGGGCAGCGACGAAAGCCACAGCGGCGCCAGTCCATAATGCCGCGCGAATCTGTTGCAGGTATTGTTGCTCAAGTCCGCCAAGCACGAGAGTGTGGGCACTGGTGGCGTCGGGGAGCAAATAGCCTATCGTTTCCCCATTCAAACTAAGAGGAAGCGCCTGCGCCATTTCCGTCCGACTGATTGTGCCCTGTACATCACCCTCAAGATGTGCCACGACTCTGCCCTCCGCATCAGCCACACGGAAGTCCCAGAGCTCGGTGCTACCCGTCGCTCCCCCTTGCCCGCTGCCGCGACCCGCCCCGCGCCCACCCTGTCCTTGCTGCGTGCTGGCGCCGGCTGAGAGAGTGGGCAAAGTGGCCTGCAACCCATCCCAGGAATTGTGCGTCGTATAATAGGAGCTCAGTGCGGTTCCGAGATTCTGGGTACGCCCACTGTAGAGTAGTGTGTACTGCCGGAATTTGCCTTCAGCCTGGCGACTGACCAGCAGAAATACCGTCGCGATGGCGATCAGGATCACCAGAGCAAAAGCCAGCAAGCCCTTGCGATAGAGGCTCATGGCGTCTCAGGGAGCTCCAACCGGTAGCCTGCGCCACGTACCGTCACGATGATTTGTGGGTCGGCTGGATCAACCTCGAGTTTGCGCCGCAGGTTTTTGATATGGGCATCTATGGTGCGCTCATAGGCTTCGAAAGCCACACCCTGCACGGCTTCGAGCAACGCCGCACGCGAGAACACCCGCTGAGGCGCTGCCATGAAAACCGCCAGCAGGTCAAATTCCGTGGGCGTTAATTCGATTGGCGTGTCGCTCCGCCGTACCTCACGCCGGTCATGGTCCAGCACCAGGTCACCTACGCGCAAGATCGCCGGTGCAGATTGCGTTTGCCCCCGTCGCAATACGGCACGCACGCGCGCGACCACCTCACGCGGGCTGAAAGGTTTAGTAACGTAGTCATCGGCGCCCAACTCCAGACCCACGATGCGGTCCATCTCCTCAACCCGCGCGGTGAGCATCAGGATAGCGAGGTTGGGTTGCTCGGCGCGAATACGGCGGGTGAACTCCAACCCGTCAATCTTGGGCAACTGCAAGTCCAGAACGACCAGATCAGGGCGCTCCTGCCGTGCGGTATAAAGCGCTTCCTCGCCATTATAAGCGACTAGCACGCGATAACCCGCCTGCTCCAGGTAGCCCCGTAAAACTCGCACAATCTGTATTTCATCATCTACGACAAGAATAGTCTGGCTCATAAATAACCTGTTTAGCGATAGGATATCTGATGATTATTATAGACCCAATTGCGTTTTGAGTCAGAAATGGCAGCGTTGAGAATTGCGCTGTTAGATTGGCTTCCCAATACCTCTGGTGCGCGGAGGACATCCGCGCACCAGAGGTTTTGCTGTTGTTAGCAGGCGCTTCGCTCAGGGTTGCAACAGTGTGCAATCTCCGGCGTTGCCCCGTCCCACACCCTGCGTGCCCACGGCACCCTGCCCCCGGGCCCCAGCATTTCCGCCACGATAACCGCTGCCATTCTGAGGTTGTGCCCCAGCGAGGGCGGCGCCGTTCGTCGCACCGCGTGCTTCCCAGGGCGCATTCAACTGTGCCAACAGGTCGGTTGCCATGGTCGCCAACATCGTATCCGCCTGCTCCTGGGTAAAGCGTCCCTCGCTCACGGCTTGCGCCAGCGCTTCAGCACGCACCTCGAGCACCACATCCACGATGGCCTGTGGGGTGATACCGGCCTCAACGGCGATATCGGCATAAGTCTGCCCCTCCTGCAACGCAGCGATGACTTCGGTAACAGTCATGCCAGTAGCCTGGGCGGTAGCATCCACGAGGGAGACGCCACCTGTGAGCCAACCACCGCGCTGTGCGCCGCGCATCGCCATGCCAGATTGCAACGCGTTGCCCGGCAACGCCTGCGCTGCACGAGGCGCGGTAGCGGGGGGCTGCCCGCCCTGTGCCGCAACCATCAACGGGAAAGACAACGCCAACAGACCAACAACCAACAACACTGGTAAACTCTTCTTCAACATATCGAACCTCCTTAGTTCTGAAATCTGAGCATAGTATAAACAGCGTTTGTGAAGGTATGATGAAGAAACCGTGGGGGTTTTGCGAAGGCGGGAACAAATCCAGGGGTGCGTTTACCGGGGTAAGAGATCAGAATAAGAGTAATTTTTGGCGCCGCGCAGCACGCAGCGCCAAAAATCACCCTCTTTAACGTATGCTAGTCCGCAATTCACACCTTGCGATGGCAATTTAGACAGTTGCCCTTCCACCTGGCGAACAGCAACAGCAAAACCCCAGAAAGCAAAATTAACCCAGGAACCAGGGGCGTCAACCCTGAGAAGGACCCAAAGTCCAGTAGCGTCACCGCGGCTGGATCGGTAGCGGTAACACTGATAGGCCCGTAGAAGGTGCTTACTCCATGGATATCTATGGCTTCCAGGCGATAGTAATAGGCGTTGGCAGGTATAACATCGGTATCCAACCACTCATAAACTGCACCCAAAATGGAGCCAGGGTATTGTGCAGGGATCAGCTCCGGATTAAGCTGCCCCCAGGGACCGAAAGGGATTTCACTGCGATATAGGTTGAAGCCCAGATTATCCAACTCGGTAGCGGTCTCCCAGGTAATGGAGATAGCTCCCTCTTCCGGTATCCCCAGGAAGGTGAGCAAAGTCACAGCAGCGGGTATCGTATCGGCAAGTACAAACTGCGAAAAATCAGTCACATCACTGACCCGAAGCGAGTGTGGATCGTGTTCGCAATCTCGCAACTCAGCGGCAAGCAATTGCCAGCTGCTGCCATTCCAGTGATAAGCGTTCATCGCCTCACAGCTATGCCCTACAGGTATTTGACTGCTGTAAAAGAAGAAGGTCACTGTAGCATTGCGCCCGGCAGCATTTGTGGGATTGATTTGAAAGCAACGGTGCACGGCGTTTTGGGCATTGACGCATTCTTGATTGGCGTTGATTTGCAGGCTTGTCGCCCCCAAATCCACACCATTGGCATTGATGATCAACCCTGGATTGCCATCATGAGCCGGGAATACGGAATCACTTTCGCCATTGATGGTATCAACAAAGGTATAAGTAAATGGCCCATTGTGCAGGTCGCGGCGCAGCACTTGCCCCTGCGTCCAAGTCACCGTCTGACCGATTTCGTAGCCGGAAATGCCAAACTCGATGAGAGTGCCGTTGACACCCCCCTGAACACCAGGACGGTCCGGGTCATCAGCCGGGACGCCCACCGAGTATAGCCCAGCATCACTTCCGGCAGTCAGCACCGTGGTCGTGATGACATTCACGCCCTGTGTCAGCATTTGTACCGGTGTACCATCATCAACCAACAAACCATCGAGAGTCACCGTACCCCACAACCAATGCGGCAATCCCGGCGGTCCGGCAAGCGCCTTTTCCCCCAACGCCAACATTGCCAGAAGTCCCAGAAAGCCAATCCAAAGTCCTAATCTCTTTTTCATAGTCTTACTCCATTTTCCCAACCAATGGTAGGAAGAGTTGGTACGCGGACCTGAGCGGCAGCGCTTTGATCCCCGCGGTGGACCAGGATGTAGTGGTGACCATCCAGCGGTCGCCAACCTGGAAGCGCAGCTGCGCCCCCGGTCCAACACAAGCCGCCTCCACATGTACCAGATAGACCAACTGCCCCTCGAACTCCTGCAGGCGCCCCTCCCCACACACCTCTGCGCCTGCCCACACCCTCACCGCCATCCCTGCCTCCGGCGTGAACCCCGGTCCCCCCACTACCGGTCCATAGAAGCTCGCGGGTGGCTGCGGCAGGGTGCTCAGCGGTGCCGCCAGGGTATTCGCTGTTCCCAGCGCCGCCCCCTTCAGGTTCAGCGTGATTGGCTGCGTTACACTGATCCAGTAACCCCGCCCAAACTCCAGCGTGTGCAACGTGTTCAGCAGCGCCGGCAGGGTCCTGTCGTAGATCAACCAGCTCCCACCCTCATAGCCATACACCGTAGTATAGACCTCCTGGATAGAGAGCAGAGCTTCAGTCACCGGTCGCGTGGCTTGCACCGGATAGGCGAAGAGATTCCACCCCGCTTCCGGCAACGCAATCTCCAGACTCGCCATCAACACATACAGCCCTGGACCCGCCACCGGCGCTGCCGCAGTGTTGTAGTCCAGATCCAGACGCGTCGGCAGTTTATCCCACTCACTCCCGTCCCACGTGTAAATGGCCAACCAACTCTCCTCCCCCGCCGGCACCTCACTCCCCAGATACTGGAAACTGATCGAGGCCGCGCTCAGCGGCGGCGCTCCCCCCGAAGCCAGCAACCGGTAGGCTTGCCCCACGATGGTCGCCCAGGCTGACGGTTGCGGCAACGCCGTGGTGGCTTGCAACGCATAGAACTCCCCCTCGGGGAACACCAACTCCCGGCTATATAGCGACACCTGCCCATCCGATGACAGCGTGGGCGTCCCACTCCAGGCTCCCGAACCCGGCGCCCCGCTCCACGCCCCCGATCCCGGAGCTGGATTCCCTCCCAGCGCGAAGTCCGTGATGGCTTCCCGCCGCGGAACCTCGAGCCCTAACACGCCATCCCACACCTGAACATAACCCGCAATGGTGGGTTTAGTCGTCGTGAAAGTCCCCTGATAGGTTGCGCCTACTAGCGTGAGGGTCTGGGGGCTGGTGACTTCCCCACTTTCAGAATAGAGTTGCGCTTGCAAGACCAGGCTGGGACTAACCTGGGTGACGCTGATGTGCAGCGTGCGCGAGGTGATGGGGGTGATGATGATGTCAGGTTGCCAATCCGCGTAGGTCGCGAGCTCCAGTTGCCGGTCGGTGGCGCCGATGACCTCGCAGCCCACCTGCCGCGCATCCGGCTGCAATACGCACAGCCGGTCGCCAACACGTGCTCCGCGCGCGTTGACCCGGTCGAGCCGCGGCGCGCCCAGATCAATAAGCCAGTCATCCTGGAAGAGGAAGACACGCGCACGAGCGCCAGGTTGCACACGCGTCCCGCCGGCCATCAAATAGAAGGTGGGATCGACCAGCGCCGTGGGGGGCGTGGCGGGAGCGTGCCATTGCACTTGCGTCACAGCGAGGGGCAGGACGCTGGGACCGGTATTGCTGTTGAAGCTCACCTGCGGATAGAAGCGCTGGAGGGTGGTCCAATCGGCGCGCCCCGTGCGCTGCTGCGAAAGGGTGGCTTCACAGTTGAGCAGCCAATCGTCCGGTGCGTGAAACTCGTCGTAGGGATAATCGCCGCGATAAGGGTCAGCCATCGCCCCGGTGCAGGTATCCACCGGAATGAGGGTCCCGGCGGCATCGAAGCCGAGATAATTGTCATCCAGGTAGAGCAGATAATGGCCCAACTCGTGCGCCAACGCACGCGGCCAGTCCTCGGCGTTGCTGCCCGCTTCGCCGTAACGGCTCCAGGTCACGCCCAGGCGCGCGATGCCCGGTTCGTAGGAGATTTCGGGAGCATCGGGGTCTTCGATGCGGGTGCGGGTGACGCCTCCCTGGATGGCGCTGGGGCGCATCCGGTTATTGGCGTAGATGCGCACATCGGCGGTGTTCCAGTTGCCGCGTTCATGGTAGACGTGGACCTGCCCCAACGCGACTTGCCCGTTGGTCCAGTCGTATAGGAACTCCGAAGCGCGCTGCAGGTCATAGGCCAACTGTTCCAGGTACACGGTATCCTGACGCGCGTCCCATTCCAGGGAGACATCGAGGTTGAACAAGATCAGCGGGTGCGCGGCGGTCACAATGAGCACCTGCACGCCGGGCGTGACGATGGTGTGCGCCGCCAGGCCCGTGACCGTCGGCGCGGCGGAGGTGTGGTAGAGTGTGTATGCCTCAGTAGCGGTGATCGGTAACAACGCGACCAACTGATCGCCGGGATTGAGTTCCCCGTAGCCGCCCAGATAGCCGCTCAGGTTGGTCTGGTAGGGTTGCCCGGTCAAATCCATGTAGGGCGTTGCGCCCTGGCCGGTGCCCGCCGGGATGTGATACACCAGCGCCCCCGCGACCGGCGCGCCATCGTGCAGCACCCGCACCTGGCTGCCGCGCACGCGCAACGGAGGAGTGCTGGCTCCCACCTCCGGGCGTTGATACGGTCCGGGGATGCCGTTAGGCGGCGCGGTCACACCGGGTTGCGCCACCAGGCGGAAGATGACGTTGTCGCTCTGACCCAGGAAGCCGCCGCCCAACACATCCCAGCGGTAGACGTAGTCCAGCGACGCGCTGCTGCGGATGGCAGCCCAGACCGAACTGTGGTTGCGATTAGGGCTGGAATCAAGCAGAGGGTAAATGGTCGTTGCAGTTTCGTTGAACCGGTAATACAGCGCCAGACCGGGCGTGGTAGGAGAAGGAGACGCACGGAAAGCGGCCTGCACCTCCTCCGGGGAGCGCACGGTGTTCCACACGCGCACTTCATCCATCTGCCCCTGGTAGTAATTGCTCAGCAGCCTCAAGCGCCCAAGAGAGAGGCTAGATGACCAGCGGTCGGTCGTGGAGCCGACACCGGAGGCCGCCAACGCGCCATCCAGGTAGAGATTCAGCGCGCCATCGGCGGCCCGGCGGGTGGCGGC
>JAFGFB010000156.1 GCA_016931315.1 Anaerolineae bacterium
CCGCAAAAATCACGCTTGCGGAGAGAGGCGCAGAGGGTTTTTTGAGTGATCTAGCCGATTTTGCCACTGTAGTTTTTTTTGTGATTTTTGTGGACAGGGCTTCGCCCTGTCCACAAAAATCACATTTGCAGAAAAAAGACGCAGAGAGTTAACGCCTGATGCAGGTCGTTTGCAAGATGGCGGTCTTATTTTCTCCAATAATCTGTTGTATACCCTTTGGAAGCGTTTCCCCGCTTGCTACCACAAGAGCGGCTAAAGCCGCGATTTTCGACAGTGTTTTCCCTCAAACAGGCATGCCACGCCTGATAGTAAATGTTATGCAGCCAATAATTCACCTTCTACCCTTTATCAGAACAGGAAAGCTACTTGTGTTATTATACTTTATAAAGTATAATATTATCTATTAAAATAAAGCAGTTGATGGGCAAAACCCTCACCTCTATCCCTAAAGCTCATGTTTAGCAGCACAGGAGAAACGCTTATGATCGTTGAAATCGTCCGCAACTGGATAGAAGCACATCCACTCGCTGCGCCCTGGGTGATGCTGGGGGGCGCGCTGTTGCTCAACGGCAGCGTTTTTCTGATAGCGCGGAATGTCGTTGCACGAGGGCTGATTGCCCTTTCACAAAAGACGAAAAACAAAAACGACGATATTCTGGTGCGCTATGTCCGCCCGTACCGCCTCGCCTGGATCGCCCCACTCTTGCTCACGTATTATCTGGCCACCTGGGCGCCCGAATGGACGGCAGCGCTCCAGACGTTGCTCTTGACAGCGGTGGTTTGGCTGGCAGTGCTCACGCTGGCAGGATTGTTGACGGCGGCCAACCAAATGTACGAAGCCAGTTCCCACTTTCGCGGCGTCTCGATTCAAGGCTATCTGGATCTGGGCAAGTTGCTCATTCTGGCAATTGGGGTAATCCTGACCATCTCGCAGATCACGGGGAAATCGCCCGTCGTACTGTTGAGTGGCATCGGCGCCATTACCGCGATTCTGCTGCTCATCTTTCACGATACACTGCTCTCCCTGGTGGCAAGCCTGCAAATCCAATCGCACGACCTGGTCCGCGAAGGCGATTGGATCGAGATGGAGGATTATGATGCGGATGGCATCGTCCAGAATATCGCGCTGCACACCGTCAAGGTGCAGAACTGGGACAACACCATCACCGTGGTGCCCACGCATAAGCTGATGGACACACCCTACCGGAACTGGCGGGGCATGTCAGAGAGCGGCGGGCGACGGATCAAACGCGCGCTCTACATTGACCTCAACAGTGTGGCGTTTTGCGATGCCGATATGATCGCCCGATTCGAACAGATAGGGCTGGTGCAGGAGTACCTGGAACGGCACCTTCAGCATCAACCGGAAAACGCCGCAGCCGAACGCCTTTGCAGCGCCTTTGTCTGCGAAGAGCATCAGTTAACCAACGTCGGTGTCTTTCGCGCTTATATTAGCGCTTATCTCAGAAGCCGCCCCGATTTGCATCAGACCGGAGAGATGGCCTCGTTGGTGCGCGAGCTGGATCCAGAACCGACAGGCTTACCCCTGGAAATCTACGCTTTCACCCGCACCGTCGCCTGGGAAGCCTACGAGGCGGTTCAAGCGGATATCTTTGAACATCTGGTCGCCGCAGCGCCGCGATTTGGGCTGCAAGTCTTCCAGCAACCCACGGGGCGAGATTTTCGCGCGTGGCGCGAGTGAGCAAGGCTCACACATCAACTGGCACTCGTAGCAGCGCAGCGAGGCGGCGCCCCGTATAAGGTGCGCCGCCTTGCTACGCAACGTTAGCAATTCACATCGTCAATGATATGGTGCAAGGCGGCAAAATCAAGATCTTTCTTATCCAGCAAAGCCACAGCGCCCGCCTCCATACCCAGACGGTGGAATTCCCGGTCAGGGTAAGCGCTAATCAGAACCACGCGCGATGTCGGCGAGAGCGTCCGAATCCGCCGTGCGCAGGCGATGCCATCCTCCTCACCAAGAACGACGTCAATGAGCAGCAAATGGGGAGAGATCCGTTCAACGATATGCAGCGCTTCAGTGACGTTCTCAGCCTCATAGATGAGCGCCTGGGGATAAGCCCTGCCCACCATGCGGCGCAATTGCTCCCGATAGCGGCTATTGTCATCCACCAACAACACCAAAAGACGCTGCCGTCCCGGCGTGGCAGGCGTGGGTGACGGCGCCAACGCGATTTGCCCTGGAACGCCCAGAATTTCAGGGTGCTGGTTAATGCTATTGACGGCTTCCAGACGGCTCTGGACGCCGAGCTGGCGGTAGAGCCGCGTCAAATGGTTCTCGACCGTCTTGACGCTCAAACAGAGCCGCAGGGCGATGCTCTGATTGTCCAATCCCTGCTGCAGAAGGCGCAACAATTCCCGCTGCCGCAGGGTGAGCGCATACGACATATCGACGGGACGTTCCAGGCTGAGAAGCTTATCCAGCAGGGGGCTGGAAATCCAACGCTCGCCAGCCAGCACCCGCTGCACAGCAAAACGGAGGTCACTCAGCGGCTGATCCTTGAGATGATAGCCATCCACCCCCGCGCTCAACAAGCCACGCACATAGGTATCGTCATCATAGGCGCTCACGATCAGAATCCGCAAGGTCCCGTATAAGGCGCGAATTCGGCGCACGGCGCTTATCGGCTCAAAATCGGGCATCGCGACATCGATGAGCACCAAATCGGGCTGTAATTCTTCCAGAGCAGCGTGCAAGGCAGGGCCATCCCCCACTTCGCCAACAATCTCCAGCCCGGGAAGTTCTTGCAAGGCATTGCGAATGCCGGCGCGCACGAGCGCATGATCATCTGCCAGCAGCACACGTGTTTTTTCCATAGCCTATCCATTCTCCAGAAGTTGCGCCTGTAACTGAGCAAAACCGCTCTTCGGGAAGCCCCCCCGCGCCAGATAGCCCGTGAGACCGCCGTAACCTTCCGCAATTCGATCCAGTGAAGCCTGGATATAGCGTGGATTCACGGCGTAAACGGTCGCCAGATTGCTTGTGGGAATCAGCCCCAACGTGAGCCGGCGAAACCGTAGCAGGGTTTGCTGCACAGCAGACGCCGAGTGAACACCGGAGCGTAGATAATCCTGGATGAGCGCTTGTGGCGCGGCTCCCAGAATCATCTGGATAACCGCACACACAAAACCGGTGCGGTCCTTCCCGGCGCGGCAGTGAATCAGCACCGGATAAGACTGCGGTTCCAGCAATAAGCGCAGTATGGCGCCCAGCGGCGCCACCGCAAGGTCCACCATATCCCGATACACGGAGACCATCACGTCCATAATCACCGCTTCTGATCGGGGTTTATATAACACACCGCGCAGGCGCTTTTGGGTAAGCTCGGCGATGCCAATAGGGATGGAGAGGGTGCGAGCGCCTGCCAAAGTGAATGTCCGATGCCGTCGCTCACGGGGCGAACGCAAGTCAATTATGGTTTGCAAGCCCAAGGATTCCAGGCGCCGCAGCGCATCCCCGCGCGCCTGGCTGGGATTGCCGGAACGGTAGAGCATGCCGTGGCGCAGGCGTCGCCCATCGAGGGCGGGGAGACCGCCACAGTCACGCAGGTTTACCACGATATGCGAAAGGTCGAGAGTATCTTTCACTGTTTGTGATTTCCCGAGCACAGAGTGCTGTTTTCCGCCCGTGCCATGCGTCATATGAGAGGGCGGGCCTCTACGGTTAGTATATCACAGTTCAGGGGATGAGGGTCAGGGCTGGAGGTATAGGACAGATTTTTGGAAAGTTCAAGCGTTTGTACTCAACCGCGGTCAGCTGGGTGAGGCAATACGTTTAGACACTTGGGCGTGCCAAAGAGATGTTCTAAGTTTTGTCAAGAGGCAGTACCTTAACAACTGAATAGTCGCTTCCAAGTTCAA
>JAFGFB010000157.1 GCA_016931315.1 Anaerolineae bacterium
CCTCACCACGAAAATCACTCCTGCAGAAAGAAGGCGCAGAGAGTTGATCGCTGATGAAGGTCGTTTACAAGATGGCGATCTTATTTTTCCTAACATTCTGTCGTATACCCGGGAAACCCCCGGGGTAACTGTTCAGACTTCCATCAAAGGGTGCAAATTTTGGGCTGAAGCCCGCTATAGGGAGTGTTTTTGGCTGATGCGCTACGCGCATCAGCCAAAAACACTCCCTAAAATCGCGGCTTTAGCCGCTCTTCGTTGTGGCAAGCGGGAGAATGCTGAGCAATTACCCCCTGGGTATACGACAGATTATTGGGGAAAACTAAAAGAAGTTCTGTAACCAGAAAGAGGGTCCTCTCTGTATTTTTTGGCGCGGCGCCAAAAAATACACAACCCTACCAGACAGCTGTTATTACGCACTTCAGGTATAATCCTCGATATGATAAACACAATCATTGGATACTTTTATACAGCAGTGCTGGCAATGTTAGCCATCTATGCCACACACATCGTCGTCCTGATTGCTTTGTATTTCAAACACCGCAATGATTCAAAACCAGTGCCAGCATTGCCGCCTGAATCACACTTGCCAGTAGTCACCGTACAAGTCCCCCTGCGTAATGAGCGCTATGTGGTGCAACGCGTGCTACAAGCCGTTGCGGCTCTGGAGTGGCCTCAAAAGCAACTGGAGATACAGGTTCTCGATGATTCTAACGACGAGACAACAGCTTTGGCCGAAGCCGAATGCGCGCGCTTGCGTGCTCAGGGGTATACAATCAACTTATTGCATCGCGACCATCCCACCGGCTACAAAGCGGGCGCGCTGGCAGCGGGATTGCAACAGACACATGGCGAAATCATCGCACTTTTCGACGCAGATTTCTATCCGGAACCGGACTTCCTCAAGCACACCGTTCCGCACCTGCTTGCTGACCCCCATCTGGCGATGGTACAAGCACGCTGGAGCCATCTCAACGCCGAGTATTCGCCCATCACCAGAGCACAAGCCCTGGCTCTCGACGCACACTTCGCTATCGAACATGTCGCCCGCAATCGCAGTGGCTTGTTGATGAACTTCAACGGGACCGCAGGCATCTGGCGTAAAAGCGCGATTGAAGACGCGGGTGGTTGGCAATTCGATACGATTGCGGAAGACCTGGATTTAAGCTATCGCGCGCAGCTAAAGGGGTGGCGTGTCCGCTATCTACCCGAAGTGACCGCAGCAGCAGAGCTCCCCCCGCTGGTCGCGGCATTCAAGCAACAGCAATACCGGTGGGCAAAGGGCGCAGTGCAATGCCTGCGAAAGCTTGCCAGGCCCATCGTGCGTTCATCGCGGCTCAATCTGGCGCAAAAGATCATGGCGCTCTTACATCTGAGTGGTTATCTCACACAGCCGTTGTTCCTGGCGCTGATGATACTCTTGCTACCCATGACACTCTATCCCCCATCACTGCCAGCGTTGAGCGGCATCCTGGGGGCGATTATCGCCGTTCCACCGCTGCTCTATTTCCTGGGGCAAATAACGCTTTATCGAGACTGGCCTCGGCGCATCCTCGCCTATCCGGTATTAATGGCGCTGGGAATGGGGCTGGCCTGGAGTAACACGCTCGCGCTTCTGGATGGCTTAACACATTGGGGCGGGCCATTTCATCGCACACCCAAATTCAACCTGCGAGCCCGGACCGGACGCTGGCGACACGCACGTTATAGCCTCAAACCAGACCGTTCCACACCAGGAGAAATGCTGCTGGGTATCTACGCCCTGGTTTCGGCATGGCAAGCAACGCTCGGAGGGCAAATAGAGCTTCTGCCGCTGGCCCTCATCGCAATCCTTGGAGAACTCCTTATGGTAGGAGCCACAGTATTGCAGGCACGCATCACACAGGCGTAAACGGGGAACAGAAGACGCGAAGCGATGCGTTTACCAATCATCAAGCGCGGGGCAATTCTCTAAAAGAAAAAGGAAACCGCCCCCCGGAACAGATTTGCCGGAGGGCGGTGTGGAGACTCTACCTACTTAGCTGCTGGAGCTGGGGCCGGGGCTGCCGGCTTTGCTGGCTCCGGTTCCAACTGTGGCGGTTTGACATCCTTCGGCATAATAATCTGCCCGCTCACATAAGCGCCCTCATTAGTGAGCATGACCTTGACCGTCAAATCACCCCACACACGGCCAGTCGCCAAAACCTCAACGCGATTCGCGTGAATATTACCCTTCACCGCGCCAGCCACGGATACATTGGCGGCCTTGACTTCTGCAAGTACCTTAGCACTCTCGGTGATGACCAAATTACCCGTAGTTGAAATAGTACCCTCAACCACACCTTCGACTCGTAGGCTACCATCCCCCTGGATATCGCCCTTGATATGGGTATTCGGACCGATGGTGGTCTCAATGGGTTTGGAGGCAGCAGCAGGCTGCCGTGTAGCAGCCGCGACTGGCGTCGCCACAACCTCCTCATCTCGCGTTTTTTCCTTACCCCACATGGAAATCCTCCTAAAAAATGACTAACACAATTTTAGCATACCACGCACAGCAAACTGCTGCGCCAACTAAGTCTAATGATACTTACACTTGCGAAAAATGTCAAAACCATCTCGAAACTCGAGACTACTGCTCAGGCTTCGATAAAACAAAACCGTCTTAAGCCTCAGTCATCTTTCGAGCAAGAGCAATGACCGCCTGCTCCTCGGCACTAAGTGTGTACGAAGCACGCCATTGTACCAACGGTTTGGCATATACGCGCGTCTCATCCCGCCCATGCAGACCGGATAACAGAAAGCCACTGCCGCGAGCATCTACCAGGGCGATGGAAAAACTCTGATCGCCGCCAACATTGGCGAATCCCTGATAGCGTTGTACACCATATCCCTGAATTGTATGCGGCAGAATGTCTTGTATCTGCGAAAGTGTGCCCTCTGCCGTCTGTAAACGCGTATCGTGTTGCTCAAGCCGGTGCAGAAAATCCGCAAACGTAGCCTGATCGCTGCTTTCAGAGAGCGCCAGTAAACGCTTGTACTGTTTCTCTAGACTGTTAAAGCGCTTCTCCAATGTGTAAATCCAATAGGCTGCCACAAACAACAACAGTGTGGAAGCTATCACCCAGGGAATCAAAACACTTTCCATGGAATCTCCTCGTCAACAACCATCCAGCACGAACACGTTTATCGCAATCTCTAACCAGCAGAAACTGCCGGTCAAACTACGCGCGGAATTATAACGCATTTCGTGGGTCTGTCGAACGTGCGCTTACTTCAATCCAAGCAACATATCCAGGCGGGTGCGGTCAAAACCTATAATAATCTCTCCGCCTACCTGGATGACAGGGACTCCTTGCTGCCCACTGCGTTGTACCATGTACTGCGCAGCAATGATATTCCGAGAGACGTCCTCATCCTCAAAGGGCACACCACGCTGCTGCAAGTATTTCTTAGCAGCCTGGCAATAGGGGCAGGTGGGCGTAGAAAAGACAATTACCCGAGGCCAGGATCGTGTAGCCATCTTCACACCTCCCAAAGAAAGAGCCACGGAAAGTTCTATACTGCATCCAGTATAAAAGCTTTCGCCTTGAGGTCAATTCAAAGCAAAAAAGATCCTCTTATCATACAAATGCCTTTCTTTGAGTGATTTTTATGCCCCCTATGGGGGCCCCGTAGGGACGCCTGAGATTTTCACCCCCGTTTTGGAACGCATGGGATTTCGTGGCAGGTCGCTGACCAAAACCGTACTATGTCTCACACAACGCTTCTGAAGCGCGATCGAGGCATTCGTCCGGGGTTGACGAAGCGACC
>JAFGFB010000010.1 GCA_016931315.1 Anaerolineae bacterium
ATAGTTCATCCGCCAATCCAATGACAAAGGCTACGTTGCCTGCTATGATGATAATGGGAACGTAGTTCGAGACCTGGAGGAGGTTGCACAATGCTTACCCAGTGGCTGTTGAGTTTGTTGACTTTGAGTTTGCTGTTTGCGCCAGTCGTCGGGTTGTCGCAGACGAAGAGCTATGACGCCGAGCGTTTCGATGTTGCGATCATGGTTGAATCGGATGGCACATTGTTGGTGACTGAGACGCTGGTGTTTCGCTTCACCGGAGGCCCTTTCACTTATGCTTTCCGCAACCTTCCTACGGAAAAGACAGATGGCATAGAAGTGCTGAATGCAACCCTTGATGGTGCAACACTTCCGTGGGGTGAAGATGCCGGGGAGGTAGAGGTTGAGGGACAAGATCCTATTGCCATCACCTGGCACTTTGCTCCAACAAGCGATAGCACCCATACCTTGGGGCTGACCTATCGCGTGCGTGGTGTGATTCTCCAGGATCCCGACAGTGATTTGTTGCGCTGGCAGGCATTGCCAGAGACCCACGATTATACGATTGCCCGTAGCCGAGTTATCGTGACCTACCCTGCGGCTGCGAGCCTCACTGATTCGCGGGTGACTTACGGCTCAGCGCAGGTTGAGGGCTATAACAGCGAGGTCACTTTCACCACGCAGGATCTGGGCGCGGATGAGTTCTTTGTTTTTGAGCTGCGTTTCGGACGGGGCAGCCTCGTCTCAGTGCGACCGCAGTGGCAGGCGCAGCAGGAAAAGGCACAAGCGCTACGTGCAGGGTGGGGACGCTGGGCCTGGCCTTCTGCTGGCGCCGCGCTGTTTATCTTTGCGCTAGGTTTGGCAGCGATTCTTGGCTATCAGAAACGCTACCAGATGCCGGCAGGTGAGGCGCCCTTTACCGCCAACCGCCCTCCAAGTGACCGATTACCCGCATTTGCCGGCGTGTTGGCTCAGAAAGGGTCGCTGCAATATGGCTGGGATTATGCCTTGGGCGCTCTATTCCACCTGGCGCAGCGTGGTGTGGTTAGCATTGAAGAAAGCGCTGAAAGCACCTGGTATCGTAAGCATACTTATGTCCTGCACCTGCATGATCTCCCAGCCCATCTGGAACCACACGAACAAGCTGTGATTCAGGTTTTCTTTGGTACCAAGCAGGGTCTGGTTCACGAAATGCCGGTCCATACGTTGCAGAACTCATTGCAACGACGACTCAAGCATTTTACTGACGCGCTCAAGGGTGAGATGGCGACGTTAGGCTTCTTTGATCCAGAACGACAGCGTGGTCGGAATGTCCTGTTTGGTTGGGGGGTGGTATTGCTTCTGCTCGGCCCGGCGCTGGCTGTGGCGGGCTTATTCTTCTTGACGCGCAGCACTATCGGTCCCTGGCCCCTGCTTATCACTGTCAGTATCTTCTTTATCGGTTTTGTCGCCATGATTGCTGGCGCCATTATTCCCAGATTAAACGATGTGTGGATCAACGAATCTGCTGCCTGGATTGCCTTCAAGAAATACTTGAAGGATGTGATGAAGGGGCGCGAATCTTTGGCGTATGCGGCTGGCTTTACCGAGTACTTGCCCTACGCAGCCGCATTGGGTCTGGCAGATGTTTGGGCAAAGTATCTTAAACGGCACGAGAATTTTGAAGTTCCTGCATGGTTCCGCGGCTTGAGTGCTGCGGCAACGGATAGCCATGCGGGTTTCATTGCCATGATTGCTGCTATCAATGCCAGCGGGGCCGCAAGTGGGGCAAGTGCCAGCGCAGCCGGCGCCGCGGCGGGCGCCGCGGGCGGCGGCGCGAGTGGCGCCGGGTAGACGGTAAGCGGCTTTCGAGTACAATACTACGGGTAGGGGATTTCCTACCCGTAGACTTTTTTTGCCATGAAACCATTCAAAATCAAACCATCGGCTATTGTATCGGGGAACGGCATCGTTGTGTTACTCTTGTTGCTCGGCGCTGGATTGCGCCTGGCGGCTTGGGGTAACGTACCGCCGGGCTTGTATCATGACGAAGCTTTCAATGGCTTGGACGCGCTCAATGTGTTGGAGGGGCATTTCCCGCTCTATTTTGCCGCCAATAACGGGCGCGAACCATTCTTTCTCTACTTGATTGCCGCATCGGTAGGCGTCTTGGGGCGCTCGCCGCTTGCCGTTCGTTTGCCATCGTTCTTCGTGGGTTTCCTCACCCTTGCCGCGACCTATGATTTGGCGCGTGTGCTTTTCAATCGTCGTGTGGGGCGCTGGGCGCTGGCGGTATTGGCGGTCACTTTCTGGCACGTCCATCTGAGCCGAATGGGTTTTCGCGCGATCTTGCTGCCGTTGTTCACGGCGCTCTTTATCGCGCAAGCGGTGCGCGGTGTGAAAACCGGACGCCTGCGATACTGGGCTATAGCCGGTGCGCTCTACGGTGGAATGTGGTATACCTACATGGCGGCGCGCTTTTCCCCGGTAGCATTGGGCGTTGTGCTGCTCTATATCCTGGTGACCCGGCGTCGCGCGGCGCTGGCGCATGGGCGAGGTGCGTTGGTGTTTTGTGCGGCGGCGTTGCTGGTACTGCTGCCTCTGGGCGTCTACACGCTTCAAAACCCGGAGATTGTCCTGGCGCGCACCGGGCAGGTGACGATTTTTAGCCTTGAAATTCATCAGGGCGATTTTTGGGGCACACTGGTGAGACACATCTGGAATACCGTAGCGATGTTCTTCGTTCAGGGTGATCGCATCTGGCGGCACAATCTCGCCTGGCGTCCCGTGTGGGATCCGGCTCTGGGATTGGCGTGCGTGATCGGGGTTGGCGTGGCGTTGGGGGGCATGTTCCATGCCCGGGCACATAACAGACAGGTGGGGACACAAGGGCACGCGCTCCCCCTGGCTTTGATCGTTTTGTGGACAGCGGTGATGGCATTGCCAACGTTGTTCGCCGAGGATGCTCCTCATTTCTTGCGCGGTGTAGGCGTGCTCCCGATGGCGATTTTGTTCCCCGCATTGGGCCTGGCTTGGATGGAATCGCGCGTGGCTGCTGTTGCGTCGCAGCCCATGATTCAAGCCGCGCGTATCTGGCGGCGTGCTGGTCGTGTTCTCCCGGTACTTATGCTCCTCATCGGGCTGGCTTTTACAGTGCGTGATTATTTTGTTACCTATGCTCGCGCCCCGCTGGCTTATCACTGGCTTGAGGGCGGTGCAGTGGACCTGGCAGGCGCATTGAACACGGCGCGTGGCGCGGGTTGGGATGGCGTGCGGATGTTGCACGGATCGGATAATGGGCGCACGCTCATCGTGGATCGTGGGCTGTGGGAGTCGTGGGAAGCGCTACCTTTTCTGGTGCCTGTGGAGCGGATGGCGTTCTTACCGCTGGAAACATCGCCAGCACTGGATTCAGGGTTGACCTTCGCGGTGTGGCCCTATCGCGACTGGCAGACGGAGGTATTCCCTTTGATTTCCCGTCCGGCGTATTTGAGCGTCCAGGCGGGACCCCAGGTGCAGGGTGATAAAGACCCGGAGCCATTTGTAGCGGCGCTGTTGATCAATGCCGATCCGCGCCCCGAAGTGCCTGCTGCCGTGGCACATTTCGGTGAGGGGGATGAGATTTTGCTCCGCGCAGCGCTGGTGCGCCTGGAGACACAGGCTGCGCGCAAGGATGGCGTAACTGTGCGCTTGTGGTGGGATTGTCGCGCCTCGCTCGATACGGATTACACGGTCTTTGTTCACTATCTGAGGGATGGGGTATTGCTCGCGCAGCATGATATGCCGCCGGGTGAGGGGCATCTACCGACCTCTAGCTGGCAGGTGGATGACCTCATTCTGGACGAGCATTTTCTGCCAGATGTAGTTCCTGACCCGGCGCGAGATACTCTGCGCACCGGCTTCTATCGCAGCGATACCGGTGAGCCATGGGGAACGTGGATCGAGCTGGGGGTGGTTTTGGAGTCAGAGCGCTGAATCTAATGTCAACTACACGTTCGCGTTCTATCACTTTTTACGCCGTGTTGCTTCTCCTGCCCTTGCTCGCAGCATTCCCGCTGTGGGGGCCGGGCATGGTGAACACGCGCGGCGGCGGCGATAGTCCCTTTCTGTTGCAGCGCACCCTGGATATGGCGGAGAATCTGCGCCACGGCATTTTCCCGGTGCGCTGGATGGCGCATGCCGCCTATGATTTGGGCTACCCGTTCTTCAATCACTACGCTGCGCTCCCCTTTTATCTGAGCGGCGGCTTGACGGCGTTAGGGTTTTCACCCATTCTGGCGATTCAAGCGACGCAGACCCTCGGCTTCATCCTTGCGGCGCTCGCCATTGCATTGTGGGCGCGGCGCGTCTATCGCAAGCCACAGGCTACACTGCTCGCGGTTGCGGCTTACACTTTCGCGCCCTTTCATCTGGTCAATGTTTATGTGCGCGGTGACTCGCTTTCTGAATTCTACGCTTTCATCTGGTATCCTCTTATTCTGTGGGCGCTGGACCGCGCCGCCGAGCGTTATACACCCTGGCGGGTCACGCTCGCTGCATTGAGTTATGCTGCGCTGCTTCTCACCCACAACGTCTCGGCGTTGATTTTCGCCCCATTTGCGCTGCTCTATGCTGTACCCCGGCAAGTTGGCGTATCAGGCTGGCATTCGAAGCACGAATTCAAGACCGGCGCTTTGCGCTTCATGTCTTTGCTGTTTCGCAGCATCGCTCCCTTCCTCCTCGCTTTCTTGCTCACGGCCTGGTTCTGGATTCCCGCCATCGGCGAGACGGGCTACGGGCAGATGGGACCCGAGTTCACGGCGGGATATTTCCATTATAGCAACCACTTCCGCGGTCTGAACCTGGTGCAGCGTTCGTTCTTCTTTGACTACACTGTTGCGGGTGAAGCGGGCGCCGCTGGTCCCTTTGTGATGGGATTGGTGCAAGCAGCACTGGCGTTGTTGGGGGCAGGGGTGTTGCTCTGGCACATCATTATAACTATGCATCGCCGTCAGGGAGAATTCTCAAATCAAGACTCGAGAAATGCCCAGCGTCTGTTATCTCCCAATCATTATGCCTTTGTGCTTTTTAGCCTTCTCATCTCTACCTTTATGATCACGCCGCTCTCTTCATGGCTGTGGGAGCACCTGCCGCTTTTAGAGATTACCCAATTCCCCTGGCGTTTTCTCTCAGTACAGGCGCTCTTTGCAGCCCTGGCATTAGGGGCTATTGCTGGCGAATCAATGAGTGAACCAAGCCGTGGACTGCTGAAGCGTCTTACACATGGGGCGCGCTTTGCCGTGCCCTTGCTGTTGGTCGTCTTGGCTGCTCTCGGTACGCTGCATCCCGAGCGCCTTTTGATTACTTCAAAAGATATCACTTGGGACAATTTGCTGCTCTACGAGGCTTTCACCGGCAATATCGGGACGACGATTCGTTACGAATACCTGCCGGCTGATGTGAAACCGCGCTTGTATATCTCCGAATCCGTGGTGGATGGGGTGGATATGGCGAAACCCATCTCCGGCAACGGCGCGGCGTTGGCGGCGGAATTGTTGACCCGCACCCCAAATTGCCAGGAATGGCAGCTCAAGCTTGACACTGCTGCGCCAGTAGCATTTCCCTTGAACTGGTGGCCCGGTTGGCATGCGCAGGTGGACGGTAGCGCTGCCGCAACCTATTCGATGACCGGGTCTGGACGCCTGACGGTAGACCTGGCGGCAGGAGAGCATACCGTTGTGTTGCAACTGCGCAATACGCCCCTGCGCGCAGTGTCATTATGGGTTTCGGCTGTAACCTTAGTGGTGATAAGCCTGTGGCTTTCGCGCGGGCAACGCCGGGAAGATGGGGGGCAACTTCGGGGTATCTTCTTGTTTTGTGCTTTTGCCTTGGGAATCTCATTGTTGGCTCCAACTGTCTTCGCGTATCTCCCCTATGGCGTTGCTCCCAACGCGTCTTCCCATTCTCTCATGGCTTTCGACTTCATTCAGGCGCCTTATCCCCATCGCGAACCGGTACGTTTTGGTAGCCTTTTGTTGGAGGAGGTCTACGCGACTTCTGGTGTCAGTACCGATGCGCTGAATATCGTAGCTTTGCCGGGCGAGACTATTGGACTGGGACTGCGCTGGCAGCAGTCGAATACGATGCCGCTCACCGGGACGCTGCGGTTGGTCTCTCCGGCGGAACCGCGTCACGGTGTGCCCTACGCCTTGGCTGAAGCGACTTTTGTAGCGCTCCCAGCATCGCATGATGGCTTAGGGGGTGCCGGGGTGAATCTGGTTTTGCCGCCGGACCTTGCGCGTGGCCTTTATCTGCTAGAATTGCGCTTCTATGGTCCCGAGGGCGAACTTCAGCCGCAGACCCCGCAGGGCGTGGGGCGCGGGACTCTCTACGTCGGCGCGGTGCGCGTACGCAGCAATTCGCAGCTCAGCCTGGCTACACCGGCTGCTGCGCAGCTGGGCGAGTTGACCCTGCATAGCGTGAGCCCATTGAGTTCCACGCTCGAGACGTTGCGTTTGCAATGCGTCTGGTCTCTGAGATCGAAAACTCCTCGCAATTGGAGTTTTTCGCTGCGGTTGCTCGACGCGGATGGACGTCAGCTCAGCCAGGCGGATTTGCAGCCGGGTTATGGCTATCTTCCCACCACGCTCTGGCAGCCCGGTGAGAGGGTTACAGATTACCCGGTACTCTCCCTGCCGGAAGGTTTGGCGCCGGGTGTGTATACACTGCGCGTGATTGTTTATCTCGAAGCCACAATGGAGACTGCCGGTGAGGCTGATTTGCCTATAACGATCACACAGATGGCGTTATGGGACCCGCGTGAGTCGTGTTGCGAATGGCAGCGTCGTGACTCGCAAACATTGTGTCAGGCTGATGGGGTATCGCTCATCGGATTACGGTTACCTGAGGCGTCGTCTGAGGGAAGTCCTCTCGACTTTTTTGCCGAGTGGAGTGCATCCGAAGCTCCTATCGCGGACTTGAATGCTCGCTGGGAAGTGCTGAATGCTGCCGGTGAGACGGTGGCTTTGCGTGAAGGCACGCTTGCATCTGGTTCGCCTACGACGCTGTGGTCGAGGTTTGCCTGGGTGCGCGCGCCTGTCACGCTGGAGTTGCCGCCGCAGATGCCTGATGGTCCGTATAGTCTGCATTTGACGCTTCTGAGTGGCGCTGCGACCTTGCAGCACTGTGATTTGGGCACGCTGAATATCGTCGCCCGACCGCGCAGTTTTGCGCTTCCCACGCCAGCATATTCCCAACAAGCTCATTTCGGTACGGAGTTGCGCTTGTTGGGCTACGACTTCGGTGTCAATTCTGAAGCTCTCACCCTGACGCTATGGTGGCAGGCGCAAGCCATTCCCTCGCGGGATTATAAGCGTTTCGTACATGTGATGGCTCCTTCCGGTGAGATTGTTGCTCAGGATGATGCTATGCCGCGCGCCTGGACCTATCCCACCAGTTGGTGGGCTGCGGGTGAGGTGGTGAGTGAGACGGTCACGCTGGCAGCGCTGCCTGGTGAATACCGTATTGGTGTGGGTTGGTATGATGGCGACTCTGGCGTCACGCTGCCCGCAACCGACGCCGCAGGCGCGCCTTGGGCTGATAATCGGGTGATTCTGGATGAGACGACTCCGCCTGGGGTGACTCCGCTCCAGTGATCTGGGGGTGCGTTTCACCTTTAGGGCAAAAAGAGACAATCATCGCGCAAATGTCTTTCTTTTGATTGATTTTTGGCGGTGGGGCTTTGCCCCACCGCCAAAAATCAATTTTAGAATACCCCCGTAGGGACGCCTGAGATTTTCGCCCTCGTTTTGAAACACACCCTGATCTGGTGATCTGTTGTCACCTGCGCTAACTACGCTATAATTTGAGTATCAAGGTTTTTTTTGTTATGGGCAGGCTGAGGGACGTTCGCCCGCACATTCTATCATTGCCAGGCCTTATTTTATTTAGTGCCAACGGCTTTTTCTTGCTGAACTAATTCGTCTGTCAGGTGGAAGTCCCTCCCCACACCCCCCGGCCATTTTTTGGCCAGGGGCTATTTGTTTATACGCAGTACCGCAAAACTAACCCTGTAAGAGAAATGGGGTTATCATAGGGACCAACTCCTGACTAGAGAAAGGAACCCTATGAGAAC
>JAFGFB010000158.1 GCA_016931315.1 Anaerolineae bacterium
GACGGGGCGGTCGAATAACCGGACAGCGCGCCTTCAGGGAACAGCACCAAGTCGCCCACATTTGCCCGCGCTAATACAGAATCGATAAAGCCTAGATTACGCTGTATCGAGAAGGTGACAGGGAATTGAGCAACAACTACGTTGATAATCATAAAGCAGCATTTACTCGATGACCACCTCATCGAGGTTTTCTTGTGACTTTGGGTACTGCATGTCGAAACCTTCCAGCGTCTCCACGAGCACGTCGCTGATGACGAGGTTGCGGTACCATTTGCGGTTGGCGGGGACGATGTACCACGGCGCCCACTCGGTACTGGTCTCGCTGAGGACGGTCTCGTAGGCGCGCGTGTAGTCATCCCAAAGCTTGCGCTCGCCAAGATCGCCGACATTGAACTTCCAACGCTTTTCCGGCTCGTCCAAACGGGCTTGCAGACGTTCTTTTTGCTCGTCCTTGCTAATATGGAGGAAGAACTTGATGATCGTCGTCCCCTCTTCCGCCAGCATGCGCTCGAAATCGTTGATATGCGCATAGCGGCGGCCCCACACTTCCTGCGGGACGAGGTTACGCACCCGCACCACCAACACGTCCTCGTAGTGGCTGCGGTTGAAAATCACGATCTCGCCTTTACCGGGCGTGTGCTTATGGATACGCCACAGATAATCGTGGGACAACTCCTCCGATGTGGGCGTCTTAAAGCTCGCCACCTTTACCCCCTGCGGGTTGACGCGGTCGAAGACCCAGCGGATGACGCCATCCTTGCCGCCGGTGTCCGTCGCTTGCAGTACGATTAGCACCTTACGCTTGCCTTCGGCGTAGAGCAGCTCTTGCAGCCCTTCCAGCCGCCGGTTGAGCTTCTCCATCGCCTTCTTACCCTCCGATTTGCCTTTGTCGAACATGGCCTTATCATCAGGGTTCCACTTACTCAAATCCACTTTGGTTCCTGGTTTAACAAGATACAGATCCATTGCAGCCTCCTTTGATCAGTCAAATAATCTTTAATCCCATAGTCGTGACGTTAGAGTTACCTTCCGCTCCACGTTAACGGTGCATTTGGTAGGGCTAACACGCTTCTCAACTCACGGGCAACCACAGTGTGAAAGTGCTACCCTGCCCCAGCTCACCATCAACACTGATGTAACCACCATGAGCGCGCACGATTTCATCGGCGATACTCAAGCCCAATCCTGTGCCGGGAACATGGCCCGATTCAGCCAGTGTGCCACGGAAGAAACGGTTAAAAAGTTTAGATCTTTCATCAGGCGAAATACCCGGTCCGGTATCCCGTACAGCAAGCGTCACCCAACGCCGGGCGTGGGCTTCGGTAAGCGTCAACGTGATATGCACATCTCCACCCGGGGGTGTAAAAATCAAGGCATTCTCCACCAACTCCTTCAAGGCTTGTTCTAGCCGGAATGGATCACCTTTGACCTCCGGCAAGTCAGCAGGTACGGGATCGATAGTCAGCCTTACAGCGTGTGTAGAAGCCTGATTCTGATAGCACGTCGCCGTATCATGCACGATAACAGCCAATGGAACCGACTCCCACATGGTGACACCCTGCCCGCTGTCCAGCGAAGCAATCTCTAAGATGTCCTGGATCAAGTGCTCCAGACGCGCCGACTGGCGTTCGAGAGCCTGAAGATAAGTCGTCACCTTTTCCGGCAACTGCTCCACTTGCAGCAAATACGCAGAGAGCTTGATGCTCGTCACCGGCGTGCGAAGTTCATGGGAAACGTTGGTGATGAACTGGCTGCGGGCACGTTCCAGGGACTTGAGTTTGGTAATGTCTTGGTGGCAAAAGACGTAACCGGTGCGCTCGCCTTCATGAGTTAAGGAAGCAACGGTCAACATGGCATCGTAGGTACGGCCGCTTTTGTGGCGCATAGTGACTTCACGCTGCGTATAAGCTCCTGTCTGCCATGCAAACTGCCGGGAACGGCGATCCAATTCCGCAGTTTCCTGCAGCATAATCGTGTACATGGGACGGCCAACAACTTCGGCAGTACTATACCCTGTCAACGTCGCAAACGCCTCGTTCACATACTGGATACGCATATCCAGGTCAGTGACACTGATGGCATCGCCCACACTGCGCAAAATCGCCTCACTCTTGTTTTTCTCAGCAACCGCCTCTGCCGTACGGGCAGCCACCGACGTCTCCAGGGTGCTGTTAAGTTGGGCCAGCGCCGTTTCAGCTTGTCTGCGCTCGCGAATTTCGTGTGCGAGCTCTCTGTTGAGCACTTTCAACCTGTTGGACTGTTCGACCAGACGCTCAAACGCCATCCGCGTGCCTTCCTGACTGGTCGCTACCAGGTACGTGCCCAGATAAATCGTCAGCAGAAATGTTATAAAGTCAACGCAGTCTTTTGTTGCCTGGCTCAAAGGCAATGTGATTGGGAGCAAAAGAGGCGTCCTGAGTACAACAATGAGCACCACGCCAGCGAGTAGCAAAGCAGTTGCGAATCCCACTCCCACACGCCGGGATATCAAAACACTGGCCAGGAGCGAAATAAGCAGGCCCAGCAAAGCAAACGCAACGATCAAATCTTCGAAAAGTAGCGCCAGCGCCAATCCGATCACAGTAACTATGGCAATCAACAAGCGGCTACTGGCGACGACTTTACCGCGCTGGCACCAGCGAACGGCTAGAGCATAACCACCCAGACTGAGCAGCATCACAGCGACAAAAGCCCACGGCTGCCAGGCACGGACAAATTGCAGTGCCCCCACAAGCGCAACCACCATCCCCAGACCCAACGCTACGCCAATGCGGCGCAGAATACAGCGCAGCAGGCGCAAGCGCTCGTTCGCAATCCACACATCGGAGATGACAAGGTTTTGCGTGCTAAGGAGATCCTCAGACGGTGCGTAAGTGTGTTCTTTCATAGTTCGATAATAGTCCTCTGGAATATCTTCATCATTTTACAGCGAAATTCTAACTGCAAAAGTCGCGTTTTTGATTCATGGACAAATAATGCACAACAACACGCCCGCCAGGGAAATCCTGCGGGCGTGTCCGTTACCTCAAATACTTATGGCGCGCTATGCCTCTACATACAGTGGCTCCGGCTCAAGCCGTCCTAATACCTGAAGCTCACGATAGGTCAACGTCCACGCGCTCGACACATACACTTCCTTCATACCGCTCAGCAGAGAGGCAGGGACTATGATCACCAGAATGAAGATCGGAATCCCAATCAGACCAGCGATGATCCATGCACCGGCGTCGCCTATCAGCAACCCAGCCAGGCCATGCAACAACAACCCTACACCACCTCCAATCAACGCTCCCCCGGCGACAAACAAAAACATAATCGGTGCCATCACGATAGAAAAGCCGATAGAGATGCCGATCATGATCAGCCACATGATGCCCACATCCTTCCAGTTCTGCTTGACCATTGCGAAGCCGCGACGCAGCGCCTCGCCAACCCCCACCTTTTCCAGCACACAGACCCGGCGGAAAAAGCGTACAAGCAAACTGAGAAGCGTCGTCACAATGATGAGCACGAAAATGACGAGGAAGAGAAGGCCAATAAAAGTCACCACTCCGATGACAGCACCCACCCCATCACCGCTCGCCAGCAGCAACAAAGGCAGAGCCGCCAGTCCCAGCAAGAGGGCCGCGCCGACGAAGACCGGGATAAAGATGGCCAGGTCGATCAGGAATAGACGCCAGGCCTCACGCGACCATCCTAGCCTCCATCCTTCGCGGAAACGCAGTTTCTCACCGTTGGTTTCGTAGATATCGACCATGCGTATCATCGCCGCCTCCGATACGTAACGCGCTACCACAGCGATCACCCCAAGCACAAGAATGACAAGAACCAATAGGACAATGATTGTGATAACGGTCCCGGCGCGCGGCTGCCAGACGCCCCCGCTTAGTTCCCGCACGATCCCCTCAATAACCTCTTGAGGTGTGCTGCCCTCCGGAATTTCATATTGAGATTCAGGAGGAAAATCATCCCCGCTGAACTGGTAGCCTGACTGCGCCCCTCCACTAGATGCTGATGCTGTCGTCAACGCCAGGATAAGGCCGAAGACCCACAGCACACGATATTGTTTCAGAATCTCCCATGCACGTTTCAAAACCCTTGTATGATCCATTTTTCTTCTCCTTATTTACTCAACGTATGCTATTCGCCTTTGCTGGCGAATCCACGAACCTGCTAACCAACCCCAATACAACAGACCGATACCGAGAAGGGGCACAAAGCCCAAGACAATGGGGCCCACCAAAGAGGTGACATAGTCTACAAGACATCGCACGAACTCAAGCCCCGTTCTGGTAGAACACTGCCATCCGGTAAGCCAGGAAACATCGGAAGCGGGCGACAGGACAGACGAGAACAGAGGCGCAAGCAAAGGATGGTTCTGCGCCAGCAGAATGCCCGTCACAACGACGAACGCTGCCTGCACGAACACCCACGCGCCGAACAGCCCTACCGGAATAAGCCGCCAACCGGTCTCCAATGCGCGCTGCAAAGCCGTCTGTGCAGGACGCAGTGGCAAAAGCAATTCCACCTGAGCGACGAACCGGTCGGGGCGCGTCAAATTCGTGACGGGCGGACTCTCCTGCAGCAGTGTCGAGATTGCCTGTAGTGCCCTCAATTCGGCACGGCAGCTCTCACAATGCGCCAGATGCAGCTCCACGCGCTGTAACTGCCGCCCATGCAATTCACCATCATGATAAGCCTGCAGCCAATCCAGGATATGATCCATTACCCAACCTCCAGGCAACCCCTGAGCGTCTCGCGCAACTGCGTGCGGGCGTAATTCAACCGTGACATGACCGTTCCCGCTGGAATATCCAGCGTCTCGGCAATCTCCTTGTAGGACAATCCCTCGTACTCCCGCAAAATCAGCACGACGCGACTCGCAGGCGCTAGCGCCAGCACAGCCTGCCGCACC
>JAFGFB010000159.1 GCA_016931315.1 Anaerolineae bacterium
CATGCCCGTCGCGGGTCCCGTGGGCTTGGGCACGGCGCAGGCGGTGCAGGAAGCGGGCAATGCCTGGGTCATCGGTGTGGACACCGACTGGACCGTCAGCTCCCCGCAGTACAAGGATGTGATGCTCACCAGCGTGATGAAAAACATTGATGTTGCCGTCTACGACAGCATCATGAAAGTCGCGACCCCCGGATTCGCCGGCTTCAATGGCGAGAACTACCTGGGTACGCTGGCGAACAACGGCGTTGGTTTGGCTCCTGTGGCTGCCGGTGCAGTCTCTGCGGATGTGCTCAAGGCAGTTGAGGACATCAAGAGCAGCATCATGCGCGGCGACATTGATTCTGGTTGGGCGGCTTATCTGGCCACCCTGAATTAGTTCGTGTGGGTGAGGGCGGCGTTGCCTGGGCGGCGCCGCCCTCTATTTCATTAATAGTGACATACTTTGCTTGTGATTCTGGCTCGACCGCCGACTGGTGACTGCGGGCTGGGCTTTTTATCCGATTTTGAACACCAGTCACCGCTTGGCAGTTAGTCAGATTTCCCCGCTTTCATCATTTGTGATTTTGTTTTGGAAATGAGGACGCTTTGATCCATACCATATCATTTCCACAGGTTGGCTTTTGACCGCAAGTGCAGCCGGCGCTGCGCAAAAACAGCGCTCAACTTAACCCGTTTTGGCGGGTCTGCGCTTCAGGCATTGCGTTTCAACCGCAGGAAAGGAGCAAGCTTATGCCCCCAGTTTTGGAATTAAAAGGCATTACCAAACGCTTCCCCGGAGTCCTGGCGAATGACCACATTGATCTCACGCTGAATGAGGGGGAAGTTCTCGCGCTTCTGGGCGAGAATGGAGCCGGAAAAAGCACCTTGATGAATGTCTTGTACGGTCTGTATGCCCCCGAGGAGGGTGAAATCTACGTCCGTGGCAAGAAAGTTGAGATTCATGGCCCTAATGATGCGATTGCTCTGGGCATTGGCATGGTGCACCAGCACTTCATGTTAGTGCCGGTGCTCACCGTGACCGAAAATGTTATGCTGGGTATGGAAAGCATCAAGAATGGCCTTTTCCTTGACCGTGAGAGCGCCGCCAGGCGCGTTCGCGAGATTTCCGAGCGTTATCGCCTGGATCTCAACCCTGATGATTTGGTCGGCAACCTGCCGGTGGGCTTGCAGCAACGGGTGGAAATTATCAAACTCTTGTATCGCAATGCCGATATTTTGATCCTCGATGAGCCTACCGCTGTGTTGACCCCGCAAGAAGTCGAAGGCTTCTTTGAGATGGTCCGGACCCTGGTTGCACAGGACAAGTCCGTGATCTTCATCTCCCATAAACTCAAAGAAGTGTTAGCGCTGTCGAATCAGATTGCTGTGCTGCGGCGCGGTCAGATGGTGGGCACTGCCGACCCCAAAACGAGCAACGAGCGTCAACTGGCTTCGTTGATGGTGGGCCGCGAAGTGATTCTCACGGTGCCCAAAGAGCCGGCGCAGCCCAAGGATGTGGTGCTCTCGGTCCAGGACTTGAAGATCATGGGCGACCGGGGTGAGGTGGCGGTCAAAGGGATTGACTTCGAGATCCATGCCGGTGAAATTGTCGGTGTGGCAGGCGTACAGGGCAACGGCCAGACGGAACTGGTGGAGGTGTTGACCGGTTTGCGGCACGCTGTGGATGGCAAAATCACGCTGGCCGGCAAAGATATCACCCACGCTTCCCCTCGTGTCATTACCGAAACTGGTTCGGCGCACGTGCCTGAAGACCGGCAACGCGATGGCTTGGTCTTGGGCTATCCCATCGCTGATAATCTGGTGCTGAATACGTATTATCTCCCGCCGGTTGCCAAGGGTGTTGTGCTCCAGGAACCGGTGATTCGCGAGCGCGCCGAACGCCTGGTCGAGGAATATGATGTGCGTACTCCCAGCATCTACACGCACGCGGGCAACCTTTCGGGTGGCAATCAGCAGAAGGTCATCGTGGCTCGCGAATTGAGCCGCGAGGTCAAACTAGTGATTGCCTCACAGCCGACGCGTGGTCTGGATGTGGGTTCGATCGAGTACATCCATTCGCAGTTGGTGCGCAAGCGCGACGAGGGCGCGGGGGTGCTGGTGGTCTCCGCGGAACTGGATGAGGTACTCTCGTTGGCGGACCGGGTGATCGTGATGTTCGACGGACATATCATGGGCATCGTGCCCATTGCCTCGGCGACCAAAGAGGAAATCGGCTTGCTGATGGCGGGCGTGCATCCGCACACACAGGAGGCGGCGGGATGAGCGAGCAAAAACCACAACTGGCACGATCGTGGATGGCGCCGCTGAAGGCTCTCGGTCGGAGCGTAGCAGTTCCGCTCCTGGCGGTGGCGACGGCATTGTTGATTGGCGCGTTGTTGATCATTATTACTGACACTACCGTCATCGCAGCTTTTGGCGATGGTATCGGGCAGGGCTTCAAGCGCGCCTGGGAAGTGATCTCTGTGGCTTATGGCGCCTTCTTCTTTGGTGCCTTTGGCGATATGTATCATTTCACCGAGACATTGCGCATCGCCACGCCTTACATTTTTGCGGGTCTGGCGGTGGCTGTCGGTTTTCAGGGTGGTCTGTTCAACGTCGGCGCCGAAGGGCAATACTTCATCGGTGGGCTGACCTCGGTCTTCGTGGGCTATAGCATCACCGGTCTGCCCTGGTTCATCCATCTTCCGTTGGCCCTGCTGGCGGGCGCTGCGGGTGGTGCGCTGTGGGCTGGCATCGTGGGCTTGCTCAAGGCCAAAACTGGCGCGCACGAAGTCATCAACACAATTATGATGAACTACATCGCCTATCGTTTGGCCGAGTTCATGCTCGATGTGGGCGGGCCTATGGCGCGCCCTGGATACCGTCCGGTAAGCCCGGAAATCCAGCCGTCGGCGTACCTGCCGCAATTCTTCCCTTCTGATACGACGATTCGCTTTAATGTGGGCTTCTTCCTGGCCTTGGCGGCAGCGGTCCTCATCTGGTGGTTGCTGTTCAAGACCACGCTGGGCTATGAAATCCGCACGGTGGGGCAGAACCCGCGGGCTGCGCGTTATGCCGGCATCAGCGTGCCGCGCATTATCATCATTACGATGGCGCTGAGCGGTGCGTTGGCTGGTCTGGCGGCGCCGATGGACATTCTGGGGGTGATTCACTTCATGCCCAACGCTTTCGCTTCGGGCTACGGTTTTGACGCGATTGCGCTGGCGCTGTTGGGTAACAGCCATCCGGCAGGCGTGGTGGTGGCATCGTTGTTGTTTGGCGCGCTACGCGCTGGCGCTTCGAACATGCAGGGCGTCGCGAAGATCCCAATTGACATCACCTCGATTCTGCAAGGGCTGATCATCGTCTTCATCGCCGCGCCGGCGATTATCCGCGCCCTCTACCGCTTCCGTGGTCTGGAGAAGGGCGAAGGACTCATCACAACCCGCGGCTGGGGCCAGATGTAGGAGGCAGCATCATGACAACCGACACACTTTTGAAACAAGAGGTGCGTAAAGCGCGTATCATGGGGATTATCTTCCTCGTGTTTGCCTTGGGAATCGTGTTGCTCTTCTTGCCTGGCACCACTGGGGCAAATCGCACCACGTTTACACTGAATATGACCCGCGGTGAGGCGTTGACGCTGCCGGACCTGACCTTTGGCACGCTGCCCGGATTGCTGATCTTCGCTACCATTGCAGCTTTCCTCGGCGCCTGGCAACTTGCCAGGGGCTTCCGCAATCACAACGCGGTGCTGGGCGCGGTCGTCGGCCTTTTTGTGCTCGCCTTCCTTGCCTGGGCGGCGCGCGATAAATCCATGAACATCACCGGTATGGTCCAATCTACGCTGTTGCGGGCCATTCCCATCGTGCTGGCAGCCCTGAGCGGCATCATGTGCGAGAAAGCCGGCGTAGTCAACATCGGCATCGAAGGCATGATGCTCTCTGGCGCTTTCCTTGCGGCTCTGATGGGCAGTGTCACGCAGAGCCAGTGGGGCGGTCTGATCGCCGCGCTCATTGGCGGCGGTCTGATGGCGGCCCTGTTGGCAGTTCTGGCGATAAAATACAAGGTGAGTCAGGTGGTCGCCGGTACGGCAATCAACATCCTGGCTACGGGTATCACCAGCTACTTCAGTTCGCGCTACCTGCAGACCAATGCCGCACTCAATAGCCCGGCTACCTTCCGCCCGATTGCCATCCCGGTGTTGTCGAAGATTCCCATCATCGGTCCGGTCTTCTTCAATCACTCGTTCGTGGTCTATCTTACGCTGATTCTGGTAGTAGTGATTCACGTCATGCTCAATTACACTCGCTGGGGCTTGCGCACCCGCGCGGTGGGCGAGCATCCACGGGCCGCGGATACACTGGGTATCAATGTATTCAAGACCCGTTACATCAACGTGATTCTGGGGGGTATGGTCGCCGGGTTGGGCGGCGCTTATCTGGTGTTGAGTTCCGTGGCTCGTTTCGACGAACTGATGACTGCCGGTAAGGGCTTCATCGGTCTGGCTGCCATGATCTTCGGCAACTGGGCGCCCTTTGGCGCTCTGGGTTCATCGCTCATCTTTGGTTTCGCCGACTCGTTGCAGACGAAACTGGCCATCATGAGAGTGCCTATCCCCTCCCAATTCCTGTTGATGGCGCCTTACCTCGTCACGATGATCGTCCTGGCTGGCGTTGTAGGACAGTCGCATGCGCCTGCCGCCGATGGCGTGCCCTACGAGAAAGAGTAGTTCGCTGCGAAGCATATTGCATAATGCGTAATGCGCGTTGGCATTACGCATTATGCTTTTGTAAGCAGGGCATGCTGGTGTTGTCGAATACTCGCAAGCGCAAAACTCTTGCACCAGGTCAGTTTCCATTCTGCGCCTTTGCGTGAGCACCTTTCGATATGCAGCGTTACACTCTTATTGAACGCCTTTACGTCTTTTGTGCCCTTTGCGTCCTTTGCGCCTTTGCGTGAATAATTTCTACACCTTAAAGGAGCGATAATGAATGCCGACAACAGCCTGGCCCCCCGATTTCATCTCCCGAATGACCATCTGGCTTGCGGATGAGGCTGAAGCTTTTCTGGATGCACTCGCGCGGCGTGATGTGGGCTTACGTCTCAATCCCTTGCGCGGCGACCTGGAGGCGCTCCAGGCCCGGCTGCCCTGGCGTGTGGCGCCGGTTCCCTGGTGCCCCGAAGGACTATGGCTGCAAGAAGATGAGGCTGCCGTGGGTGCGCATCCCTACCATACGGCGGGCGTCTACTACATCCAGGACCCCAGCGCCATGGCGGCGGGAGTCTTGCTCGACCCGCAGCCGGGAGAATGGGTGCTCGATCTGGCAGCTGCGCCCGGCGGCAAAGCCACGCATCTGGCCGCGCGGATGGCGAACCAGGGCGTGCTGATTGCCAACGAGGTCAACCGTCGCCGTACCTCGGTGTTAGCGATGAACCTGGAGCGGATGGGCGTGACCCACGCGATGGTTTTCAATGAGACTCCCGAACGCCTGGCGGCGCGTTGGGGCGGGCTTTTTGATGCCGTGCTGGTGGATGCGCCTTGCTCCGGTGAGGGCACCTTCTGCCGCGATTCGGCGGCGGTGCGTGATTGGAGCCTTGCTACGGTGCAGGGCAATGCGCACCGGCAGCGGGGCATCATGGAGCAGGCAGCGGCGCTGGTGCGACCCGGTGGTCGCTTGCTCTACGGCACCTGCACCTTCGCGCCGGAAGAAGATGAGGGCGTTATCGCGGCTTTTCTCGATGCGCACGCGGATTTTGAGCTGGCGCCCTTGCCAGCCTTGCCTGGCTTATCCGGCGGGCGCCCCGAGTGGATCGGTGCAGCGGAGACCCTCCGCGGGGTAGGGCGCTTCTGGCCCCATACCGGACCCGGGCACGGGCACTTCTACGCCCTTTTGCACCGGCTTGGGCAACCACCCGATGATTTACCGGAACGCTGGACCGGTACGGCGCTTCCTGGGCGGATTTTGCAACTCTACCGGCGCACCTTGCGGGAGGTCCTGGCGGTTGAGGCGCCCGAAGAAGGCTTATACCTCGATGGAAATGACGACATCTACGTGACGCCGTTAGACCCCAAGTTGTGGGCCGGCTTGCACGTCCTGCGTCCTGGGTGGTGGGTCGCCTCACAGCGTCACGGCAAGATCAACCTTAATCACGCGTTGGCGATGGCGCTGCATTCCACCGATGTGCAGCAGCTCTGTGACCTTGCAGTAGCTGACCCCCTGGTAGAGCAGTTCTTGCGTGGCAGTTTCTGGGAAGATGATGGTTCTGCGGGCTTCGTGCTGGTGACCGTGGATGGCTTTCCCCTCGGTTGGGCTAAGCGCGGTGAGGGTCGCCTGCGCAGTCGTTATCCCGTGCATTTGCGACGCTGAGCTCCTGCGCTTTAGATCTGCGTCCCTGAATTATACTATCGCCGCAGCTGGGCGCTTGCGGCGATAGCGCATCTCGCTCTCCGTTGCCAGCGCGATGATGGCTTCCATGATGGTCTGTGCCGTAACATTGACCAGGGCGCGGTCCTCCACATCCCCCTCGAAAGTGAGCGCCTGCCCCACGGTCATGGTATAGGGTCCCCGCCAACACCAGTAGCCTACCGTCTCGCGTCCCCCCATGTGCGCGCGCACGACCCAATTCCGCTCTCGCAGCAGGTGAATGCCCACCGGAATGACCGGCGCTCCGGCAGCGAGCGCCAACCTTGCCGCGCCTGAACGGGTCGGGTTGAAGCCACCCCCCTGCGGGCTGATCCACCCTTCGGGAAACAGCGCCAAAGAGTCCCCCGCGCGCAAACGCTCCAGCCCCGCTTCTAGCGCCGGACCCCCGTGCCCCAGCGTCACCGGGATATGTCCTGACCAGCGCATATACGTGCCCAACACCGGTGGGAGGAAGGCTTCCCGAAACACCAGCAGCTTGAGCGGCTCAGGCGATAACACCGCGATAAGGAGGGGATCGGAACAGCTGGGGTGGTTGGCAACGATGATTTTGGGTCCTTCGGGAAGCGGCGCATGCCAGGCTACATCCAGGCGCAACATCAGCGCTGCGTACCCACGAATACAGGCGCGGCCCAACGTATAAAGTATTTGTGCGCGTTTTGACATAGACCCGCCCCTCAAATCCGCAGGTGTGCCGCGATAGGCATTCTCATCACCGTCACCTGCCCTTATTATACCTTTCTATCACGGTTTAGCGATTTTCTGCGCCTTCTTTCTGCAGGAGTGATTTTCGTGAACGGGGCTGCGCCCCCGTTCACGAAAATCACAAAAAGAACCCCCCTCTGCGCCTCTTCAGCGTGCTCAAGTGTCTAGACGTATGGTTTCACCCAGCCGACCTTTGAACTTCCCAATAAGCGGCAGCCTTTGTCCTATACCCCCGTCACTTCTTTTGACGTCGCCGCGATTTATGTTATAGTATCATCGTGGCCCTTAAAGGGGTTGCGTTATAAGCACATAGAAACAGGCTGAGCGCCCGCTATGCTGATGCGTAGCGGGTTTTGTTTTCGCGGTGCGGCGTCTCGAGGTGTCGCTGCAGACGGCGTTTGCTTCAAGGAGATACCGTGGTTACGGATAAAGTTACAGTTTCAGAGAGTCAAGTGCGTATACCGGCGCTATCGGTTGCCGAGGTCTATCAGGTGCTGCAAAGCCGTCCAGAAGGACTGTTACAGGCAGAAGCTGCTGAGCGCCTGCGGCATTGGGGACCTAACGCTATCCATGAGGTGAAGGGCAAGCCCTTGTATCAGCGCCTGTTCAGCCATTTCACACACCTGATGGCGATTCTGCTCTGGGTGGGTGGAATCGTGGCGCTCGTGGCGCAAATGCCCCAGCTGGCATTTGCCATCTGGTTGGTCAACCTCATCAATGGCGCGTTCAGCTTCTGGCAGGAATTTCGCGCTGAGAAAGCCACTGCAGCTCTCAAACAGTTGATTCCGCACTACGTAAGGGTGTTGCGCGATGGTCAGGAACAGAAGATTCTCGCCGAGGAGCTCGTGCCCGGCGATGTGATGCTGTTGGCTGAAGGCGATCGCGTTTCCGCCGATGCTCGCCTCGTGCAGGAGGCCGAATTACGGGTGGACCAATCTACCCTGAGCGGCGAATCCCATCCCGCGCGCAAGACCAGCGATGCTTCACTGCGACCGGACCTGGGTCATACGGAGCGTCCCAACCTGGTTTTTGCCGGTACCAGCGTGGCTGCTGGTGTTGGCAAGGCCGTCGTCTTCGGCACGGGCATGCACACGGAATTCGGCAAGATTGCCCACCTCACCCAGGCCGTGGAAGATGAACTCAGCCCTTTGCAGAAAGAGATGATTTACGCCACCAAAGTGGTTTCAGCCATCGCAGTCGGGGTGGGGGTCCTGTTCTTCGTGTTAGCGCTGCTCTTCACCGGGTTGACCCTGGCAGAGGGTTTCATCTTTGCCCTGGGCATGATCGTCGCTTTCGTCCCCGAAGGGATGTTGCCGCTGGTCACACTTTCGCTGGCGATGGGCACGCAGCGCATGGCGCAACGTCACGCGCTCGTCAAGCGGCTTTCGGCGGTGGAGACGTTAGGCTGCACCTCTGTGATTTGCACGGACAAAACCGGAACCTTGACGCAGAATGAGATGACGGTCACCGATCTATGGGCTGCCGGGCGCCATGTGAGCCTCACTGGTGTGGGCTATGCTCCTGAGGGGCAGCTGCTGGAAGAGGGAAAGCCGGTTTCGCTAAGCGGCGAGCTCCACCAGTTGTTGCGAGCTGCGGCATTGTGCAACAATGCGCGCCTGTTGCCGCCCAATGGCGATGATCCGCGTTGGTCTATCCTGGGCGACCCTACCGAGGCGGCGTTGTTGGTGGCGGCGCGGAAATCCGGCTTGCAGCTCGAGGCTGAGCTGCAGCAACTGCCGCGGGTGCGGGAATTCCCCTTTGAATCGCGCCGCAAACGCATGAGCACCTTGCATCAGCAGGGAGGGGCGACTGTGGCATTCGTCAAGGGGGCGCCGAAAGAAGTGCTGGCGCTGTGTACGCACCTCAACCTGGCAGGCGCAGTGCAACCTTTGGATGATACCCAACGGATTGTGATTATGGAGGAGAACGATGCCTATGCCCGCGCCGGATTGCGGGTGTTGGCGGTAGCGAGTCGCACCTTGCCGCCCGCCGCTCGCCGGGGTGGGGCCTCGACGCGCTACTCCGAGTCAGAAGTTGAGATCGGGTTGACTTTCCTGGGGCTGATTGCCATGATGGACCCGCCGCGTCCTGAGGTAGCTGCCGCGGTTTCTATTTGCCATGAGGCGGGCATTCGTATTGTAATGGTCACCGGCGATTATGGTTTGACCGCCGAATCCATCGCCCGCCGCATTGGCATCGTGGGGGGTGAGCATCCGCGGGTTGTCACCGGGACTGAGTTGGATACAATGAGTGATATGGATTTGCAGGCAGCTATGGCGAGTGAAGTGCTTTTCGCCCGCGTGGCGCCCGAGCATAAGCTGCGCGTGGTCAGCACGTTGCAGACCATGGGGCATATTGTCGCGGTGACTGGCGATGGGGTGAACGATGCGCCGGCGCTCAAGAAGGCGGATATCGGCGTTGCCATGGGCATCAGTGGTACAGATGTGGCAAAAGAAGCCGCTGACATGATCCTGATGGATGACAACTTTGCTTCCATTGTGAGCGCCGTGGAAGAAGGGCGGGGCGTCTACCTCAACATCAAGAAATTCCTGAGCTACATTTTCACCAGCAACACCCCCGAGGCGATACCCTTTATCCTCTTTGTGATGAGCGGCACACGGATCCCGTTGGCGTTGACCATTATGCAAATTCTTTCCATTGATTTGGGTACCGATATGGTCCCGGCGCTGGCGCTGGGGGCGGATCCGCCGGAGGCGGGGCTGATGCAGCGCCCGCCGCGTAATCTCAAGGAACACGTTATCACCCCACAGCTGCTGTTGCGCGCGTACTTCTGGTTGGGGCTGTTGCAGAGTCTGGCGGCGATGGCGGCGTTTTACTTCCATTACTGGGTCAATGGCTACTGGGGGCAATGGCTCGACTTGCCCGCCTCCGGTCCCATCTACCGTGCGGCGACCGCTATGACATTGGCTGCCGTGGTGACCACGCAGATCGGCAACCTGTTTGCTCAACGCACCGAGCGGCGTTCCTTTTTCCGGACGCCCCTCTTCAATAATCGCTTGCTATGGATTGGTATCGCCGTCGAGTTGGTGTTGATTCTGTTGCTCACCTACGTGCCCGCCTTGCAGCAGATTTTTGATACATCCAGTTTCCCAGCGCAACAATGGCTGTTCTTGTTCGCTCTGTCGCCGCTCTTGTTGCTGGCAGATGAGCTGCGCAAGCTCTTCGTGCGCCGCCGGCGTGCTGGCAAGTCTGGATGATCACCGCTAGGGGGGCGTTCCAACTTTTGGGCAAATTGGCCGATTGTCATACAACAGGCTTCTCTTTAATTGGTTTTTGCGGTGGGGCGCAACCCCACCGCAAAAACCAACCTTCTCTCCCGTTTTTGAACGCACCCCATCAGGGCGTGAGGCGTTGCACTTGCTAAAGGAGGCAAGGGAATGAAATTTATCGTCATCGGATGTGGCAGAATTGGGGCAACCTTGGCGCGAACCTTGGCGCTGCGTGGACACCTGGTCACCGTGGTGGACCGCGACCCGGCAGCTTTCGAGCGCCTGGGCGTGAGTTTCAAAGGACACACGGTAGTAGGGGTAGCTTTCGATCGCGATACCCTGATCGAGGCGGGCATCGAGCGGACCGATGGCGTAGCGCTCACGACCGCCAGTGATGAGGCCAACATCACCGCCGGGCGGTTGGCGCTGCAGGTCTTCCAGGTGCCGCGCGTTGTCGCGCGCGTCTACGATCCGCGTAAGGCCGAAATCTACAAGCGCCTGGGCTTGCAGACCGTCTCGCTGGTCACCTGGGGCGTCAATCGCATCGCCGATTTGATGTGCCATTCCGACCTGGAGGTGGTCTACAGCGTCGGTGGCGGGCAGGTAGATGTCGTCATGGTAGAAGCATCGCCGCTGCTGGCGGGTCGCACGGTGCGCGACCTGACCGTGTCCGGCGAACTGGTGGTGATTGCCATCACCCGGGGCGGCGATACCTTTTTGCCCACCCTCGGTGCGGTGCTGCAGGTGGGTGACGAACTCCATCTGGCTGTGCTGGCGACCGCTAAAGAGCGCGCCAGGACACTGCTCGGATTGCCGTAGGCTACAGGAGGGCAACATGGCCATGCAGGTATTGATTGTAGGCGGCGGCAAGGTGGGAACCTATCTCGCTGAATTGTTGCTAGAGGGTAACTACCAGGTGCGCCTGATCGAAGTACGTGGGGAAGAACTGGAACGCTTGCGCCGTGAACTCCCGGCAGAGGTCGTTGTTCACGGTAATGGGACTGAGCCTGATACCCTGGAATCCGCGGGGATTGTTTCCGCCGACGTCGTCGCAGCGGTCACCGGTTCGGATGAGGTCAATCTCGTTATCACCAACCTGGCGCGTTTTGAGTACGATGTGCCGCGCACCATTGCTCGGGTCAACAACCCCAAAAACGCGTGGATGTTCACCCCGGCAATGGGTGTGGATGTCGCCTTGAACCAGGCGGACTTAATGGGGCGGATGATTGCCGAGGAAATGTCCCTCGGCGACATGATGACACTTCTGAAGCTTCGGAAGGGCCAATTCTCCTTGGTCGAGGAGAAAATCGCGCCTGAATCGCCTGCGGCGAACAAAACCATCGCCGAGATTTGCCTGCCCGAGCAGTGCATCCTCGTTGCGGTCATTCGCCAGGGCGAATTGCTCATGCCGCACGGCAATCTGGTGCTCAAGCCTGCTGATGAAGTCCTGGCATTGGTACATGCCGCCAGCCTGGCGGCGCTGGCGCGGCAACTGGAGCACGGCTAGCCGCGTTTTTTCGAGAAAGGGTTTTGCCTGCGGTTAGCTGCAGGCAAAACCCTCCTGAAATCCTGACTGTTAGTCTCTGAGCAGATATCGCGCTGCAATTTGACGCTTCCTAGAGGTATCCCATGAAAGGCCTCTCCCACTTCATCACTGGCGTGGCTCTCGCTACCTTTTTTCCCGAGGTGGTGCGCAATGGCGCTTTGGGCGGCTTGCTCCCGATGCTCGGGGGCATCGCGGGCATTCTGCCCGATACCCTCGACTTCAAATTCGCCCGCTATTGGGAGAAATTCGATGTCGAAATTGACCCCGGTGCCCAACCCGATGCTGCCGCCATCGCCGATACCCTGGTCGCGGCGTTGCGCCAGGCGTATGAAACCGGCAAAGATTGCAACCTCGTCGCGCACACCATTCGCCTGGGCGCCGATTTGTGGCGCGAATACGCCATCCGCTTCATCCCTGAGTGCGACGAGATTGCCGTGCGCATAGGTCCCCTGGTGAGCACGGGGCAGGTAGCCCTTCCCGGCAGCGAGCTGGCGGGCGCGCGGGAAGTGCGCCGCCGAGTGGGCGTGCCCTTGCTCAATACCTACAGCGAGGAATACCGTATCAATGCCTTTTCCGGTCCCACGTTCCGCTTTGCGCGCGAGGGTGAACAGCTTCGGGTACACTTCCTCGATTGGCATCACCGCTGGACACACAGCCTGATTCTCGCGCTGGGCGTGGGCTTGCTGCTGGGAGTGTTGCTTGGTGCGTTAACCGGCAACTGGAACACCGCCTGGTGGGCTGGGGTTGTGACCTGCTTGGGTTTTAGCGGGCACATCCTCGAAGACCAGCTGGGGCACATGGGTAGCAACCTCTTTTGGCCCCTCTCTGATAGACGCCTGCCCGGTCCAGGGCTGATTCACGCCGGCGATGCCATCCCCAACTTCCTCACCGTATGGACCTCCCTGGCATTCATCCTCTTCAACCTGGACCGTTTCTCTGCTGCGCCACGGCTTGCACCCGGTCCCTACCTTTTCTGGACGTTGGGCGTCCCCTGGGTCTTGCTCGTTGGGCTGTACGTCGTGGCGAAGCGTCGTGGGGCTGCCGCCGGCGCATCCCTCGAACACCAGCGGCAGGCAGACAAAATCGCTGAGGCTGAGCCGCCCGAAATCGGCTAAAGAGTGTTTGGGGAAGCGCAAAGCGCCTTCCAGAAAAAACACCCTCTTCGCCTGTTTTGCAAAACCTCTTCCCGGCTTAGTCCGACAAAAAGGTGTTATTTGAACGCGGCGCCGTATGCGGCGCCGCGTTCAAATAACACAAAGATGACCCTCTTTGTCTGTTTGCAGGACCTCTCCTGGTTTCACCAACAATCTTTCATATACCCGACGCCCAGGATACTTCCCGTCCTGAAAAGTGTTTTTCGGTCGCGCGAAGCGCGACCGAAAAACACTAAAAAAACTACAGTGGCAAAATCGGCTAGATCACTCAAAAACCCCCCGCGCCTCTCTCCGCGAGCGTGATTTTTGCGGGCGCAGCCCGCAAAAATCACAAAAAAGCTACCTCTTTGTGTTCTTGCATCGCCCAC
>JAFGFB010000160.1 GCA_016931315.1 Anaerolineae bacterium
GCACCAATTGGTATTGCCCTTGTTCAAAAGTTGTGTTTTTGCGCCGATTTAGCCCTTTTCGCTACTATTTGCACAAAACTTACGCTATGGGGATAGACGCCAGATTATTAGCGAAAATTGAAGGAGGTTGTGCAAACAGACAAAGAGGATCTTTTTATGTTTTTGGGCGCGGCACCGTACCCGGCGCCATGCCCAAAAAACACCCCTGTCTCAGACAGGCATGCCACGCCTGAGATGGAGTGTTATGCGACCCATAATTTGTTGTCTACTCATCCTATTGGACATTTGAGCATTTGCGGGTATTTTGTGTTTTGACCAAAGCTAGATTTGGGTTATACTTTGGCTATGTTCACATCGGCTTCATTATTTGATCAGAAAAGCTCATCCGCTTATTCGAGTGGCATTGATCCAATGGAAGCGCTCGAAGATCTGGGCTTAGGTGAGCATATCATTGCACTCGGGGAGGCTAAGGATTTGCTTGCCTCTCAGGCGACGCTTGTGCGATTTGGCTCGCAGCGGAGCTCCAATCTGCGCGTGTTGATTATCGCCCCTGATACTGCGGCTCTGCGCGCGGCGCTTGATGCAGAGGGTGTAGGATTGAGCGAGCTTGAAGCGCGACAAGGTTGGCAGGTTTGCAGTCCCACCGTCTTTCAGGATTCTACCGGATTGCCGGATTGGATTGGTTTAGAGACATATCTGTTTGAGATGGTACGTGACTGCATCAGCCCAGGGTGCAGTCTTTTTGTAATCCTGGACGTGGCTGCTTTGTTGCCGCATTGTGCCAGACCTTCGTTGTTGGTTGATCTAGAATTTCGCATCACTGAATGGGTGACGGCGCTTCCCGCCGTGTTCCTGTGTTGCTACGAACGACGCCTATTCACGCCACAAGAGTTGTTAGGGGTGCTGGATCAGCATCAGGTGGTGATGCTCGGTTCGCGTTGGTATTTGAATCCCCACTATGTGTCTTCAGACCTTCAACTGGGTACGCGCATGTTGGAGCGTCGCCTGCAGGGGTTGACGGTAAGCGCCGCAGAAATGCGCATACGCACCGGTACGTCTTTGGCAAGTGAGGCAACCGCGCACAGTTTGAATGCCATGATCTGTATTTGTTCCTCTGATCATCACATTGATTATGCCAGTTCGCAGTTTTGTGAGCACCTTGGTTTTGATCCGGTGGGGCAATCTTGTTATGATATCTTGCGTGATTGGGGTTACCCTTATCCCGGAAGTGTTCCGCCTCAAACCTATGATTCAGAGGCGGTACACTGGGAGGTTTTCCACCCGCGCGACCAGCTTTGGTACTATGTGATATCCATCCCTTTGCGCCTGGGAGATGGGCGCTTAACTCGTCAGCTATTGGTGCAAGATATCACCAACAGGCGCATGTCAGAGGTGGATTATGAGCGCCTGGTGGGTACATTGCATCGCCGGAATTTGCAGTTGCAAACCGCGGCGCGTGTTTCTCGCTCTGTCGCGCGTATTTTGGACCCTCAGCAGTTGATGCACCGTACCGTGGAATTAATCCGCGAGAGTTTTGATTTCTACTATGTGGGTGTCTTTCTGGTTGATTCACGTGGGGAGAGCGCTGTCTTGCAAGCCGGTACCGGCGAGGCGGGTCAGCGTATGTTGACTGCCGGCTATCGCCTACCGTTGAGTGGCGCTTCAATGGTGAGTTGGGCGATTACCCGGGGCCTACCTCGTATTGCCTGGGATGTGGGTCAGGACGAGGTGCATTTTAGCAATCCCTATTTACCGGAAACACGCTCTGAGATGGCGCTCCCGCTGATTAGCCGTGGACGCTGCATTGGCGCTATTACTATTCAGGGTATGGCGGTGGATGCTTTTACGGAGGAGGACTTTCCGGTATTGCAAACTATCGCCGATCACCTTTCTGGAGCCATCGAAAACGCGCGCCTTTTTGAGGCGGCACAGAATGAAATCTCTGCCCGTGCCGAGATGGAGACTGCATTATTGCGACGCAATCGCGAATTGGCGCTACTTAATCGCGCGGGGCGCGCTCTTATTTCTAACCTTGATTTGGACCAATTTTTGGCAACAGTGTTGGCCGAAGTGCAACATTTGCTGGAGGTTCAATCCTCTTCTGTCTGGCTTCTGGAGCCTGAGGGGGGACAGTTGGTTTGCCGGCAGGCAAGTGGTCCGCACAGCGATACGGTACGCGGATGGCGACTTAACGAGGGGCAGGGCTTGGTTTGGTGGGCAGTCAGCAGGGGGCGTAGCCTTGTGGTTGCAGATGTGTCACAAGACCCGCGTTTCTTTTCCGCAGTCAGCGATCAGGCTGGCATCAACGTGCATTCCGTTATCAGTGTGCCTCTGTGGGTAAAACAGAAGGTGATTGGGGCTTTGCAAGTTGTAGACGAGGTTCCCGACCGTTTCGATGCTGCAGAAGTCAATTTGCTGGAATCTATTGCGGCAACGATAACGATTGTTATTGAAAACGCCACTCTTTATGATCAAGCCCGTCGTGATGCGGAAACCAAGTCTTTTTTGCTGCGTGAGGTGAATCACCGGGTAAAAAATAACTTGATGGCGATTATTGGCTTGTTATATGCGGAACGCCGTCATGCAGAGATTTCTCAGCAGCCGATGTACCAACAGATCATTGATGAAATGATCGTTCGTTTGCAGGGATTGACTACGGTCCATGGCATGCTTTCTGATGCTGAATGGATGCCGTTGCGCCTTGTTGATCTGGCGGAGCAAATTATCCATTCCACGCTACGCACATTGCCTTTTGGCGAAAGGGTCACAGTAACCCTTTCACCTTCGGAGATTCAGGTAACCCCGACACAGGCACATAACCTTGCATTGATCATTAACGAGCTGGTCACTAACGCACTGCGCCATGGACTCTGTGATCGTCCTACGGCACATCTCTCTGTTAATGCCACGACTGAGGATGGAATGGTGCATTTCGAGTTTAGTGACGATGGTCCGGGCTTTCCTGAGGATGTTCTTCATTGGCGGCGTTACAACGTTGGAATGGGCCTGGTACGCAACCTCATGCAACGAACACTAAATGGGCAAGTATTTCTTAGTAATCATAATGGCGCAGTTGTGACATTGGTTTTCCGCGATGAGGTGCCGTGATGGGTATTGTGGGACGAGGCGGGGCGCAGCGAGTGCCGATTCGTGTTCTCATTGCTGAAGATGACTATCTGGTTAGCCAGATGATCCGTGGGATGCTCGAAGGTTTGGGTTATATTGTGGCGGGAGAAGCCATCAACGGACAGGAAGCGGTTGACCTGGTACTGCAAATCCATCCTGACGTGGTCTTGATGGATTGGAGTATGCCTGATATGGATGGGATCACTGCCACACAACGCATTTTTGAACTGTACCCAACTCCGGTGGTGATGTTATCTGCTTATAGCACACGCGATTTAATCGCGCGTGCCGGAGATGTAGGCGCCGGCGCATATATTGTCAAATCTCCTAATCGTCTGGAATTGGAGCGTGCTATTACCATCGCGCGAGCGCGTTTCGACGATATGATGGAGTTGCGCCGGTTGAATGCGGATTTGCAGGCGCGCAATAAGGAATTGGATGCCTTTGCTGGCATTGTGGCGCATGACCTGGACACGCCATTGGCGCTGTTGATTGGTTATGCTGGTACGATCGAGCTCTTCAACGAGGAACTCTCTGATGCTGAGATGGCGACATATCTGGAACATATCGTCACTAACTCGAGGCGTATGGCTAACATCGTTGATGAGTTGTTGCTCTTGGTGCAGGTTCGGAAATCTGATGTCACCCTGGGTCCTTTGCGAATGGATTTGATTGTTCAACATGCGCTTGAGCGCTTACAAGATGCTATTGACGCGGCTGCGGCGGAGATTGTGTTGCCTGATGAATGGCCCCAAGTATTGGGTTACGCATCTTGGGTAGAAGAAGTGTGGGTCAATTACCTGAGTAATGGTCTAAAATATGGCGGTAAACCGCCGCATCTTCAGATTGGAAGTGTTGTCGTGGGCAATGCAGTCCGTTACTGGTTGCACGATAATGGGGCGGGACTTACGCCAGAAGAACAAGCCCGATTGTTTCAGCCATTCACCCGGTTGGATACGATTCGCATCAAAGGGCATGGGTTAGGGCTTTCCATTGTACGTTTCATCATTGAGAAACTGGATGGGGCGGTCGCAGTCGAGAGTGCCAAAGGAAACGGGAGCACTTTCAGCTTCACCCTACCCATAGTGGGTTGATGATGAAGCGTATATTTTGGGGTGCGTTTTGCACACCCCAAAATATGCCAAAGTGTGTCTATTCATATCTTAGCGCGTCAATAGGGTTGAGCGCTGCCGCACGTTGTGCGGGGTAGATGCCAAAGAACAATCCCACGCCTGCAGAAAACAAGGTCGCTAGTAAGACTGACCCCGCCGTAATTACTGCACTGAAGCCCTGGTCGCGCAGCAGGCTGGAGATGACTACAGCCCCTGCGGCGCCAAGGGTGATTCCCAATGCGCCGCCTGCTGTTGAGAGCAGAATCGCTTCGATCAAGAATTGCCAGAGGATGTCCCTTCGCCGAGCGCCCACAGCTTTACGCAACCCGATTTCTCTTGTGCGTTCGGTGACAGAAACGAGCATGATGTTCATGATGCCGATTCCCCCAACCAGCAAGCTTATTCCAGCTATCGCTCCCAGAAAAACTGTGAGGACACTGGTGATTTGCTGGAATGTGCCAATGAGGTCTGATTGGCTGATCGTGGAGAAGTCATCAGGCTCACCTGGCAGGATGGTATGGCGTTGTCGCAGGATGGCAGAGGCCTCTGTGATTGCGGCATTCATCCGCTCTCCGCTAACTGCCTGTACATAGATCACAGCAAGCCGGGGTTCGCCTTGGGGGGTACGACGCGGGAAAAGCCGGTTTGCGGCTGTGCTTAGGGGGATAAAGGCAACATCGTCCTCACTACCGAACTGTCCCCCGCCGCGCTCTGTCATCACGCCAATGACGCGAAAGGGCACATTATTGACGCGTACCAGTTCTCCTGTAGGGTCTGGTGTGTCTGGGAATAGCACATCGGCAACGATTTTTCCGAGGACAATGACCCGTGCTTCCGTTTGCTCTTCGAGCGAGGTAATGAAGGTTCCGACCGCCGGATACCATTCACGGACATCCGCATATTCTGTAGTGACGCCTTGTACTTGCGTGGTTTTTTCACGTCCGGGAATGGTGAGTTGCCCATCCCCGCGTGTTATTGGCGCGACGCGCAACACATCGGGTGCGAGAAAGGGGTCTCTCAGGGCCTCGGCGTCTTTGATTGTCAGATAAGCAGGACGGCTGAGCTCCTCACGTAGAGAACCGGGAATTATGAAGAAGATATTAGCCCCAATAGACTGAAACTGCGCTGTAATGTAGGATTGAACACCTTCTCCCACTGAAAGGAGTGTGATCACAGCCCCTACGCCGATGATAATCCCCAGCATGGTCAAGGCGGCACGGAGTTTGTTCGTTGCCAACGCGCGCAAGGCTAAGCGCAGGCTCTCCAGCAATCTCATGGTTGAGCCTCCTGTGATGTGTTACCATCATCTCGCTCGATTATGGTGGCGTCTATGGGATCCTTGACATTCTCTTCTTTGGAGACGACACCATCAAAGATATGCAGAATTCGATTTGCATAGCGACCAATATTCGCGTCATGCGTGACCAGGATAACGGTAATACCCTGTTCACGATTGAGGCGCTGCAGGATCGCCATCACTTCTCTGCCTGAACGACTGTCGAGGTTGCCCGTAGGTTCGTCGGCAAGGATGATTGAGGGGTTATTCACCAGCGCGCGGGCGATCGCCACGCGTTGTTGTTGCCCTCCAGAGAGTTCATTGGGCAGGTGGTGCATGCGATCGCCTAACCCCACCGCGTGTAGCACTTCCTGTGCGCGCTGACGTCGAATTTTTTGGCTGGCGCCAGCGTAAATGAGCGGGAGCTGCACATTTTCCAGCGCCGAGGTGCGCGCCAGCAGGTTGAAACTCTGGAATACAAACCCGACTCTCTGATTGCGCACCATTGCCAGTGCATCGTCTTGCATATCGCTGACATCGGCTCCATCGAGATAATACTTTCCTGAGGTTGGTTGATCCAGACATCCCAGGATATTCATCAGGGTGGATTTACCCGAACCGGAGGGACCCATGATTGCCACAGCCTCACCGCGCTGGATGGTCAGGTTAACACCGCGTAGGGCATGCACTTCCTGAGTGCCCATGGTGTATATTTTCCGCAAATCACTTACAGTGATGACAGCATTATCCATGTGCCTTCTCCATCAACGCATTCCAGATGGCGGACCGGTCAATTCGAGGAGATTGATCCGTTCTTCAGTCACCAGCGCTACTGTGGCGCCTGCATCCAGCCCTTCGAGAACCTGTGTGAAGCTCTCATTACGTTCGCCAAGTGTGATGACGACGCGTTGTGGTTGCTGCTCACCCCCAACACAATAGCAATATGTGAAAAGTTCCCGACTGGTTGGGTCGGTCCGAATGGCCCAGTTAGGAATGAGCACCACATCCTGAAGTTGGCGGGTGCGAATCAGAATGCTGGCAGTCATGCCCTCGCGGATAGCGACACTTTCGTTCGGAGCGATGCGCACACGTACGGGATAGGCAATCACGCCGGCAATGTTGGTGGCAAGAGGGGCGATGCTTACCACTTCGCCCTCGAGGGTCGTATCAGCATAGGCGTCAAGCGTGATACTGGCTTGCTGACCGATCTGGATTTTGCCGATGTCTGTCTCGTCCACCGTCACATCTACGAAGAAGATACTGTCATCAATAAGCGTTATTGCCGCCGCAGTTGTGGGCGCCGCGACACCGGAGAGTAGATTCACGGTGGCGACTACGCCGTCGAAGGGCGACTTGAGAGAAGCTGCTTCTAGATCCTCTTGGGCTTGTGTCAATGCCAGCTGGGCGATCTTGATGTCTAGCTCGCTACTTTCAAGGCTGCTTTCGCTGGGTCCTTCTTCTAATTGCGCAAGGTTATCCTGGGCTTCCTGGTAGGCGTTCCATGCCTGAGTAACTTCAGTCTGCACGCGAGTGCGTTCCACGTCGGCTTGCTGTTGCAGGCGTGTCCAGGCCCAATAGGCATTATCAGCAGCTTCGCGTGCGCGGTCGCGCGTCCAGTCGCTGGTTTTGCCTTCTTCAAATTCCATTTGCCGCATCCCGAATTGTGTTTGCAGATGCTTAAAGCGTTCTTCGGCGCTGGTCAGGTCTTCATTGAGCAGGCTGCTGCTCATCACACGCGTGTAATTCAGCCGCGCAATATTCAAAGTAGACGCCGCCTGGCTAATGACATTGCGCGCCCGGCGCAAGTCTTCTTCGCTAACAGGTTCGGTCAGCTGCTTTTTCCGAAGTTCGGCTTGTTCCAGGGTGATGTTGCTTCGCTCGACGGCTCGTTGTAGCGCTGTAGTATCTAGTTGTGCCAGCACTTGACCTTCAGAAACATGATCCCCAACGGCGACATTGAGGCTTTCTACTGTTCCTGGCACGGTAAAGCGCAGGTCCACCCGTTGATTGGCGACAACGTTGCCGCTTACTGCTACGGTTATGTCCAGATCGCCACGGATGGTTTCACCCGTGCGCAGCACCTCCAGTCTGGTGCGTGGTTCTTGCTGACTGTACCATAAATATCCTGCAATTGCCGCTATGACTAATGTCACAATAATTAGCCAGCCCCAGATTTTCTTCATATTGCACCTCCATTATTTGTAGCCGCGACCCTGTTGTGTCTCGGCACATGTGTATCTATCTTGTACTACAAAAACCCTCCTTCTCCAGACGTGAGGAGAAGGAGGGCGGTATCATGTCTCCACCTACATCTCCGATAGGGTTCGTTGGAGGACGGGGATGAGCGCCAGGGCTTTTCCTGCGCCAATGGCGACGCATGCCATGGGCGCATCTGCAACATATACGGGCACGCCGGTTTCTTGTGTCAGCAACTGGTCTATGTTGCGTAACAATGCGCCGCCGCCAATCAGCGTCATGCCTCGATCAATGATATCGGATGCCAGCTCGGGTGGGGTGCGTTCTAGTACACCTTTCACCATGCCGACTATGATTCCCAGGGATTCTTCGAGCGCTTCGACGATGTCATCGGTGTTGATGCTGACGCTCCGTGGCAAGCCAGTGACCTGATCACGCCCTTGTACTTCCATACGCAGTGGATCACCTTCGAGTGGGAGCGCGGCTCCAATGCGGATTTTGGCTTCTTCGGCGGTGGGCATACCGATCATGAGGTTATATTTGCGGCGAATAAAGGCGCCGATGGCTTCATCCATGCGCACACCGCCAACACGCACGGCCGAGGACGTAACGACACCGTAGACTGATAGCACGGCTGCTTCGCTGGCGCCGCCGCCAAGATCAATGATCATGTGCCCACCCGGAGTGTGAATGGGCAACCCGGCGCCAATAGCGCCTGCCAGCGGCTCGGGGATCGCATAAGCGCGTCCAGCGCCTGCTTCGAAGGCAGCATCTTTGACGGCTTTGCGTTCTACCTGGGTTACACCAAATGGAACCGTGATCATTAATCGGGGCTTAAACAGCCGGTGCTGTCCTACAGCGCGCTGGAGAAAAGTTTGAATCATTTCTTTGGTGACGCGGTAATCGGCGATGACGCCGTCGCGTAGCGGACGGCGAACCTGGATGGTCTCGGGTGCGCGCCCTAACATCGCTCGCGCTTCCTCGCCAACTGCAATGACACGTCCTGTGTTTATTTCCTGGGCAACGACCGAGGGTTCTTGCAGAACAATGCCTCGTCCACGTACATAGACGAGGACATTTACCGTTCCAAGGTCAATTCCCACTTCAGCTACAAGCGCCATACTCCCTCTTTCATCATCTTACCTGGCTAGCAGGTAAGGATGATTGGTTCTGCACAATGAATCCTTGTTGATAATACACGATTTGACCGATTTGTCCACCGTGCGGGGGTATAGGACAAATTATTGGAAAGTTCAAAGGTCAGCTGGGTGAGGCAATACTTTTAGACACTTGGGCGTGCCAAAGAGATGTTCTAAGTTTTGTCAAGAGGCAGTACCTTAACAACTGAATAGTCGCTTCCAAGTTCAA
>JAFGFB010000161.1 GCA_016931315.1 Anaerolineae bacterium
TAGTTCAACACGGCTCTATTTCGGCTGTTAAAGGTCGTTTTTCGTGCTCAACTGAGTCTTGACTTTTACCGCACTCTTTAAAAAACTTGTCAATCAAGCTGACCAGCCTGCCCTGTCTCATCATCATCACGGAGGTGCGTTTCCATTTCGACAATAATCTGAGTCAAGTTCTCAATGGCAATGCGTTGTTTGCGATAGTAGTCGGATTCGCTCAAGGCAAGCCGCATCGCCACCTCGCGCACCTTCTGACCACGGATGAATTTCAGCTCCAGAATATTGTATAACAGCCATTCTGGAGCTGTCAACTTACGTTCACCATCAGGGCGCAATTGCTCAAGCGCCTCGGTCAAAACGGCGCGTAAGCCCTTGATGGGGCTGCCGTCATGAACCGCAGCCGCGCGTTGAACCACTTTCAAATTCAGCAAGGGATTTTCTGTAAGGCGGGGACCGCCCCAATAATGCGCTAAGGCATCATGCACCCATTGCGGAAAGTCCTCCGAAGCAGTGAGCGTGAAATCGCGCGCTGAAGCGCCGCCGTAACGCAACAATCCCTGCCGACGCTGAATCTCACCCAGTTCGCCAAGAATTGGCGTCAGCGCACTGAAGACTGCCTGCTGTAACCGGCGATCATCCAGGGCCACCTGAGCCTGCAACAACAACTGCTCAAAAAACTCACGCCGCTCCGGATGCAGGGGCAGGGTCAGCTGGGGTCTGAGGATCCCCGCAAGTCCCAGCATCTCCGCACCATTGCGGTCATAGATTGGAACGAGCCAATAATCATTCCACAAAATGAAGCCGTCCTGGGACTGCGCCCCGGCAGCCGACGCCCCAGCACCCTCTGTCAGCGGGAAACCGGCGATTTCCTCTGCGGTGATGTTGAAACCGCACCAAATCTCACGATGCAGAGCGCCGTCTTCCAAAGCGGCAATAAAGCCGGCATCGCTCTGAACCAGCTCACACAATGCCGCGAGAATATTTTCCAGAAATTGCCGCAAATCGGCAGTGGTTAGCACGCTCTGGCTGAGCTCTTGCGCGCGCGCGATTTCTGCGCGCCCCTCACGGTAGAGAGCCAAATCCAGCAGCGGCTTACCCAGTTCCACACCCAGTTGCACCAGAATGATGGCAGCAGCGGCAGCAAGCAATGCCAGAGTATATTGCCCCAACCCCAAAGCACGCTCAAGGGTACGTCCAAGCCCCAAAGCAATCAATGCCAGTAATGCAGCGAGAGGGCCTCGCAGTAAAAAGCGCACCAACCGGTGTTTGACCACCCGATCAGGAGTGAGCGCACCGATAAAAGCAACAGCATAAGACATAAGCGCCAGCATCACACCCACAGCGATGTTGCCCAAAATCAGCATAATCCACAACATTGCATCGGGCAGCGCCGCGGGCCATCCCATGATCAACAAATAGGGAAACACACCCAATGCCGGGGCAATGAAGCCAATCGAAAGATAAGTCATCCGCCGGCGGGCAGCATGGGTATAACAACGGCTACGCGCCGCAAAAGTCTGTTGTAACCCCCAGACTAGCGCCAGGATAAAGAGCAACGCAAAGGCATAGAACAGAGGCCCCGGCTGCAAAAATGCGGCCCCCTGGCGAACCGTTCCATTATGTACCACAAGGTCAGTCGTCACTGCCAACAGAGCGATGACGCCGCTCAGAATGTAGCTGCCTATGCGTAGCCAGGGGGGAAAATGATCCTGTTGCACCACGCGGCGAATCGCGCGGGTGAACTCAAGATAGAGGGTAGGTGTGAATGCAATCCCCAACCACTGCCAACGTAGCAGAACTTCGGTTAAGTGCGAATTTTGGGCATTCCCCATCAACAGGTCGGTGAGGTAAACATAGACCACACAAATCAGCAAACCACCGAAGCTGCGCGCGACCCGGCTTTCCCGATTGTAAAAGAACAAATACAGCTGTAGGGCAAAGGCGGTTGCGCCGATCCCTACGCTAAGAACATTATTCGCTCCAATGAGCAACTCTAGCCAGTTCATAATAACGCTATCCGGCATCACCAGGCGGCACCATCGCTGGGCGGCGCCGCCGCCCAGCATCCACTGGATAATACCAGGGAGAATACTCAGATGCGCTTGCGAAAGAACAGCCCCACTTCCTGTCCGGGCCAATACGCTTCCTGAAAACCACACGCAATAAAGCGCTGCTTCTGCGCAAAGGCAATCGCAGGCTGTGCCTTGAGGGTACATTCCAGCACGAGCTGCTCAACATTGCGCCGCAGGCACCAGGTGCTAGCGTGTTCCAACAGCTTCTCACCAATACCCCTTCGCCGAAATGCCGGAGCGACTACCAAATCGCCGATCCGCGCCTGCCGGTGCTCCGTTTCCACAACGATAGCCAGATAACCTACAATCTTGTTGCGCTCAACTGCAACCCAAAACGCGTCACGACGTTGCCACGCCACGAGACGCTCCTCAGGTGTATAGCAAGGCACAATGGTCTGCTTGCGGGGCAAACGAATCTCGCGGAATCGCATCCCCCATTCCTTCTCACCGCGCAGTTCTTCCACTTGCCAGGCAATTTCGGTTTCGTAGCCAGCATCCAGTTCCAAACACGCCTTTAGATCATCGTTACGGGCCGAACGAATGCGCACGTGCTGCCTCCCTGATCTATAAATTGCGGCATATAGCCTCTATCCCATAGCCGGGCCGCGAAATATTCCAGCAAGTGAGTGCTCCCTCATATTATGGGGTCCCATGTTATGGGCTGATGAATACGGGGATGATGCAATTGGTTGTATTCCCGTAGACATCCACTGCCACCAAACGGAAACGATGCGGGCCACCCACAGGATACTCTGCGGTAATCGTCCAGTATCCCAGGATGCCGCTGCTAACAGGGCGCTCGAATTGTGCAATGAAATTCGGCGTGCTCGAACCCTGAAATTGAATCTCGAATTTGTAATAGGCAAACGAATTAATCTCAGCCGTGCCCCATACCTCAACCGTACCCTTGACCGAACTGCCCGCCACCGGCGCCGTAATCTGCACATCTGGCGAAGGGCAGTTTGGCGGTTCCAAAGGAGAAAGCGGCGTCACAGTCGGCGCAGGCGTCACAGTCGGCGTCGCCGCCGATGCAGCTGCCGTTGCCGTAGCCTGCAACCCAGGGGCGGTAGCAACAACCGTGCCGGTCAAAACAGCAGCCGGTGTGATCGGTATAGCTGTTGGGGTAGCGGTGGCCGTAGGCACGGGCGTGATGCCCGCCAACTGCTGAGGCGGCTCCGGGGGTGTCAATGCCTGCTCTGGCGCGGTTAACATACGCACCGCAAAAACGAGCAAGCCCAGAGCAACAAACAGCCCAACCATCACCCAGGCGCGCGTCTGCTGTTGCCGCGTGATTTCGCGCTCCAGAGAGAACTGGGCTGCCTGGGCGCGGCGACGAGCGGCCAATGCCATAAAGACATAGACTAGAGCGCCCAATCCACAAGCCGCATAGAATAGCACGGCTTGCCGTGCTAACCAATTTAGGACCGTTTCCATAAATGAGAATTTACAGCGAACCGAGAGCTGGCGAGTTCAAGACCCCGCGAATAATCGTCTCCAGGCGCGGCACCAAAATCCGACCAGCTTCCAGAACCTCCTCGTGATTCGGAGGAGGGCTGCCCTCCTCACCTGCGAGCCGGTTAGAAATACCCGAAAGCCCCAAAACCTCCATGCCACAGTGCCGCGCAGTGATGACCTCTGGAACCGTGGACATGCCGACAGCGTCCGCCCCAATCAAACGCAGGAAGCGCACATCCGCGGGTGTTTCAAAAGCTGGTCCCGCCAGGCAGATGTAAACACCCTGATGATGGGGAATCCCAGCGCGCAAGGCGACCTCCTGAGCAACAGCGCGCAAACGCGGCGCATAAGCGTCATTCATACTTGGGAAACGCGGGCCAAATTCCTCCAGATTGGGTCCAAAGAGCGGATTATGCCCCGCCATGCCCAGCAAGTTAATGTGATCACGGAGAATCATCACATCGCCCGGCTGATAAGCCAGATGCAAACCACCCGCAGCATTGGTCACGATGAAAGTTTCTACACCCAGCAACCGCATCACCCGCACCGGCAAGCCGATTTGCGCCATGCTGTTGCCCTCGTAGAAGTGTCCTCTGCCCTGCATCGCAATGACACTGCGCCCCTCCAGGACCCCCATGACCAACCTGCCCACATGCCCCTGAACATGTGCTGCCGGGAAATGGGGCACATCCCCAAAGGGAATCACCGTTGCGCCTTCAATAGACTCCGCTAACGCATTCAATCCTGAGCCTAAAATCATACCCACAGTGGGGCGCAGCCCACTACGCTGTTGAATAACGTTCGCAGCTTGCCGATAGGCGTCCATAGTGAAATACTCTGTCATTCTGTTTCCTCCTCCGTGTGATGGGCAGGTTCAGCGCCTGCATCAAAAGCGCGCGGATGGGCTTGATCATAAGCCGCACGCTTACGTTGGCTCGATACCTCGGTGTAGATTTGCGTGGTGGTGATACTGGCATGTCCCAGGAACTGCTGTATCTCGCGCAAGTCGGCGCCGCCATCCAAAAGGTGCGTGGCAAAACTGTGACGCAAAGTATGCGGCGTCACGCGCTCCTCTAATCCAGACTCTTGAGCATACTGTCGAATAATGAACCACAACCCTTGCCGGGTAAGAGGACGTCCCACCCGGTTGAGAAACAAAGTCGGCTCATTAGTATTGGTGAGCAGAAAAGGTCGCGCCTCTGAAAGATAACGGCTCAGAATCTGCTGTGCCCGCGAGTGCAAAGGCATCAGGCGTTCTTTGTTGCCCTTGCCCACACAGCGCAGCACGCCACCGGACAAATCCACATCCGCAACGCGCAGCGCGATGACTTCTGTGGCGCGCAAGCCAGCTGCATAGAGCACTTCCAGGAGTGCACGATCGCGTAATCTCAACGGCGTTTCCACCCCCGCTGCCGCTTCCAACAGCCGTTCAACTTCACTCTCAGCCAGCGCCTTCGGGAGACGACGCCCCACCTTGGGCTGCGGCAACCATTCAGTGAGCTCGCGCGTGAGCTCGCCCTCAGAGTATAGGAAATGCAAGAACGAGCGCGCCGCAGCAACCTTGCGCGCCACTGTTGCGGGGCTATAAGAGAGCTCCTGTAAATCCATAACAAAATGCTCAAGCAACTCCGGCGTCAGGTCAGCCCATGAGTGAAGGTCCTGCGCCTCCAGGGAGCTAAGCAGCTGCTCTAAATCGCGCCGATAAGCCGCCAGCGTATTGGCAGCGTATCCCCGTTCATATTGCACATAGTTCAAGAAGCGATCGAGGCGTGTATGCATTGCTTTCCACAGAATCCTGTTTTCAAAAGGCAGAGGTTCGTTAACCTAACGGAAATTATAACATAACAAAAAAGAAAACCAAATGCTCACCGAGGTGGGTATTCGTAGCAGTTCAACGGGCCTCTGCGCCCCCTGTAAGGTTCGTTGTGCGATATGGCTGCTTCGCCAACGGGTTGCTCTGCGCAACCTTGGGGCGATTGCCTTGCTAGCGCTTCAGATATTGCGTGAGGCGCGTAACGCGATTTCGGTCAGCGACCTGCTATGAAATCCCGAGGTGGGGCATTCATAGCAGTTGGGTAGACGATAAATTGACCTACGCCTGGTCTGCCAACTCCCACAGGGCCTCGCCAATAGCCATAGCCGCGGCAGGTCGCGCCAACGCACGGGCAGCTGCCGACATTTCAGTGCGCAGTCGAGGCTCGTTGAGCAATGTGGTTATTGCGGTCGCGGCACGCTTCGGGTCCGGCGCCCAGAAGCCCGCGCCCTGACTCAGCAACCACTCCACGTTACCCTTTTCTTGGCCCGGAATGGCGTGATACAGCACCATAGGCAAACCCATGACCAGCGCTTCTGCGATGGTGTTGGGGCCCGCTTTGGTCAAAAGCACATCAGCCGCCCGCATCCACATGTCCATGTTCTCGACGAATCCCTCCACACGCACCACCCGGGTCTGTTCCGCCAACACTTGGCGAAGCCTGGTGTTGTTTCCCGTAATGACCACCAAACAGGCCTCAGGCGATCTCGCCGCTACAGCACGAATGACTTGGAACACCGGACCACCGGCATCCCCCCCACCTGCCACCAGAATCACAGGCCCTTGTATTGGCAATCCCAACTGCGCACGTACATCAGCCGGCTCTAATTGTGCAGTAGCAACAAAACGCGGGTGGATGGGTAATCCCGCACATTCCAGACGCTCAGGAGGAATGCCCCAGGCAAACGCGCGCGCCACGGCTTGAGGTGTAGGCACAAAAATCCGCACGCAATCAGGGGAGCACCATGCCGCATGGATGCTCACCAGGTCAAGAACCACACTTATCAGTGGCGCGGGTTGTACGCGGCGCCGTAACACGCGGCCAAATGTGTGGGTAAACAGGGGATGAAGGCTAACCACAACATCGGCGGGGTTTTCAAGTAGCAGTCGCTCAACAGCAGCGCCGGTCAAGGGTAACAGCAAGCGCGCGAGCATTTGCTGCAAAGCCGGGGCATTGGTCAGGCGATAAAAGACTCCCCATGGGACGCCCCTCAATCGTACCATGAAAGGCCACCAACGCGGGAAACGATTCAGGGGCCAGAGGCGTAACGCTTGCAGAGCATCGCAAAGGGTAACTTCGGCGCGGCTTCCGTAACGGGAGTGCAGTGCATCGCGAATAGCCAATGCAGCCGCACGATGGCCTGCACCAGTAGTAGAATAGAGGAATAAGAAACGTCGGCGGGGTGGGAAGATCATGCCCCCCTCACGTCTCTGTAGCGATACCGCGCTCCAGGAACTGCTTGATACGAATCTCAAATTGACTGCGTGGCACGAGTATGTAGCGCTGACAGGTCAAGCAGACCGCGCCAATATCCGCGCCGACACGCTCAATACGCCACATCACGCCGCCGCAGGGGTGCGGTTTACGGAGAATCACGATATCACCAACCCGTAAATCCATAGGAGGCCGCATGGCATCACTCCATCCGGGGTATCATAGCCAGACGATGCGGGGATGAACCCGGCAATGTTCACTTTGAATGATTGCCAGGATAGTATCGACTGCCTGGTCCAAGGCGCCTTCAGAGTTCACAACCACATAATCAAACTCTCCCAGGCAACGCAATTCTTCCTGTGCCGTTTGGATGCGGCGTTGAATTTGCACCTCAGTATCGGAAGCACGCGCCCGTAAGCGCGCGATAAGTTCTTCTTCAGAAGCCGCACTCAGATAGATGAGCACCGCCTCGGGTAGCAGGCGCTTGACCGTGGCAGCGCCCTGCACGTCCAAACGCATCACCACATCCTTGCCACTCGCCAACGCCTCGCGCACCTGCTGTTTGGGAACCCCCTTATATTGTCCATAGACGAGGGCGTGTTCCAATAAAGCATCTTCACGAATCATTGCCTCAAATTCCGCCTCAGAGACAAAAACATAATCAACGCCGTGGACTTCCTGGGGACGTGGCGGACGCGATGTCACGGTCACGACAAAATGGAAGGGATAACCCCGCGCCTGTAATTCCTGCAATACGCTATCCTTGCCCACGCCAGAAGGGCCGGAAATAACAATTACAATTGGAAAATGTTCCGGATGGTACGGATCACGTATTGACTGCTCACCCATGCTTCATTCCTCAACGTTTCTGGTATAATACCGTAGACGGCAGGTAACGCTTGACCCGCAAAATTGCGGTATTTGTAACTATACCACATTCAGCACAGGAGAGAAAGAGATGCCAATCTATGAGTATCGTTGTTCACAATGCCGGCGGCGTTTCTCTGTCTTCTGGCGCACCTATAGCGAGGCCGCGGAGGGAAACCCGACGTGTCGTTACTGTGGCGCAAGCAATCCTCAGCGGTTAATCTCTCGTGTGCGCGTGTTGCGCTCAGAAGAGGGCCGGATGGAGAGTATGGCAGACCCCAGCGCTTTGGGTGATTTTGACGAAAATGATCCCAAAAGTATCGGGCGCTTTATGCGCAAGATGATGAGCGAGATGGGGGATGAAGGGGAAGACCTCGGACAAGAATTCGAGGAAGTTGTGGACCGCCTGGAAGCGGGGCAGGACCCGGAAGCTATCGAGCGTGAAGTACCCGGATTGGCAGAAGGCTTGAGCGACACCGATCCCAGCATGGGCCCCGATTTGTAAGCTGTCCCCGTACCGAACCCAGGTACAGCCGCATCAATTCTGTTGAATTTGGCAGAGGAGAACCTGACAATGAAGACATCCGCAAACCTTCAGGGACGATGGGCACTGATTTTGGGCGTCTCCAGTGGTTTTGGGGCAGCTGCCGCCCGTGCACTGGCAGGCGCCGGCATGCATATCTTCGGTGTACATCTCGACTCCCGCAGCACACAAGCTCGCGCCGACGCCGTACGAGCCGATATCGAAGCAGCCGGAAGCAAAGCCCTGTTCTTCAATGGTAATGCCGCGGACAACCAACGGCGCACGCAAACAGTGGATGCCATCACACAAACCTTGCGCGATCAAGAGTATCCGGCAGTGCACTTGATGTTACACTCGTTGGCTTTTGGCAGTTTGAAACCTTTCATCACCGAAGACCCTGAGGCAGCAATCACAGAGGCGCAGATGGTCATGACCTTGCGAGTCATGGCGCACAGCCTCGTCTACTGGACGCAGGACCTGTTGCGCGCGGGTGTTCTGAACGCTGGCAGTCGCATCTTCGCGCTAAGCAGCGCTGGGGCGCAGCGCGTGATCAAACCCTATGGCGCAGTCTCCGCAGCTAAGGCTGCCCTGGAAAGCCACATGCGCCAGCTGGCTCTGGAGCTGGCGCCTCACGGCATCGCTGTGAATTGCCTTATGCCGGGGGTAGCAGATACACCGGCCTCACGAGTGATTCCCGGGGCGGCGGAGATGCTGGGGCAAGTTGCGGTTCGGCATCCCGCAGGGCGGCTTACCACGCCAGAAGACGTGGCTGCCGTGATCGTGGCTCTGGCGGATCCGCGCATCACCTGGCTTTCCGGCGCAGTCATCCCAGTAGATGGCGCCGAAAGTATCGCCGGCTAAGAATCTATCCGGAAAGCGCGCCCTGTCAGGCTTCTGTAATCTAAGGGTCCAATAAGGATTGGCCTGAAAATTTATTGCAGCGCGGGATTGACAACCAGGCGCGGTTCTGGAAATGTTTTTCGTGAACAGTTATGAATAGCCGCTGGTTTGACAATCTCCCTTGGTATGATAGAATACGGCTCAGTTTGTGGAAAATGCCGCCAATGGAAATTTGCCCCTGGTGCGGTGTGAGGAGCTGGAAGTGGAACTGGAATTTGAAGAACGCAAGGGTGAAGTTGCTGAGACTGAACCCCTCACTATGGAGAATTTGGAAGAAGGCGCCCTGGGCTTTGACGAGCCTCGTCGTGGCCAACTGCGTGAAGGCATCATCATGCAACAGCGCGAGGATGGGCTGGTAGTTGATATTGGCACGAAACGCGATGGCATCGTGCCGGTCGCTGACCTGGCTTATCTGACCAATGCGGCAGATTTCAAAATCGGACAGACCATCCCGGTTATCGTGGTGCAACCGCGCAACAACGATGGCAACGTGGAGCTCTCGATTTCGCAAGCCAAGCAGCAAGAAGACTGGCTCAAAGCTGAGCAAATGAAGAATGATGAAACCGTCTGCGAAGCTACGGTTCTGGAATCTAATCGTGGCGGGCTGACGGTTGAATTTGGGCGTCTGCGCGGTTTTGTCCCCATGTCCCAGCTCATCGGCTTCGGCCGTATTCGGCAAGCCTCTGAACGTTATCGTCGCTTAGGCGCTCTGGTAGGCAAGAAGATGCTGCTCAAAGTCATTGAGGTCAATCGTGGTCGTCGGCGCCTGATTCTCTCGCAACAGGCTGCCGCCAAGGAATGGCGGACCGAGCGTCGCCGGCAATTGCTGGAAGAGCTCGAGCCTGAGCAGGTGCGTAGCGGACGATTGAGCCAGATTACCAACTTTGGCCTCTTCGTTAACCTGGGTGGTTTGGATGGACTGGTGCACGTTTCCGAGCTCTCTTGGGGACGCATCGAGAATCCGGCGGATGTCTATCGCGTCGGACAACGGGTCAAGGTAAAAGTTTTAAGCATAGACCGCGAACGCCAGCGTATCGCGCTCAGCATCAAAGCCCTCATTCCAGACCCCTGGGAAACTGCGGAAGAACGTTACGCAGTAGGGCAACTCGCCGAAGGCAAGGTCAGCCAGATGGCCGATTTTGGCATTTTCGTTGAGCTGGAACCGGGTGTCGAGGGTTTACTGCACAATTCCGAATTGCTCGCCCCAGAACAGCGGGAGGAGCTCACCATCGGCACTGAGGTGCTGGTGAAAGTCATTCGGATCGAACCAGACCGCCGCCGCATCGGATTGAGCGCGCGTCAGGTACGTCGCGAAGAGTGGGAACAATGGTACGCCGAGGCAGCAGTTCGGGCAGCGGCTAAAGAGCAAGCCCAGCAGAAAATGGCAGAGACTGCCGACACCGAGGACCTCGACGAGGAAGATGATTTCCTCACTGAAGGTGAAGGCCTCACCAAGGGCGAGGGTCTTGCCAAGGGCGAGAGCCTCACTAAAGGTGAGGAGACCGAAGATGTCGAGGAAGTTACCAGCGACATTGCGGATGTGACCGAGAATTCGCCAGAAGACATCGTTGAAGACATCGTTGAAGAGGGCGCTGAAGATAGCACCGAAGCCTAAGCTGCTGTGCTGCGAATCGCCGTAATCATAGCTTAGTTCTACGTGTAGAGCGTTTTGAGAGGAAGAAGAGGCTCACTGCATGAGTGCCAAGGAAGATAAAATTGTTGTTGAAGGCATCATCGTCGAGGCATTGCCCGCGACGCAGTTCAAGGTCAAGTTGGATACCGGGCATGAGGTTTTAGCTTATCTCTCCGGTAAGATGAGAAAGTATTACATTCGCATCCTCCTTGGTGACCGTGTACGATTGGAGCTTTCGCCGTATGATTTGACTCGAGGGCGTATCGTTTACCGGCACAAGCGTCGTGCCGGAGATGAAGACGTCGAGGGATAATCCAATGTAATCAAATCGGGGGGCTTGCACATGCGCAAGCCCCCCGATTTTCAAATGACGATTTAATGCTGCGTTCACACCGAGCGTGCTCGTCCGGCAACCAGCACCGCCCAATCGCTTTTGTGTTGGGCGCTCAACAGTTCCATGGCGTTCTGTTGCAAAGCAAGCACCACACTCGCCTGCTGCTCAACCAGAATTCCCGATGCGACCAGTTTGCCCTCAGGACGCAATCGCGCGCCTAAACCGAGCTGCGCCATCTCGATGATAACAGGCGCCAGAATATTCGCTAGAATGAGATCATACGTACCGCTGACTTCGTTCAGCGAACCGTGCAAAAGTCGAATGCTAGCGCTGACGCCATTCATTCTGGCGTTACGCCGCGCTACGGCGATAGCGTTTGGGTCGTTATCTACAGCAAGGATTTCCAGGGGGGAGGCCAGCTTCGCAGCCGCCAGGGCGAGAATGCCCGTTCCGGTCCCCAAATCTAAGATGCGCATACCCGGTTGAACCAACGTCTCAAGGGTTTCAAGACATAATTGGGTTGTGGGATGCAGCCCCGTGCCAAAAGCCTGCCCCGGGTCCAGTTCGAGAACGACCTCGTCAGCCGTGGTAACATCAGGCTTGGGAGTGTATTCACGCCAGGAAGGTTTGATAACGATGCGGCGCCCAAGATGGAGCACCGGCAAGGTTTCGCGCCATGAAGCCGTCCAATCCTGATCGGCAATAGAGGTAAAAGTGGGTGCCGGCATGGGCCAAATCTGACTGAGGTGCCAAAGCCCCTCTTCGACCTGGCGCTGGCGCTCGGCAAGCGTCTCATCATGGGCAAGATAGGCCCGTACCGTGACCTGCTCGGCAGCCGAAGCGGTGCCCAGGTCAATGGCCACTCCCTGAGGCGCATAACGACTAAGCACTTCAGCGACGGCCTCGGCAGCTTCAGCTTCAACGGTCAGTTTAACTTCAAGCCACTCCATACAAGTCCCCTCCAGCAGAATGGACATTCGTAGCAGTTCAAAGCAAGTTTTTACAACCCCAACGCATCCTTGATACGGTCCACAATCCCCTGCTTTTCCTCAACAACCACAGCTGTGCCAAGGCTTTCGGCAAGGCTCTCAAGGAGGTGACGTTGCGACTCATTCAGTTTAGTCGGGATAGCAACCTGTACAACAATAAGCTGATCACCGCGCCCATTACCGCGCAAGTGCGGAACGCCCAATCCACGCAGCCGTATCACGGAGTTGGGCTGTGTCCCTGGCTGCAAGGTGATTTCCTGCGTGCCATCCAGGGTGGGTACGGGGACCACTGCCCCCAATGCTGCCTGTGCTATATTGACCTTCAATTCAACGATGACATCGTTATCCCGACGTTTGAAATAGGGATGCGGTTGAACACGAATGCCCACGTATAAATCACCGGGCGGGGCATTATGTTCACCGGGTTCCCCGCCGCCAGCGAGCCGAATGCTGATTCCATCATCTACACCCGCCGGTACGCGAACCGGAATTCGACGCGCCTTGCGCACCCGTCCCGACCCATGGCAGGTGTGACACGGGGTGCGGATAATCGTGCCAGTGCCATTGCAGGTAGGGCAAGGCGTGATATTGACGAAAGCACCGAGGAAGGTCTGCTGGGTGCGACGCACTTTGCCAGCGCCGTTACAATCGGGACAACGCTCAGGGCGTGTGCCGGGTTCTGCCCCAGTGCCATGGCAGGTATCACAGACTTCCGACCGCTGCACTTCGATGGTTTTCTCGACACCAAAAGCCGCTTCTTCAAAGGTGATATCCAAAGAGACCCGCAGGTCACGTCCCCGTGGCGCACTCTGACGTCCCTGGCCAAAGCCAAATCCGCCCAGGTTACCAAAGACTTCCGCGAAGATATCGAAGGGGTCTCGATAATCACCAAAGCCGTTCCCGGCCGGTGAAACAGTGCCAAAGCGATCATACATCTGGCGTTTCTCTGGATCGGAGAGCACCTCATAAGCACCATTGATTTCCTTGAAACGCTCTTCGGCATCGGCCTCGCTACTTACATCGGGGTGGAATTTGCGCGCCAGCTGGCGGTACGCCTTCTTGATCTCCTCCGGGCTGGCGTCGCGAGAGACTCCCAAAACGCTATAATAATCCTTATCTGCCATAAATACCTGTCCTTTGTGGCACGCGATGGGGCGAGGGGATTATTCCGCCTTGTCAGGCGTCGCCTCGGTAGGCGCCGCCGCTGTGGGTGCCGCCTCTTCGAGGCCCTGGGAAACGACAACCTGTGCCGGGCGCACAACGCGCTGCCCTAGCCGGTAACCACGCTGCACCTCAGCAATGATTTGTCCTTCTGCAAACCCCGGAACCGCCTGCTGCAAAATAGCCTGGTGGAAAAAGGGGTCAAAGAGGTCACCCGGTTGGATAACAATAGGTTCGACACCTTCAAGAGTCAGGACGTGCCGCAATTTCTGTTCAATGAGACGCACACCATTAGCCCACGGTTCATCCCGCAATGCTTCAGGAAGATTGGTAAAAGCGCGCTCAAAGTCATCAAGGACGGGCAAGAGCCGCGCGAATAGAATGATGTTGGCGTTCGCCGTCCACTCAACGCGCTCTGCCTCCGTGCGCTTGCGATAATTCTCATAGGTTGCTTGCGCACGCTGCCAACCGGCCAGGTTCTGGGCAGATTGGGCCTCGGCAGCCTCAAGCGCAGCTTTGAGTTGCGCGAGTTCATCCGACAAGGATGTTGATGGCGCTACTGCCGAATCAATAACGGTTTCCTGATCCGCAGCAGCATCTTCTGACGATTGCACTTCAGGTTCTTCCATGACACCATTCCTCCAAGAGAGGGATATGCCTCCCAGCAGCAAGTCGCCAGGGAGGGAAATGCTGAGGAGTCCCGCGCGATGCGACCAGGGCGCGTCGCGCGAGAACTCCGAACTAAATCTGCTCCTCGAAATCGAGCGGGAAATGCGGATCAGTCAGGTCGCGCTCCCCCGGACTGAAAGTCGCATAGGTGAGCTCGCTAAGCACATCCGCGACAAATCGCAGCACTGAGATAGCGCGCCCATAGGCCATCCGCACCGGTCCCACAACGCCAAGCGCACCGGTTGCATAATTCGCCACACCATAACGGGTCAGGATGACACTGCAAGCACGCAACGAATCCCAACGCCCTTCGCCTCCAATAAGGATGCGCATACCGCCGATGCCGAGCGCCGGGCTTAAAGCGTCTGCAATAACTGCCTGCAACAGGTTCTGCTCCTCCAAGACTCGAATCAAGCCCTGCGAACGCTCTTCACCTTCAGAAAATTCCGGTTCCTGCAGCAGTTGCGAAAGCCCATGACGATAAACCGCCTCGGAGGGTAATTCTTTCGCCTCCACCATCAGGCCGAGCACAAGTTGAGCAAAATCTCGCTCCAGAGGCGCCAATTCTGCAAGACGCTGATGAATCGCCTCGGCAGTCAACCCGTTAAACGATTGATTCAACCGGTCTGCAATATCGCTAAGTGTGTTCTGAGGCAGATATTCTGGCAAAACCAATGCTTGCTGCCGCACGGCGCCGCCCTCAAGCACCAGGACCAGAAGCACAGCCCGCCCGTGAGTGCTCAAAAGCTCGATGTGCCGAAAACTCGCGGTCACCGCCAGGGGAGGAGTCACCAACGCCGCGCTGCGTGTGGCGCTGGCCAACACCGAAGCCGCTAATGGCAACCATTCGTCCACATGGTCCCGCGCTTGATAGAACTGGTGAGCGATACGGCGTTGCTCCGCTAGGGGCAGCGTCTGCTCTTCCATCAGGCGTTCGACAAAATAGCGGAAGCCACTTTCCGTGGGCACGCGACCGGCAGAAGTGTGGGGCTGTGAAAGGTAGCCGAGTTCCTCCAGGCGTGCCATTTCATTGCGCACGGTCGCCGGGCTGACATCAAGGTTATAGTAATCCACCAATAGCCGCGAGGCTACGGGTGCAGCAGTACGGATATGTTCCTTGACAATGTACCCAAGTAACTGCGCTTGCCTGTGTGTAAGTTCCGGCGTCTCCATACGAAATTCCCCCGAGTCTGCACAACAAAACGGGCATATGTTAGCACTCCAAGCAAAAGAGTGCTAAACATCATTATCATACCACGAAGAAACTGTCTGTCAATAAAAACAAGGATGTGAGTACACTTCATGCCGGGGGTGACAATTTCAGGCGCCTCTACGAAGCGTACAAGAAAATGGATTTTCGCGGCAGGGCTTTACGCAGGTGAGGAAACGCATTTCACATCAGAGGCGGTAGCTGCAGGCTCAAAATGGTTGCGGGTTAGTTTCTCCGTGTTACAATAGCGCCATTATGGTAGATCAAACACATCCACTATTACGCAACCTCAATACTCAGCAATGCGAGGCAGTCACCGTCGCAGATGGTCCGGTATTGGTACTGGCGGGACCTGGCTCCGGCAAGACTCGCGTGCTCACGCATCGTATCGCCTGGATGTTGAGCGAGATACAGACGCCCGCGTGGCAGATACTTGCCGTCACCTTCACCAACAAAGCCGCACGCCAAATGCGCGAACGCCTGACCACCATGGTTGGGCGAGAAACCGCTCTGGATATGTCGGTGGGGACCTTCCACGCCACCTGCGCGCGCATCCTACGGCGAGAAGCTGAGCACACCCGATTCTCACGCGACTATCTGATTTTAGATGCCGATGATCAGCTCGCCCTAATGAAGCTTGTGGTGAAAGAACTGGGCCTTGACGATAAGAAATACCGCCCCGCTGCGCTGCTCAACGCCGTTTCTCAGGCAAAGAATGAATTACTAACGCCTGAGCAGTACCCCATCCGCACTTATCATGACGAGATTGTAGCACGCGCTTTTACGCGCTACCAGGCTGCATTACGAAGCAGCAATGCCCTCGATTTTGATGACCTGCTGGTAGAACCGGTGCGCCTGTTCCAGACAGAAGCAGAGCTACTCGAGAAATACCGGCGACGCTTCCGCTATATCCTGGTAGATGAGTTTCAGGATACCAATCTGGCGCAATATGTGCTTCTGCGCTTACTCACCCAGGAGCATCGAAGCCTCTATGCAGTAGCAGATGAAGACCAATCCATTTATTCCTGGCGCGGGGCCGACTACCGCAATATTCGCAGGCTGCGGCAGGACTATCCGGAATTGACACAGATTTTGCTGACCGAGAATTACCGTTCCACAGAAGTGATTCTGAATGCCGCGCAAGCTGTGATTGCTCACAATCCCGACCGCACACCCAAGCAGCTCTTTACGAAGAAGAAGGGGGGCGCCACCATCACGCTGCGAGAGGCCTATGATGAGCAAGAAGAAGCCGCGTTTGTCGCGCGAGAGATCCAAAGCCTCCAACGCACCGGAAAAGCGTTGAACGAGATTGCGGTGATGTACCGCACGAATGCACAATCCCGCGCCCTGGAGGAAACCTTTATCCGCGAAAAATTGCCCTACCGGTTGATTGGTGGCGTGCGGTTTTACGCGCGCAAGGAAATCAAAGATGTGCTGGCTTACTTGCGGTTGGCCCAAAATAGTGATGATAACATCAGTTTTCAGCGGGTGGTCAATGTGCCGGCGCGAGGCATCGGGACGCGAACATTGGCAACCATTGTGGAAAGCGCCACACAGGCGAACTGCAGCGCCTATCAAGCCGCACAGCAATTGCTTCAAGAACGAGCACTGGGCAGTCGCGCTGAACGCCCCGTGCAGTTCTTTCTCTCACTCGTAGCCGGATGGCAGGAAGCGCGTGAGAGCATGACAGTAGTCGCACTCCTGGACCGCATTCTGGGAGAAGTTGATTACCAATCTTTTCTACGGGATGGCTCGGATGAGGGCGAATCCCGTTGGGAAAATGTATTGGCACTGCGCGCTGTGACTGCGGAGAAACCTGATCTCACACTCATTGATTTCCTCACCGAGGTGGCCCTGGTAGCAGATGTGGACGATATTGACGAGGAAGTGCGCGCCGTGACGCTGCTCACATTGCACAGCGCCAAAGGCCTGGAATATCCCATCGTCTTTATTACAGGATTAGAAGAAGGGTTGCTGCCCCATAGCCGCTCCATCGAAGATTCGCCCGAAGCGGTCGCAGAAGAACGCCGCCTCTTCTACGTGGGCATTACCCGCGCTGAAGAACGACTCTACCTAAGCTATGCTTTCCGGCGTGGTTGGTATGGAAATTCAGACCCCACAGGACCCTCGCGCTTTTTGGGTGATCTGCCAAACACAGGACTGGCTAACCCCAAAGCACGTAGCAACAATCGCTCACAGGGCTGGGGAGGATCAAGTTGGAAAACGGCTCCCACCCAAGCCGCCCCGGCACGGCGTGAGCGGACCAGCATCCAACCCCGTTTCCAGCGTGGGCAACGGGTCCACCATCGCCGGTTTGGGGATGGCGCAGTGCAGGAAAGCGTGATTGAAGGTAATGAAGAGATCGTCACGGTGTTGTTCTTTGATAATCGCATCGGCGTAAAACAATTCCTTGCCAGCATGGCGCCGCTTGAGCCGGCAGCTGAGCATTGAGAACGTTTCTATGCCATATTGCATTTCTACAATAAGCATGTATGCTTTAATCAATTGCCAAGAATGCCTTACACAACCTGCAAAGATCATAATGATCTATAAGGCATAAGGGAGGCTGGAGATGATGAATGCAAAAAAGGTGCTCTGGCTTGCGGGTATCGCCGGCCTGATCGGCGCGTTGGCCTTCATCGGCAATGGGATGCTAGCGCACCGTGAGACGGCCATCGCTGCCATAGTGAATCCGGTCCAGAGTCAACCGGTGCGTCAGTTTGCGCCCAACATCTTTGCATACCGCAATCTCGAAGCTGCCGCCATCATGTGTACTCTGGCAACCACCACAACAACCACTCTCCCGAATATCACGACCATCGAAAATGCCGCGATGATCGCCAACTATACTGGTTTGGCGTTAGCAGTGGGTGGAAAAGGGGCCGAGATTGAGCCCCAGAAAAATTTCTTCCGCCTGGACAATGCCATTGTCGGATGGGAATACCGCGTACAGGCAATTCCAGATGGCGTTGGCAACTATAACCTTGCCATGGTGGTCTATGATCGAGATCGCAATATCGTCATTACCGATGCCAACCCCTTTGATGGAAACTCGGCCTCGATAGTACTTTTACCTGCTAATACGGGACCGTATTACTTTGAAATTTCACAGTACAGCGAGCAGTGCAGTGGCGGAACTTACCGGTTGGTGGTAAGCAGCGTGCAACCCACTAACACACCGACCCCCACCAAAACCCCCACAGCACCAACGATCACCAACACGCCAGCGCCCACCTGGATTCCAGGCTTTGATCAATATGAGCCCAACTTCGATTTCGATACGGCAACCACCGTTGCCCCCGGTGTGACTTACAGTCTCAACTTCGTTCCCTGGGGCGGACTTGGCCCTGATAATGATTATTTCAGGCTATGGATCAAACCTGGGCTTTTCTTCGCCTGCGAAACCCTGGAGCTAAGCCCTGGCGTTGATACCAACATGATCCTCTACGATGCCAATCGTAACCTGGTTTCTGGCAACGATGACCGCTCATTGGGCGATTACAGCAGCCGATTGAGTTATTATGCCTCATATGAAGGCTGGTTATATTTGCTGGTAGGGCACGGCGGGCGCATGGACCTGCGCGACACAGCCAATAGCGATTACGATCTGCGCTGCACAATGACCGTGCCGGGAACACCTGCCGCCGGGCAGCCCACTTCACAGCCGGTGGATAAAGATATCACACCCGTGCCAACACGCACTCCCCAACCGCCTTCCTCACCGGTCGCCACACCCACATCAGCACCCGCGACAGAGAACGTGACGCTTTCGTTCCGTCCACTTACAACGCCCACGCCGATTGTACCGACGCCAACCCCCTCGGGGTTCCGCACCTTCCGTGTGATCGTCTTCTATGATACCAATAACGACGGGCTTTTTGGTGCAGGTGAGGGTGTTCCTGGCTTTTTTATCCGGGTGCTACACGCCGTCAGCAATGAGGAAATGGCGCGCAGTTACACCGATGATCAGGGACAACAGTCGTTTACTGTGCCCACCCCCGGTGCTGTGCGGTTGTTGATTCCGCTGCTGGGCCTGGATCGCCTGGTGGACCCAAGTACGCCAGAAGTGAAAGTACGTATCGTGCCCTCAACGCTGCCTGCCACCATTCCCTAGCAACAGGAAGGGATACTATGCTCGACACACCAGAGGTTAGACCTCACGAAGAGACATCACAGGCATTCCCACATCCGCAGGCTGCCGAATACCCCACGGATACGTCATGCACGCCGGCGACCTCCCATGCGGAACCGATTTCCGGTCTTCCGCCGTTGCCGCCTGATCCACACGCGGAATCTCGGGGATTTCCTCCCACCTGGGCGCTGCTGCTCATCGTTCTGGGGGTTTTGTTGATCATCGCGGCGGCAATCGGTACGCTGCTCAGTAATCAACGCGCACAACCCACAGGGGGAGCGGAGCCACAGGCCGTTGAGAAAATCTCAACCTTCATCTCACCACCAGACCTGCCAGCAGAGATGATTGTGTTACAGGAAAACGGGAATCCGCTGCCGGCAGCAGTGCCCCTGTACCTCAGCGTGAAAGATCAAGAATTTACAATCACACCTGTCACGATGGAGGATTACCGGTGGCCTATCCCTGCAGTTGCCGATCACCAGACGGTGTGGATCTATGGCACGGTCATCAATTATGTGATCGGTATCCCTTACACACAAATGAGCGAGACCTTGCTCGCCGGATTGGATTCCGCTTCGCGGATTACCGTTACGTTGAGCACCGGGACAGAACTTGTCTTCGGTAGTCCACAAGCACAGCGCATACCGGAGAACGATATCAGTGCGTTGAATCAAAGTCGTCCAGGTCTCACCCTGGTATTGCTTAGCAGCGCGACTACCGATCGCTTGATCGTTCAAGCACGCTATCTACCAGAGGAGGGCGCCACATCCAGCAACAGCCAGAAGGTGAATGCGGTGCAGATATCGGTAGCGGATTCCGGTGTTTTTGATGCCAACAACGGTGGCTTACAGCGTTTCATTGTTGAGTATGAGGTTACAAATGTCGGCACCACAACGGTAGACCCCAACCTCTTCGATATGGTTCTGGAAGATGGCTTGGGACAGCGCTATGCCCTGAACCCGGAGACTTCGGCGTTGGGTGAAGCAGGGCCATTGCTGGCGCTTGTGCCCGCCGGAACAATAGCGATGGGCAGCGCCGGATATCAAGTGCCGCGCGATTTGACTCCGCCACTCACCTGGATTTTCCGCGCCGACCCAACTTCTAGTGAAAGCGCGCGTTTCTCATTGCCCTACCAACCACCCGCGCCAGATCCAGGGCAACCTCAAGTCGAATTGAGCTCTGCCTTTGTGGATGGCAGGCGCAATCTCATCGTGATCAATGGTGTCATCCGCAACGTTGGCGAATCCAATCTGGCTGTGACATTCGATAACGTAAAACTGACTTCGAGCATGGGCCAAGCCACCTTGCAAGCAGCAACGCCAGCGCTCCCGTGGAGCCTGCCTGCAGGAGGGCAGCAGCTTTTCGAGCTGCAATTTGTGAAGCCCACAGACGTGGACTCGGTCTTACTGGACGTATGGGGTTTCACTTTCGAGATTGAAGGTCTGCCGTAACCGACCCGGATTAGCTATAAACAACGCGGCTCCATTTGAACGGAGCCGCGTTGCATTTCATCCACAAGCGCTACTACTGGCGGAGGCACATGAGAACACCAAAACGACCCGTGCGCCCGTGCTCGGCGCGATGTGAATACCACTCATCGGTACGCGCCGCAGTGTCCAGCTGCGATGGAATGACGGTCATTACCCCTGCGGCATGGAGCTGTGCAGTGATAGCAGCCGGCAAATCCAGGAACGCCTGATTTTCACGTCGCTCAGCAAACACCGTCTGCGGCGGTACGGCGGCTTCAATCGCAGCAAGAACCTCTGCACCGACCGCGTAATGGCGTGGTCCAATCGCCGGGCCAATCCCTGCCCAGAGGTCTTCTGGATGTGTTCCAAAGGAAGCCTGCATTGCCCGCACGGTTGCCACAACCACCCCCGCTGCTACACCGCGCCAACCAGCGTGAGCCAGTCCCACGGCATGCCGCACAGGGTCGAAAAACAGCACCGGCGCGCAATCCGCAAAACGCATCAGCACTGCGACGCCCAGGGCGTCGGTAATCAACGCATCAGTCTCCTGAATGACACTACCACCAGCTTCAGGACCCACACGGACCACATGGTTTCCATGAACCTGAAAAGGGGTGACTACGGCCTCACGCCGAAGGCCAAAAGCAGCGAAGACCCGGCGATAATTCTCGGCGACTGCCGCAGGATCATCACCAACGGTGCTGCCCAGATTCAGCGCCGCCAGATGCCCGCGGCTGACGCCACCCAGGCGTGTGAGCAGCGCATGCTCCACCCCATCCATTATCTGCGGAAAACGATACCAGGTCAGACCAGCGCTCTGGCAGCGTTCCACAGGTGGCAGCAGTGAGTTCATTTCTTGAACAGCGATTTCAGCACCAGCCCCAACCAAGCGACACACCACATTCCCAAGGCAATCCCCATGAGCGCGATTTTCTGTTCATCCTGAATTGGGATGACCCTGGCGCTATCGGCCCCCACCTCAATATAAGCCAATGGGCGCACTCGGGCGCCGGCAGCGCCGCCGCCGAATTCGCCCTCATCATCCGCGCCAGCGCATTCTTCCTCATCACTGCAACAAGCATCGTCGTCGTGATCAACACACGCCGCATCACCGCACTCAACGGAAGCCGCGCCCAGTCCCATACCGAAACCATAGGCAACTTCGGCCACAGGGATCAACGTGCGCCCCTGAACTTCCTTAGGCTCACCGAAAACCACGTTGACATCTGCCTTATCAACCGTAGCAGCAATCTGGTCCAGTATAGAAGTGAACTTATCCATTGACGTTACCTCCCCTTCGAGAAAAATGAAATATCAGCACTGTGACGCGCAGCGCTCATCTCCTTATCAGATGGTTCAACAGCAGGAGCAAAGATGCGACACCCGCCACGACAAGGGCAGCAACAGCCATCTGGCTGAGCATGTTTTGAGTTACATCAGGAATATTGTGCCAGCGGTTGCCGGCCGTGCCCTCTTCGACCACAGAGATGGGGCGCATTCGCTTGACATGAAAGATACCGCCCGCAGCATTGTTTTCGAGTGTGGTCACCATCACCGAAGGCAAAAAACGCCGCCCGCCAGCCTGGATAGGTGCACCGGCAATAATCTTCGTGCTTGTAGTCATAGCACTCATGTTGAGCTCCTTCAAAATATAGAGTAGTGTCATTATAACCCTGCATGAGCCTGTCGCAACTTCAAGGGATACGGTAACTGTTCAGCGTTCTTCCGTTTGCCACGACAAAGAGCGGCTAAAGCCGCAGGTATAGAGAGTGTTTTTAGCTGCCGCGCTGCGCGCGGCAGCTAAAAACACATCTTCTAATGGGCTTCAGCCCGAAATTTACGCTTTTCGGTGGGAACCTGAACAGTTACGGGGTATGGGGCATTCGTAGCAGTTCAGCGGGCTTCTGCGCCCTGTAGAAGGCCCGCTGTGTGAATTGGCTGCTTCGTCAACGGGTTGCGCAGCAACCGGGTTGCGTAACAACCTTGGGATGAATGCCTTGCTTGCGCTTCAAAAACAATATGCGGGGCGTAACGCAATTTCGGTCAGCGACCTGCTTCGGAAGTCCCATTATTCAGTCGCTTGTCACGTTGCACTCCTTGGGGTATGATATAGGTAATTGAATCTATACGATATGCAACAATCCTATGGAACATACACGCGACATTTACTTGAGTGAAGTCTTCCTGGAAGAAGCCTGGAAGCAGTTGCGACAGGCCCTGGAAGATGCTGGCCGCTGGTCACCCTTACCTGGAGAAACACTGCCGCTGGATCAAGCATTGGGACGTGTCACGGCCGAGCCAGTTTGGGCCAGGCTTTCTTCGCCGCACTACCATGCCTGCGCAATGGATGGTTATGCCCTCCGCGCCGCTGATACGGTTGGTGCAAGTCCGGCGCACCCCATTCGACTGGAACTCGAGCAACAAGCGCTGGCGGTAGATACTGGAGACCCGCTGCCCCTCTGGGCTGACGCCGTAGTCATGGTGGAAAACGTGCAGCGTACAGATGAGGCCATCCTCCTGCAAGCGCCTCTTGCACGGTGGCAAAATATACGCTCGGTGGGCGAGGACATTGTTGCAACCGAATTGCTATTGCCGGCCAATCACCGGCTGCGCCCGGTAGATTTAGGTGCGCTAGCTGGCACCGGTTACACGACGGTGAATGTGAGACGGCGCGCCCGGGTGGCGGTCATCCCCACAGGCGACGAATTGGTGACACCGCGACCCGATCCACGCCCGGGCGAGTTGTTGGAATACAATAGCCTGGTACTGGGCGCTCAGGTCGAGGTGTGGGGCGGGGAAGCGTCACGCTTCCCCATTGTTCCCGATATTCCTGAGGCGCTCATCGCAACAGTAACTGAGGCCGCGCAATGGGCGGACTTGATTTTGCTCAATGCCGGATCTTCCGCCGGACGGGGTGATTTCTCCGCTCGTGTCGTTGCTGCTTTGGGCAAGTTGCTGGTCCATGGCATCAATGTGCGCCCCGGACACCCCGTCGTAATGGGCGTGATTGGCCCTGAGGCTGTTCCTATTATCGGTGTACCGGGCTATCCGGTTTCGGCAGCATTAACCGGTGAATTATTCGTACGCCCCCTGTTACACCGGTGGCAGGGATTGGCAGAGCCACAACCCCAAATCGTGAAAGCCCATATCACGCGTAAGCTGCTCTCCCCGGCTGCAGACGATGAATTCGTGCGGGTAGTGGTGGGGCGCGTGGGCAAGCGGGTGCTGGCAGCGCCACTTTCACGCGGCGCTGGCGTCCTCACCTCGCTGGTGCGAGCTGATGGGCTGGTACGCATTCCCCGCTTTCAAGAGGGGGTAGATGCCGGGGACGAGGTAAGTGTAGCCCTGTATCAGAGCCCGGAGATTTTGGACCGGACCATTCTGGCCATCGGCAGCCACGATTTGACTCTAGACCTCATGTCACAATACCTGGCAGAACAAGAACCCTCCCGGCGCCTGGCCAGCGCCAACGCGGGCAGCCTGGGTGGACTCATGGCATTACGGCGCGGTGAAGCGCATGTAGCAGGCTCACATCTCCTGGACCCTAAGACCGGCGAATACAATTTACCCCATCTAGCACAGTATTTGCCTGATACCCCCGTTGTCGTGGTCACATTGACGCGCCGGGAACAGGGCTTTATGGTCGCTCCAGGAAATCCTAAAGGCATTCTCACCATCAATGACTTGGCGCGGCCCGATGTGACGCTGATCAACCGGCAAAGAGGTGCAGGCACGCGCATCTTGTTGGATTATCTCCTGGAACAACATGAAATCTCGCCAATCAATTTGCGAGGATATGATAGGGAAGAAGTCACCCATTTAGCCGTGGCAGTGGATGTCGCAACCGGACTGGCAGACTGCGGGATGGGGGTACGCGCTGCGGCTGAGGCATTGGGGCTGGATTTTGTGCCGGTGAGCTGGGAACGCTATGATCTGGTGATTCCTCGCGAGCATTGGGAGAATGAGTTATTGGCGCCATTGCGCGCGCTATTGTACAATCCAGTATTCCGCGACGCCGTGGCAGCACTTCCAGGCTACGATCCTGGTTCTATGGGTACGGTAATGGCGCAAACCTGAAGAGTATTGCGCTCTAATCAGTCAAACGGCAGATTGTAAGCCTGCCAGGTCCGCTGCACAGTCAGCGCAACAGGTTCATACTAAAAAAGGACAACGCCATGACACGAGGACAAACTCTGATTCTGATGATACTCGCGGTGTTGGTGATAGCCGTCATAGCAGCGATGGGATATATTGTCTGGCGCAGCTCACGCCTAGAACAGGCGGTGGTCACCCCCCTGACACTGGAGATTGCAGAAGTACGCACCGTCATTCCAACGTGGACCCCTACCCCCGCCGGCACGGCAACGCCCACCCTACCGCCAGCGCTGACCCGCACGCCGCTTCCGACGCGTACCCCTTTTCCTACCGCTACACCCACCAATACTCCGACGCCCATACCAGTGGAGTTGGTTAATGGTGAATTCGATGGAATCATGCCGAACCGTATCCCGGGATGGGAGTGGAGCGCCGACATCAATTATATACCTGGGGGTGAGTATGATCCCCACAACTCCTATGCCGAACCTATTTTCTCTGCAGCTGACGATCCAGCCCGGCGTATCAATGGCTCAACCCTGAAAATCGAGACCATCCGGTGGCTCAAATTCCGGGCGTGGGTTTACCAAACTGTCACGGCAACAACCGGGAGCACTGTCTATCTGCAGGTCAGAGCCAACGCTTTCTCGTCTATAGACCAAATTAAGTTCCGGGCAGGAATAGACGCCCAAGGCAACGCGGGTTGCTCGAACGCGCGCTGGAGTGAAGTCACCATCAATCAAGATGATGGTATTGTGACTATCACGTCACCCAGAGTTGTGGTAGGTGCGGCGGGTCGTATCACAGCCTGTCTATACGCGGAACCGCTGTATCCAGACACCAATAACGCTGCCTTCTTTGATCGCGCCGTGTTGGTGGTCGCGCCACCGCGGCCCTGAACGCCTTAAGATATTATGACCGGCTGCAAGCCAGGAGGGGTTGCTTATGTCTCCAATCATGCCTCCCACGTGTGATGTGGCTGTCATCGGTGCTGGTCTGGCAGGCGCATTAATCGCGCGCCATCTGGCACAGCAGAATCTGAATATCATCGTGCTGGATGCCAACGATGTCGCTACTGGCGCCACCAGTAACAGCGCGGAGATATCGCTGTTGGGCACCCCAGAATTTCATGCGGTGCTGGAAGAGCAACATGGCCCCGCTTTTGCCACAGAAGCCTGGGAATTAAGCGCGCAAAACCTGGAACTGCTGGCCGCAACGGCACAGAGTCTGGGACTGGCAGCCCCAGCGGTAGGCAGCTTCCGCTTGATTAGCACAAGCGCCGAGGCCATTCTGGTACAGCGCTCGGTGCAACGCCTTACGCACCAGGGCTTTAATGTATTGCTGGAAGACGCCATGGAGTTGGGCTACCTGATTGGTTTGCAGACCTACGATGATCTGGCTTTCAATCCCGTCGAAATGACGCAGAGGCTGCTCATGCACGGGCGGATAACGCTACGTTCGCGCACCGAGGTGCAACGCCTGGAAACCGACAGCGACGGGGTAACCTTGAAGGCGAAACGGAATTCGTTGCGAGCCAAAGCGGTGGTGATTGCAACGGGCGCTTTCGCAACGCGCCTCTGTCCAAGCCTGGCGCCACATCTGAGCATGTTGCCAGTCCAAATTGCCGAATGCCGTACCAGTGAAACGCTTCCCATGCCGCTGTTGTTCAATGACGGGCAAGTGTTACTTCAAGATCGCGGAGAATTTTGGCGGCTTAGCGCCTGGACCCCCCAGGTTGAAGAAAATCCCTGGACACAGATAGAAAAATACGGAAAGCAATTCTGCCCTGATGCCATCATGACCCGCAGATACACCAGTTGGGTGGCTAAAAGCAGTGATGGATTACCGCTGGTGGGGCAGCTTGCAGAAACGCCCCACATCTATACCCTTACCGGGCTGGGACCGTGGGGCTTGAGCTGGGCATTCATAGCGACCCAACAGTTGCTTGGGTTGATGTTGCACGATGAGGACCCGGGACTCTTCAACGTGCAGCGCTTCAATACCATTCAAGATTGATATTGGCAAGCTTCAAACATCAGCCAGCATCAGCTGGCTGAGCGGTTATGGTTTCCTATTCGATAACGTTTTTGGCTTGGGATACGAGGATAAGTTATGAACGCACATAATGCAACTTCAAAGGTTATACGAGTGGCGATCGTGGACGATCATCCCTTCTTTCGACAGGGCGTCAGCGATGTATTGTCGGCAGAAACCGATATCGAAGTTGTCGCCCAAGCCGCCGATGGTCAGGAAGCCTTGGACATCATTCCCAAGGTCGCGCCCGATGTGACACTGATGGATGTGAACCTGCCCTCGATAAATGGCTTACGCGCAACTCAACAGCTCAAAAATGCCAACCCCCAGCTCAACTTCATTATCCTTACCGCTTACGACGACCAAGAGCAGATTTATCACGCCATTCGCATTGGGGCTTCGGCTTACTTCTCGAAAGATGTTGATCCAATGCAGCTCATAGATACCGTGCGCGCGGTCGCTGAAGGCTATTACGTGATTTCAGGAAGACGCATGACCCCTGAGCAGGCAGAGCAATGGCTATTATCAGGATACAAGCGTTACGGCGTGACTCCAGAAGATGATGCTTTCACACCTTTGACCACGCGAGAGATGCAAATTCTGGAACTCATCATTGAAGGTTTAAGCAACAAGGAAATTTCATACCGGCTGGGCATCAGCCAACAAACGGTCAAGAATCATATCACATCAATTCTGGCAAAATTGAATCTCGCCGACCGCACCCAGGCGGCAATCTACGCCTTGCGGCGTGGGTGGGTGCGCCTGTAAGCGGTCTCTTCTGCTGCGCCTGAGCGTGAAGCGAAACAATCGTAGGGAGGTTAGGTATGACAGATGATACGTGGAATCAGTTTCTAGAAGCCTGCCGTCGCGGGCACGAAAAAGTGCAGCAAGACCTCAAAGAAGTAGATATGCTTATCCAACAGACCTCGGGAGAGGTGGACCGCCTGGTACAGAATAACGCCCGCGCCGCAGCGCGAGTTCGGCAGGTAGAATCACAATTCGAGACCGTACCACGCGAGGATATCAAAACAGCCTATTCAGCGATGCTCGAAAACCAGCAACGCCTATTCACGATGCGCGGGCAATTGGAGAAGCTGCAAAGCGATCAGAAGAATCTGGCGCGTATCGAAGAAGTCTATAAGCGCGTTCTAGAACAGACTGAACCGGTGATAGATCTGCCGACAGCCAGCCCCACCACCTCCAAGTCACCGCAGGCAATGGTCACCGGCATCATCGAGGCGCAAGAACGCGAACGGCAACGGCTCTCACGGCAGATGCACGACGGGCCGGCGCAATCACTGACCAATCTGGTGCTACAGGCCGAAATCTGTGAGCGCTACTTCGACCGCAGCCCCGAACGCGCGAGAGCAGAACTGGCGGAGCTTAAGAAGAACGTGGTAAGCACCTTTCAAAAGGTTAAAGGCTTCATCTTCGATTTGCGCCCCATGATGTTGGATGACCTGGGGCTTATGCCGACGCTTAAACGCTATGTGGAAGGCCTGACCGACAGCGGCTATCCTGGCGTGACGCTGACCATCACCGGAAAGGAACGACGCCTCGTAGGCTATAAGGAAGTAACTATCTTCCGCCTGGTTCAGGATCTGGTAAACATTGGGCGCGAACACGGACAGGCAAGCAATATCAAAATCACCCTGGATATGGGGGAGACTGTGGCGCGCATTACGATTGAAGACAATGGCAGCGGTTTTGAATTGGACGAAGCACTGACCTCAACCAACGCCACACGCCTCGGATTGTTGCCCTTGCGCGAACGGATAGAAATGTTGGGAGGACAAATCAATTTTGCCAGCAATATCGGGCAAGGAATGCGCACAACTTGCACGCTGCCAATTGAACAAACGTGAAAAGGGACTGCGGGAGAATGCAAGCTAGCAGTTTAGACCAATATTCGGTTGTCATTGCACGGCGCAAAGGCACAAATCGCAAAACGGGGCAGGATCTTCCGCCAAAGTCCATTCCTTTTGTGAAACATGCCCCCAATGCAGACAACTATTGACATCACGTTAAGCCGTGCTACACTAAAGTTACACTTATCTAACTTTACATAGCGTCAGAGAATGGTATGATTAGCGAGTCATTGCCAATTTGAACGGACAATATCGCTCTAGATTCTCAATTATGAGCTTGAACTGTTAAGGAGGTTCCCCGAGATGCGCAGTAACCGAGGTCTGATACTCATTATCTTGCTGTTGATTTTGGCCGCTGCGGTTGGCGGATATTTATGGATGCGCTCGCGTAGCGCACAAAATGCATCAGAAAGTGAAGCGACACCGACGCAACCACCAATAGAGATGGTAGAGATCGTGGTAGCTGCGCAAGATATCCCGCGCGGGCAACGGATTACGGTTGAAGACATGGCGGTAGTGCTACAAAAATGGCCCAAAGAAGCTCTGCCACTGGAATATTTCAGCACCACCGAAGAGGTGGACCAGAAGTTTGCGCGCATGGACATTGCCCGCGGCATGCCGCTGTCGCCCAGCATGTTGGGGCAACCGGGCGGCATGTTATCGGTTGAAGGTTCTGCCGCAGCGCTCTTTGAAAGCGGACGTGTGGCATACAGCATTCCAATGGATGCGCAAGGGGCGGTAGCCTGGGCACCCATGCCTGGCGATCGTGTAGATGTGATTGCCGCTATCCAGCTGGTTACCGTAGACCCGGAATTCCAAAGCATCTTGCCTAACAAGTTCATCTCGCTGCCTGCCGGAGAAGAGGAAGAAGTCCTCAACGGAGACTATGGACGCTTCGAGGCATTGCCGAACGGGCAGAATGCCTTTGTCTACCAATCGGGCACGGGTATTCCAAATCTTGCGGTGGTGATGACTGTGCAAAATGCCATCGTCTGGCGTGTCGGCACCTGGAGCGAACCAGCAGTTGAGGTAACTGCCGAAGCCCCAACCGATGAAGAGCAAGCCGCGGGCGGGCTGCTCGGCGCAGCAGGCGGGCAGGAAGCTCAAGCAACGCCGGTTGCAGCGCCAGTATTGCGAGGGGATATCGAACCGGTAACCTTGCTGGTCTATCCCCAAGACTCATTGGTGCTCAAATACTTGCTGGAAATGGGCGCAGACCTGGATCTGGTACTGCGTTCTGCCGCTGACACGGACCTGGTCATCACCGAACCGGTGTGGTTGCGCTACATCATGGATAAATACCAGCTACCCGATCAACCCTCGGATCTGCCTGTAGCGGCAACCCCCGTACGCACACCACTGGCACTGCCGACGGTTGTAGCGACGCCCGAAGAATAAACCCTAGCAAGAGAGGATCAGCAAGCAGTGGCTGGTGAGAAAATTCGTGTCATGATTGTGGATGATGTCGCGGAAACGCGTGAGCAGCTGCGTAAGCTGCTCACGTTTGACCCTGACATTCAAGTGGTATCTATGGTGGGCAGCGGCGAAGAGGCGGTCAAAACCGTCGCGAGCGTCCAACCCGATGTTGTCCTGATGGACATCAATCTGCCCGGCATAGATGGTATCACCGCAACCAGCAAACTCCTGGAAGTATCGCCTACCGCGCAAGTGGTCATGCTGTCAGTGCAAGGCGAATCAGACTACATGCGTCGCGCCATGATGGCAGGCGCTCGAGATTATTTGACCAAACCGCCAAGTGCAGATGAGCTCATTGACGCCATTCATAGAATGGCGAAACTCAAACCTATTCGCGGCGCGGAGGTTCTGACACCGGCAACCGGTATGGGTAGCGGTGGAGCAAGTCTGGGTTCAGCGGCACGCCGGGGGAAAATCATCACCCTGTTCAGCCCCAAGGGTGGCACCGGATGCACCACAACCGCAGTGAACCTGGCGATTGCATTGCAGAGCACGGTGGGACCAGAGATCAAAGTAGCGCTGGTTGACCTCAGCTTACAATTCGGGGATGTTGCCGTCTTCATGAAGTTGCAGCCCCCGCGCACCATCGCCGACCTGGCTTCACGCGCGAGTGAAATGGATGCCGAGCTCCTGGCAACCGTGATGATGCCGCACCCCTCTGGCGTGAAAGTTCTCGCCGCACCTCCAACCCCAGAAGACGCAGAAAGCCTGCTGACCGCTGATGTAGTGGACGAGGCTGGCGGCAATCGTCTGATAAAATCCATCCTCAAGTTCACCCGTCAGGAATTCGATTACCTGATCGTTGACACCACACACGCGGTAGATGAAGTGATGCTGGCACTACTGGATCTCAGCGACATGATACTAGTGCTGTTGCGCCCTGTCATCCCAGAGATTCGTGGTGCGCGAAATTTCCTCACACTGTTGCAGAAGATGAACTATCCCATGGAAAAAGCCGGGTTAGTCATCAACAGCGTAGATAACAAACGCATGGGTATCCAACCAGAAGCCATCGAACGCAACATGATGCCAGCGCTCGTGCACGTGCCGCTAGATGAGCGGATTGCACTGACAGCCGCCAACTATGGAGTTCCCTTTGTAGTGAAAGAACCGCGGGCCCCCATCAGTCAGGCCATCATCAAATTGGCGCAAGTGATCCACAAAAATTTCAGCGATGAGACAGAGGAATCTTCACAACCCGCCGAAACACAACGCCGGTCGGGTTTGGGACGTCTGCTCTAGTCAGGTTTTAGCGTAGGAGGACTATCGTGTCGCTGTTACGCCGCATTGAGAAAAAAGAACCGGCTGCGGCCCCATCTCCCAGCCCCGCCCCAGCGGGTGGTCAAAGTCAGGATCACGGAGGCGCCGCCGCCACACAACGACGCCCGGCATCCCCTCCACGTGATGCCTACATGGACCTCAAAACCCGGGTCCAGAACCGCCTGGTCGCGGAACTAGATCCAAGCATGGATATTTCCAGAACCGATGAGGTACGTCGCACTATTCGCCAGATGTATGAATCCATTCTGGAAGAAGAGAGCATCGTGCTCAGCCGTGTTGAGCGCGAGCGCCTCTTTGAGCAAATTGTAGCGGAGATTCTCGGTTTAGGTCCTTTAGAGCCACTTCTGGCTGATGACACCGTCACTGAAATTATGGTCAACGGCGCGAAGAACGTCTTTGTGGAACGCAAAGGCAAGCTGGAGCGCACCTCCGTGACCTTTGAATCGAACGAACACCTGATGCGCATCATCGAACGCATTGTGGCTCCCCTGGGGCGCCGTATTGATGAAAGCAGCCCGCAGGTGGATGCACGCCTCAAAGATGGCTCGCGCGTCAATGCCGTGATTCCCCCGATTTCATTGGTAGGTCCTGTGTTGACCATCCGGAAATTCTTCAAGGTACCTCTACAAGTGTCCGACCTGGTACGCTTAGGCTCAGTCACCGAAGAGACCATGGAATTTCTGAGAGCTTGTGTTATCGCGGCGCTCAACATCGTCGTCTCCGGCGGTACAGGCACAGGGAAGACCACTTTCCTGAACGTTCTGTCCAGTTTCATCCCTGATGATGAGCGCATCGTCACCCTCGAGAATGCCGCCGAGCTGCAATTGCGACAGGATCACGTCGTCACGTTGGAATCACGCCCTCCCAACATCGAAGGCAAAGGTGAAATCACCATCCGCGATCTGGTGATTAACGCGCTGCGAATGCGCCCAGACCGCATCGTGGTAGGTGAGTGCCGTGGCGGCGAATCATTAGACATGCTGCAAGCCATGAATACCGGCCACGAAGGCAGCATGACGACTCTGCACGCCAACAACACGCGCGAGGGACTTTCGCGCCTGGAAACGATGGTGCTGATGGCAGGCATGGAACTGCCGCACCGGGCTATTCGTGAGCAAATCGCCGCAGCGGTTGACCTCATTATTCAGTTGGAACGCTTGCGCGATGGCACGCGACGCGTGGTCGCCATCACCGAGATTCAGGGTATGGAAGGCGATGTCATCACCACCGCAGATATCTTCAAATTCGAGCAAGTGGGCTTCGAAAATGGCAAAGTCATTGGTCGCCTGCGCCCCACGGGCATCCGCCCCAAGTTTATTGACCGCATCGAGCAGGCGGGAATTCACCTGCCACCTTCGGTCTTCGGTGTAGGTGAACGGCTGCGCAATTATTAACGCGCTGTAGAAGAAAGAGAGTACTAGACGATGACATGGCTTTTCCTGATTGTCGGCGCGGTGATCATTGTGCTACTGGTTGTGGTCTTGCGGGGCAAGCCCGCCGGGCAAGACTTGGTTGAAGATCGCATTGGCGGTAAGACCAAGAGAACGCGGGAGAAAAAAGAGAAGAGCGAAGGCCCCTCAAAGATCGGGAAAGCCGTTGATCGTGCGGTAGCCGGTCGCGGCTTTGCGAACAACCTCGCGGAACAACTGGCACGCGCCGACCTTAAACTAACAGTCGGCGAATATATTGTCATCAGTGTTACTGCGGCTCTGGGCACCTCCTTACTCTTCTATATTCTCAATCGGCCCATCTTGATACCCATTGGGTTCCTTTTGGGACTCTTTGGGCCACGCATCTATATCAAACAGCGGCAAAGTAGCCGTCTCAAGGCGTTTGACGGTCAGCTGGGTGACGGCCTCAACTTAATGGTCAATTCATTACGCGCCGGTTATAGCACCCTGCAAGCAATGGACGTAATCTCCAAAGAGATGCCGGAACCCATAGCCAAGGAATTTGGGCGCGTCGTGATGGAACTACAGTTAGGAATCGACTTCGATACCGCTATGCAGAACCTGATGCGGCGTATGCCCAGTCCGGACCTCGACCTGATGATCACCGCAATGAGCGTGCAACGCGAAGTCGGCGGTAACCTGGCGGAAGTGCTTGACGCAATCAGTTTCACCATTCGAGAGCGTGTACGGATCAAAGGCGAGATCAAAGTGCTCGTCTCACAAGGGCGCTTCACAGGGTATCTTCTCACGGTTCTGCCATTTGCTTTGGCGGGATTCCTTTACATGTATAACCCAGATTTCATCGGTCCCATGTTTCAAGACCCGTGTGGCTGGATCATGATCGGTGTATCTCTGGTTCTAATTGCGCTGGGTTATTTTGTCATCAACAAGATCATCTCGATTGAAGTCTAGAGAAGGCTAGGGAGTACGAAACATGGCAGGCATCATCGCCCTGGTGTTATTGCTGGTAGGCGCAACGCTATTCCTGGTGCTACGTGGCAGGGGGGGCAGCCAGAATCTGGATGACCGGCTCGAAGAAATGGCTGCGCTGGGAGAGCCGATCTCGCTGGAAAAGATCGAGCTCTCGCAGCCGTTCACTGAGCGCGTCATCAAGCCGATAATGCAAAGCCTATCCGCGTTAATCCAGCGCACTACACCACAACAGCTGTTAGAGCAAGCCCGCCACCAACTGGAAATGGCGGGGGTAATCAACAAAATCAAACCCGCCCAATTTGTCGGTATCCGTCTGGTCACGACGGTTGTCGGCGGCGTTGTCGGCATGATCATGGCAGGTTCGTCCGAAGGTTCGGGCTTTGGACAGAAGCTGCTCATGATTGGAGGCGGCATTGTCTTCGGGTACATCATGCCGCAGTACATGCTCACCTCGCAGATTCGTAAACGCCAGGAAAATGTCCTCAAGGCGTTACCGGATGCGCTGGACCTGCTCACAATCTGCGTGGAAGCAGGTCTGGGATTCGATGCCGCGATGGCAAAGGTTGCGGAGAAGTGGGACAATGAGCTCAGCCTGGCCTTCACGCGCACAGTACAAGAAATGCAGCTCGGCAAATTGCGCCGAGAAGCATTGCGGAATATGGCATCCAGTTTGGATGTGGGCGATGTGACCTCATTCGTGGCGGCTATTGTGCAGGCGGATCAACTGGGTGTCAGTATGGCGAAGGTCATGCGCATTCAATCGGAACAGATGCGCATGAAGCGCCGCCAGCGGGCAGAAGAGAAAGCGCGACAAGCGCCGGTAAAAATCATGCTGCCGTTGGTATTCTTCATCTTCCCGACCATTTTGATTGTATTGCTGGGACCAGCTGTTCTGCAAATCAAAGATTCGGGTCTTTTCGGTGGGTAAAAGAGCCCTCAGGCTCTCGGCGCGCAAGGAGCTTTAACGCAAGCAACATCTTTGGCAGTTATAAGCAAATTATGGACGCGCTCATTCAAAAACTGGGATCGTCTTATCGTTGGTTACTGGATCTCGTTGCGCCCCCCTTATGTGTAGAATGCCAAACAGTGGGGACGTGGTTATGCGCAACCTGTGCTGCCAATATTCCGCTGCATGTGGGCGCACAATGTCCACGCTGTGGACGCCCCTGGACCGGGAGCGGTCCGTGTATGGTGTGTCAGGAGCACCCTTTGCAGGTCAACCCGGTACGATCAGCCTTTCTCTTTGAAGAACCCATTCGCAGTGCCATTCACGCCTTAAAATACCGTGGTGGTGTCCAAGTCATCGATGCGCTGGCAGAGCCACTAAAAAAAGCTTGGTGCAGTCTGGATATGACCAGTGATCTTCTTATACCAGTGCCATTACACAAAAGACGCGAAGCGCGTCGGGGATATAATCAAGCACTGGTGCTGGCTCACGCCCTGGGAGCACAACTCAACCTACCCACCGCCTCACGAGCATTACAGCGCGTACGGGATACAGCCTCACAAACCCGTTTAAACCGCGAAGCCCGACGCCAAAATGTGGCAGATGCTTTTGCCGTGTTCCCGGGTCTAGATTTGACAGGCCTGGTCGTTACTCTGGTAGATGACGTGGCGACGACCGGCGCTACGTTGAATGCATGTGCTGTTGTACTGTTGGAAGCCGGTGCAAAAGCGGTAAACGCCTTTACGCTGGCGCGCGCCCCATAGCTGTACCATTACCAAATCTTTCAGGAGGGCATGTCATGAACGTACAGATTTACAACCGGAATTTGGAATTGACTGAGCGCTTGAGTGAATATGTGGAAAACAAAGTGGAAAAACTCGGTCGTTACCTGGCAGATATTGAGGACGTACGGGTGGATCTCAGTACCACCAATGCGCGCGATGCTTCGCGCCGGATGGTCGCACAGATTACCATCCGCGTCCGCCGGTCAGTCTTGCGAGCCGAAGAACGTGCAGGAGACATTTTCTCAGCCTTTGACGCCGTGATGGATAAGATGGAACGGCAAATTCGACGCTATAAAGATCGCAAAATGAGCCACCGGGGCGAGGCAGTAACGCCGGACGAGGTGGAGAAAGCCGCTGCGATGGAAGTCGCGGCTGAAGAAACCGAGATGCTTGGCGGCAAAATTGTACGCGTGAAGCGTTTCGAGGTGAGCGCCATTCCACCGGAAGAAGCTGTGGAGAAAATGGAGCTGTTAGGGCACTTCTTCTACATCTTCATGGATGCCACCGATGGGCGCTTAAGCATTGTCTATAAACGCGAGGATGGAGATTACGGATTGATCAAACCCACCTATTAAGCTAAGTGGAGACCAGGAAAACCGCGCGGTGCATGAGTTCCTCATGCACCGCGCGCTTCTATACCTGTGGCTCTCTGGCGCTCATTCCACGGCAGCGCTCTCGCTATCCGTATCCAACTCGGTTTGCGCCTCATCTTCCGGCTCGTCGGGCGCCGGCAACAAGGCTACCTCGAATACCTGCTCCATCGTCTCAGCAAACACCAGATCCAGCGTCCGCAGAATATTCTTGGGGATTTCTTGTAGGTCTGGCTCATTGCGCTTGGGGAGAATCACGGTCTTGACGCGAGCGCGATGCGCAGCCAACAGCTTCTCCTTTAGCCCGCCTACTGGCAAAACCCGTCCGCGCAGGGTAATCTCACCGGTCATGGCCACATCGTGCCTTACGGGACAACCGGTAAAGGCAGAAATCATGGCTGTGGCCATGGTGATGCCACCAGAAGGTCCATCCTTGGGAATGGCGCCATCCGGCAGATGCACATGGACGTCAGTCTTATCAAAATCCTCGGAATCAATATTCCAGATATCGGCGTGAGAACGCAGATAAGTGCTGGCGGCCTGCGCTGATTCCTGCATGACATCGCCCATCTGCCCTGTCAGCGTCAATCCGCCCTTGCCAGGGATAAGCGCTACCTCCACCGGCAACAAGTCACCGCCATTTGGAGTCCATGCCATGCCCATCGCCAGCCCCACCTGATCCTGCTTTTCCAGGCGTTCGTGGAGATAGCGCGGCGCGCCGAGGTAGTGCTCGGTCGTGCGCGTGGTAATCGTGGTCAGGGGACGCTTTCCTTCAGCCAGGCGGCGAGCAGCTTTACGACAGAGGCTGCCGATTTCACGCTCCAGGTTCCGGACGCCAGCTTCATAAGTGTAGCCCTGGACCAACAAGTGCAAAGTGCTATTGGTGAAACGCGGCGGCTGAGATTCCAAGCCATTCAGGTCCAGCTGCCGGGGAATCAAGAAACGCCGCGCAATCTCAATTTTCTCTTCCTCGGTGTAGCCCGGAAATTCGATGACCTCCATGCGGTCCTCGAGCGCCGGGGGAATCGTATCGAGAATATTAGCCGTGGTGATAAAGAGTACCTGTGAAAGATCGTAGGGAATCTCAAGATAGTGATCGGAGAAAGCGTGATTCTGTTCGGGATCGAGCACCTCAAGCAAAGCCGAAGAAGGATCGCCCCGGAAATCCTGCCCCAGTTTATCAATTTCATCGAGCATGAAAACAGGGTTGAGCGTGCCAGCGCGCCGCATCGTTTGAATAATGCGCCCCGGCAACGCTCCGATATAGGTGCGACGGTGCCCGCGAATCTCCGCTTCATCGCGAACCCCGCCCAGGGAGACACGCACAAACTCGCGCCCCAGGGCCTCGGCAATAGAGCGTCCCAGCGAAGTTTTGCCCGTGCCCGGCGGACCGACAAAGCAGAGAATGGTGCTGCGAATCTTCTCCGGCGCCAGTTTACGCACGGCGATGTATTCCAGAATGCGCTCCTTGGCTTTGGGCAAGCCGTAATGCCGGGACTCGAGCACCTGAGAGGCATTCTGCAGGTCAAGGTTATCCACGGTGGCCTTTGTCCAGGGCAGACTGAGGATCCAATCAAGATAATTGCGGATAATGCCAATCTCGGGAGCCATTGGGGGCATCATTGAAAGCCGCGCCAGTTCCTCTTCAGCGCGCTGCCGCACATGCTCAGGCAACTCCACTTGCTCCAATTGCTCACGCAGCTGCGTCACTTCCTGCGTAAACACATCCGATTCGCCCAACTCACGCTGGATGGCGCGCATCTGTTCACGGAGGAAGTATTCACGTTGTGAACGGTCTACCTCTTGCTGCACCCGCGACTGAATCTGGTCTTCCAGTTCAAGCACATCCAATTCTCGAGCCACGTGCGCGCTAATCTTCTGTAGCCGCTCAACGGCATCCAGAGTCTCCAGGAGTTCCTGACGCTCTTCAATGTTCAGGTCCACCATCTGCGCCACCAGGTCCGCCAGGGAACCTGGCTCATCAACGTTCATGGCATAGATATAGGCCTCTTCCGGCAGGCTGTGATTGAGGTGGACGACCTTCTCGAACATCGCCAGCACAGCGCGCATCAGCGCTTCTACCAGGGGCGTGTTCTCAGAAGTCTCCTGAACATTCTCCACCAGTGCGATCATATAAGGCTCAGTCTGGATAAACTCCAGAATCCGTACGCGCGCATAGCCCTGCGCAATGACGCTCGTCGTACCATCGGGCAAACGAATCGAACGCGCAATAGTGACCTCAGTTCCCACGCGATAGATTTGTTCGGGTGTAGGATAAGCATCCTCATCGTCATCAAAATCCTCGGCAACAGGAATCTGAGCCACCGTCACGAGAGGCCACTCTTCTTTAGATGCAGCTTCCAGAGCAATGAGCGATGGCGTACGTCCCACGTAAAGCGGTGTAACCATCTGGGGGTAAACGACGAGCTCCCGTAGAGGCAACAAAATCGCCTCAAAGGGTCCTTCCTCCAGCTCCCGCTCATCGCTGGGGTCAAAGAATTCATCCGGCAAAATGGGCAAATTGTCCCAATCCATCATCTAACCTCAATATCCTATGGCGAAGTCGTCACATTGTCGCTCTGCCACGGCTCATCATCCCAATCACTCTGTGGCAGATTCAATGGCACTGTCTGAGCATATACAGCACGAATATCGGCAACCAGAAAAACCGAACCAGTTACAAGAATCCCTACCTCGGCGCCAGCACGGCTGCAAGCCTGCTCCAGGGAACGCTGAGGGCTAATAGCAATTTCCGCGCCACGACCCAGGTCGGCACACAAGTCCGCCAGTTGATAAGGCGCCACGGCGCGTGGATGGTAAGAACGCGTGACAATCACATGCTCGGTAACAGGAAGCAGGGCACGCAACATGCCGGTGAGGTCTTTGTCACTAGAAGCGCCATAGATGAGAATCCATTTCTTCCCAGGGAACCACTCTTCCAGGGAGCTCACCAACATCTCCGAGGAGTAGGCATTATGCGCGCAATCCACAACCAGCAAGGGGTCGCGGTGCAAGATTTCCATACGACCAGGCCAGACCACCTGCTCTAGCCCTTGCCGAACAGCTTTGAGCGTGAACTGTGGCAGCCCATGCTCCCGCAACACCGCAGCCGCAGCAACTGCCGTAGCAGCATTTTCCCGCTGGAAATTGCCAATAAGAGGTAGCTCATAATCGCCCGCAAAGGCATCCGGCGCTCCGATATGGCGCAGGGCAAAGCGTTGGCGATGATAATGACGCTCCTGCACTTCGCTGGTCCAGCTCTGCTCAACCAGGGTAAGTGGAGCATGCCGGGCCGCAGACACGGTCTCAAAAACCTCGCGCGCCTCCGCACGTTGAGGCGAGACTACTACCGGCACTCCAGGCTTGATGATGCCGGCCTTCTCGCCAGCGATAGCTGCGAGTGTATCACCCAACAAATAGGTGTGATCCAGACTGATGGAAGTGATCACGCTCGCCAGTGGCGTAATGACATTGGTAGCATCCAGACGCCCTCCCAGACCCACTTCCACTACCGCCAAATCCACATTCTGGCGGGCGAAGTAAAGGAAGGCAAGGGCTGTGGTCACCTCAAAGATCGTCAAGTCAGGATTATCGCCGATGAGTGGACGCAGCTCGGTGAGTAGTGCAGCCATGTCGGCGCGCGAAATCGGCTCCCGATTGATCTGCATGCGCTCACGGTAGGTGTGCAGATGCGGCGAGGTATACAGCGCCGTCTTCATGCCAGAAGCCATGCCGATAGATGCGAGCATCGCAGAAACAGAACCTTTTCCCTTGGTGCCCGCGACATGGATTTTGGGATATGCCAAATGCGGGTTACCCAGCGAATCCAGGAAATCCACCACACGATCGAGGCGGAACTCTTCCGGAGTATAGCGCTCGATACGGCGTTTTTCGTAATCTACCAGACTATATAGATATCTGAGTGCCTCATGGTAATTCATGTTCATCTCATCCCATACATAAATAATGGAGCCGAAAGCCAGGCTCCAAACGCATTGTACCCGGTTTTGAGGCTTTGGCAAGGAATAGGAATTTGGTGATTACCCACAAATCGAGAAAGGCTGGAAAAAGTTTCATCTCCGTGGTAATCTTAAGTTAGCACAACCAAAACTCAACCA